>JAFYPJ010000094.1 GCA_017547545.1 Clostridia bacterium | reverse complement strand
TACCGATACGGCAGGGTGCGCACTTACCGCAGGACTCGTCTACTGTAAACTCAAGGAAGAACTTAGCAAGGTCAACCATACATGTGTCCTCGTCCATAACGATAAGACCGCCGGAACCCATCATGGAGCCAATAACGATAAGGGAGTCATAATCGATAGGAGTATCGTAAAGGGATTCGGGAATACATCCACCGGAAGGACCGCCTGTCTGAGCTGCCTTAAACTTCTTACCGTTGGGAATACCGCCACCGATCTCTTCAACAACTTCGCGAAGAGTTGTACCCATGGGGATTTCAACAAGACCTGTGTTTGTGATCTTACCGCCAAGTGCAAATACCTTTGTACCCTTGGACTTTTCTGTACCCATGGAAGCAAACCAATCAGCACCGTTTAAGATGATCTGAGTGATATTTGCATAGGTTTCAACATTATTGATAATGGTAGGCTTGCCGAAAAGACCTTTTACTGCAGGGAAAGGAGGACGGGGTCTGGGCTCGCCGCGGTTACCTTCGATAGAGGTGAGAAGAGCTGTTTCTTCACCGCATACGAATGCACCTGCACCAAAACGAAGCTGGATATCAAAATCAAAACCTGTATCGAAAATATTCTTACCGAGCAAACCGTATTCTCTTGCCTGAGCAATAGCAACCTCAAGACGGTGAATAGCAATAGGATACTCCGCACGAACATAGATATAACCTTCATCAGCACCGATAGCATAGCCTGCAATAGCCATTGCCTCTAAAACTGCATGAGGGTCACCTTCGAGGATGGAACGGTCCATAAATGCACCGGGGTCACCTTCGTCGGCATTACATACAACATACTTCTTGCCCTTAGGCTGAGCCTGAGCGAACATCCACTTTCTGCCGGTGGGGAATCCGCCGCCGCCACGGCCGCGAAGACCTGAATCAAGAACAGTCTTGATAACATCATCAGGAGTCATTTCGGTAAGAACCTTACCGAGAGCCTGATAACCGTCCATAGCTATGTACTCATCAATAACCTCAGGATTGATAAGACCACAGTTACGGAGTGCAACTCTCTTCTGCTTCTTGTAGAAGGTAGTATCAGCAAGGCTGGTAACCTTTTCTTCAATAGCATCGTGATGCTCTGCATAAATAAGTCTTTCAACAGGACGACCCTTGAGAAGGTGCTCTTCAACTATTTCAGCAACATCGGATTCCTGAACCATTGAATAGAATGTACCTTCGGGATATACGATCATAATAGGACCAACGGCACAAAGACCGAAGCATCCGGTAACAACTATCTTAACCTCTTCTTCAAGACCCTTTGCCTTGAGTTCAGCCTCAAGAGCAGCCTGAATCTTACCGGAGCCGGAGGATGTACAGCCGGTACCGCCGCAAATTAAAACATGTGAACGAATCATTTGTTAATTCCTCCTTAAATTAGTTACCCATTGTATATTCGGTAACGATGTTACCCTTCTGGATATGTTCAGCAAAAACTCTCTTTGCCTTATCGGGTGTCATCTTTACATATGTTACCTTTTCCTTGCCGGCTTCAAAAACCTCAACAACGGGTTCATACTGGCAAATACCGATACAACCTGTTTGTGTAACGGTGATAGCGTCGTTAAGTCCTGCATTTGCAACTTCTTCAACGAACGCAGCGAGAACAGGACGCGCACCTGCAGCGATACCGCAGGTAGCCATACCAACAACGATACGAGTTCCGCTCTCAGAGTCTCTGATTGCTACTTTATCCTTCATTTTATCTCTGATAGCAGCGAGTTCAGCTAATGATTTCATTAGTTTGTACCTCCAAAATTATTATATTGTTCTGTAAGATATTCTCTGATCCATTCAAGCACCTCAGGCATTCCCAAGGATACATCTCCAAGCACCTCACGCAATTGCAAGGTGGAAAGTGTAACCTCTACTCCCGGTTTTTGATGTATATATTCAAAATCAATATCCGGTGCACCCATTATAAGGGTAACAAGGGTAGAGGTCATGTCTCCAATGGGAGTGAAATCTATACTTTTGGTATCAAAGGTGGCTGTAACGGTAGTTCCCGTACCAACCTCGGATTCAATATTGATACTGCCGCCCGTTTGTTCCGCCGCCAATTTTAAAAGCGGTATACCTAAGCCTACCTTTCTGGTAGTACGGGTGGTGTAGAAAGGATCAATAACGCTTTTTACAACCTCGGGAGTCATTCCGCATCCGTTATCCTTGATGGTAAGGGTAAGAATACCCTTTTCATCTTCAATAAGCGAAATCAAAATGTTTTTTGCTCCTGCGCTGACCGAATTTTCGGTTACGTCAAGAATGTTAAGGGATAACTCCTTCATGGCTACATTTTACATGTACTTTGCGAGGATATCGTCAACATCCTCTTTCTTAAGTCTTCCGTATACTTCGTTGTTTACAGTCAATACAGGAGCAAGACCGCAAGCACCGATACAACGGGTAGCTTCAAGAGAGTATTTTCCGTCGGGAGATGTATCACCCGCTGCAAGACCGCCAAGCTTCATTGAAATTCTGTCAATGATGTCACCGGCACCCTTAACATAGCAAGCTGTTCCGAGGCAAACCGCAATAGCAACCTCGCCCTTAGGATTAAGTGAGAACTGAGAATAGAAGGATGCGACGCCATATACTTCTTCAAGCGAAACGTCCATTCTCTGTGCAATGATCTTCTGAACTTCTATCGGCAAATAGCCGTAGATCTCCTGAGCCTGCTGAAGAACAGGCATCATTGCGCCTTCTGTGTCACGGTACTTGTCAATAACAGCGATAAGCTGCTCTTCCTGAGCCTTAGTACCGCGAAACATGACCGTAGTCAGTTTCTTTTTCATGTTTTTTACCTCCATTGATGGTTTTTATTTAATTTTAATATTTATAATATTAAATAACAAATTTTTACGAACGAGAGCACTTGAATAGGGCTCATCGTCTATTTCAAGTGAGTGCTTTGCTTCATTTATATCCCACAAATAGTGGGCATCAGAAGAACAAAGGACTCCGGCATTCTTTACGGCAGAATATTTTTCTCTGTAGCTTTCTACATTTTCTCTGTTATTGAATTCTACCGTTGCAAAGCCGTATTCTAAAGGGATATCTCCCAAGGTTGCTATCATACCGTTTGAGGTACGGTCTATATGTGCGGGATAACATACTCCTCCATAACCGTGAACCAAAGCTATTGCGGTTTCTACATTATAATCGGTTGCAGAGATAAGCAGTTTTTCCTCTTCACCGAGAATCTTATCCTCATCATCCATATAATACTGATGACCAAAAATATCCGGACGGTTTTTTATATCCATTATATGGTTTTTCACTTCCGAATCAAAGCTCATAGCCACATCCAATTCATCAAAAAGACAAACAAGATGAATATCCTCAGCTGTAGTAAGCTCCATTCCCGCTATGGGTATAATACCGTGGCGTTTGCATGCCTTGAAAAAGGCAGGACAGTTACCGCAGGTGTTATGATCGGTCAAAGCCATAATATTTAATCCGTTTATTACTCCCATCCCTGCAATGTTTGCAGGAGTCATATCGTTATCACCGCAAGGTGAAAGGCAGGAGTGGATATGAAGATCATAAAAGTATTTGTTCATTACAAATTTTGTAGGAGGAAAGGGGGGTTCTTAACAGATTTATACCCTGAGCCTTTGCCTTTGCTATAACTTCATCACCTATTTCCGCGTTTTCAGCTATAACCACACAGGCACAGTCTACAAGTGATGCAACAGCAATAACATTAACATTGGTCATTATAGTTACCCACATATCACCGCTCTGCGCTCTTCCCATTACCCAACTGAGAAGATCTCCGGTATAACCGCCTTCTATTTGGCGGTCTCCTTCTTCAAGGTTCAAAACCTCAAGCTCCAACTTGTCAATAAGCTCATTTACCGTCATTTTCTTCACGCTCCTTATAAAGCTCTCTGATCTTTTCACGCATGATGAATATACAGTCGCTCACATCCCCGTTATTCTTAACCACATCCTCGGCAAATGCTCTGCATGTGGGAGCACCGCAGGCACCGCAGTCAAGATGGGGAAACATTTCATAAATCGCCTGGATATCCGCCATCTTTTTCATTGCAAGGCTCATATCCGAATCAAGCTGCATAACAGGAGAATATTCTATAGGCTGATCCCAGATATAGCTTTTAGGAACCTCAGTGGGATCGGTTCTTTCTATATGGTTTTGAGACACAGGCAGGTATCTGCGCAATATCTGTAATCTTGCTTTTGCTATGTAGGGATTTTCAACAGTCAAGGCACCGCCTACACATCCGCCACTGCAAGCATTAAGCTCTATAAATTCAAGACCTGCAAAATTTTCGTTTTCTATTTCATCAAGAACCTTTATACAGTTCTCAATACCGTCGGCAGAAAGATACTTATCGTTAAAAAGCGCAGCCGCTTCTCCGCCGCTTCCTGCCCAGCTGACACCTACGAGTCCTGTTTGTGACTGGATTTCGGGATTAACTATTTTTTTCATGGAGCTTACAAGAAGAAAATATATCTCACTTATTGAAACAACTCCGTCTACCGCGCTTTTTTCAATACCGATAGGATTTCTTACATAGCTTACCTTTGCGGGACAAGGGGAAATAAAGATTGCACAAATATCCTCATCTTTAAGCTCAGGATGCTTTGCCTTTACCTCTTCCTTTGCCATTTTCGCCGCTAATTCTATAGGTGGAATTATGGGAAGAAGATTGTCACAAAGATAAGGGAAACGCTTGCTGATAAGTCTTGCAATAACCGGACAAGCAGAACTGATAACAGGCTTGGCTATATCCGTTCTTCTGAGGTAATTACGCGTATATTCAGAAATTATCTCCGCAGCCTTTGCAACTTCAAAAACATGGTCAAATCCACATTCCAACAATCCGGAAACTACAAAATCTATATCGTCAAGATTATCAAACTGACCGTAAAGAGCAGGTGCAGGTAATGCTATCTTATATTTATATTCTTTATATTTTTCCAGTTTATCAGAGAGAGCCTTTTTTGCTTTATAGGGGCAATGCTTTATACATTCACCGCAATCAATACAACGCTCCTCGTCAATAACCGAATGACCGTTTTGAATTCTTATTGCTTCGGTGGGACAACGCTTAACACAGTTTGTACAACCCTTGCACTTTTCCTGCTGCAAAAACACCGAATGTTTAAAGTTAGACATACTTATACTCCTTAAAAGAGGACTGTCATTGTAACAGTTGTGCCAACACCAACTTCTGATTCTATCTTCATATCATCGGTATATCTTTTCATGTTAGGAAGCCCCATGCCCGCACCAAATCCGAGAGAACGAACATTTTCGGGAGCAGTAGAATATCCTTCCTGCATTGCAAGATTTATATCCGCAATACCCGGACCAACATCCTTTAATACTATAGTGATCTTATTGGGTTCAACAATAACATCGGCATCGCCTCCGTTAGCATGGATAACCATGTTTATCTCTCCCTCATACATGGCAACGGAAACTTTTCTGATAACATCGGGAGAGATTCCGATCTGGCGCAGCATACGCTTCACCTGAACAGAAGCTTCTCCTGCCGACGAAAAATTGTCTCCGTCTACATCAAAATGAAATCTTATAGGTTCGCTCATAAAAACCTCCTATGAATGCGCAACTGTTCCACCCTGAAGACCGTTTGTATAAAGGACTCCGCAGGCAGTATACATTCGCTTGGGAGAGGTAAGTATTACTATATCACTCTCACGCGCTAACTCCAGTATGTCATCGGTAGGCTTTTTGTTGCGCACAAAAACAATGCATTTCATATCCATCATTACGGCAGTACGGACTACCTGCAGATTGCATAATCCGGTAAGCAATACTGCCTGATCCTTAACAAATGCAAGAACATCACTCATCATATCACAGCCGCATGCGCTGTGTACTTCTTCTTCAAGCCTGTCTTCTCCGCAAACTACCTCTGCGCCTAAAAGCTCAACAATTTTTGAGATTTTCATTTTGTTGCTCCTTTTAATCGGTGGGTACACTTCCCCTGATTTTATAAGTATTCAATATATTATACTACAACAAATCCAAAAAATCTATAGTTTTTGCAAAAAAACCTTTAATTTTTTATCATTTATTATATGCAAAATTTCCCAAACTCTTTTATTTTCAGAAATTTCATCATTTTACTTGTATTTCTTTGTAAATAGGTATATAATATATTATTATATTTCAATTCAGAGGTGAAAGAATTGGCAGAAGAAAATTGCACTCATAACTGTTCTACCTGCAGCGCAAACTGCTCCTCAAAAAAAGAGAGTTTGCTTGCTCCCCAGAACAAATTGAGTAATGTAAAAAAAGTAATCGGTGTTATAAGCGGCAAGGGCGGTGTTGGTAAATCCCTTGTTACTTCAATGCTTGCGGTAAATTTCAGCCGCATGGAATTCAATACAGCTATTCTTGATGCAGATATTACAGGTCCTTCTATCCCCCAGATCTTTGACCTTCACGGCTGTAAGGTTACGGGTACGGATGACGGAATGTTCCCCGTTGAAACAACCACAGGTATCAAGGTTATGTCTGTAAACTGTCTGTTGCCCGACAAGCAGTCTCCCGTTACCTGGAGAGGCCCTGTAATTGCAGGAACAGTTAAGCAGTTCTGGACAGATGTTATATGGGACGATGTAGACTATATGTTCGTTGATATGCCTCCCGGCACAGGCGATGTAGCCCTTACGGTTTTCCAGTCTCTTCCTCTTGACGGAATAGTGATAGTAACAACTCCCCAGGATCTTGTTTCCATGATCGTTGCAAAGGCCGTAAACATGGCTAAAATGATGAATATTCCCATTTTAGGTCTTATTGAAAACATGAGTTATCTTAAATGTCCCGATTGCGGAAAAGAGATATCTATTTTCGGTGAAAGTAAGCTTGAAGCTGTTGCGGCCGAATTTAATCTTGATGTTCTTGCAAGAATACCGATCGATCCCAAGCTTACCGCAGCATGTGATCGCGGCGCTCTTGAAATGATGGAAAATGATTCTCTTGACACAGCAGTCCAGATGATCTATAACAGAACAAAATAAACGGCAGTCAAATTACAAAAATCCCCTATATATTAAAAGCACTTTGTACCAAAATTCAGTACAAAGTGCTTTTATATTGAAACAAGGCAGAGAAAATCTCTGCCTTGTTTAATTTCTGTATGATTATTCTACTGTAACTACATAGTAGTTATAGGATTCATCATTATACTGTACACAGAATGTGTAAGTACCGGGATCAAGAGTTACTGTAATGAAACCGTTAACGATTTCTGCAGGCTTAACATACTGAGAACCTTCAGCATTCTTGATCTGATTGGAGGTTTTATATGTACCTTCTGCATATCTTACGATGAAGAGATCATCAAGCTGACCGAAGGTAACTGTATTACCGTTCTGTACAAAGGAAGGAACCTTCTGCTGTACTTCATAGTGGTAAATTACTTCATAACCGTGGTTATAAACTACAGCTACTGTAACAACACCGTTTGTTCTGTACTGGATGGTGAATTCGGTCTTATCCTTGAGAACCTTTGAGTTACCGGAGAAGCCTCTTGCAC
>JAFYPJ010000093.1 GCA_017547545.1 Clostridia bacterium | reverse complement strand
TCTCCCGAAAAAACCGCAACCAGAGCTGAAGCAGCTCAGCTTATAGTAAATTATTTCGATTTCCAAAAGGCAGACACTCCTTATATCGGTAAGCTTACTATCAACGGCAATCCTATTGAAAAATACAAGATAGTTTATGCAAATAATAATGAAAGCAAGGATGCCGCAAAAAATCTTGTTGGATATATTGAACGCTGTGCGGGAATTACCCTTACAATGAGCACTGATGAAGCGGAAATTTCTGATTACGAGATACTTATAGGTAAAACAAACCGTGAAACAGCAGGTCTTATTACCCTTGACCGTGACGGTGAAGACCGTTGTTCCTTTGAAATCAAGGTTCAGGGTAACTACCTTGCAATTGCCGGAAAGAGCGATGATTATGAAGGTTCGTATTTCGGTGTTATAGGTCTTTGTCTTGAAAAACTTGGCTATGGTTTCTACTCTGAAGATGTTACCGTAATTGACTATCAGGATGTGGTAGATATTGAAAACGGATATTACTTCAAAGACGGTCCCGGATACGAAAGCCGAGTGGTATATTGGAGCAATACCCCCGAAGAGGAGAGATCCGGAAACCCCTTTAAAACCAAGGGATTTGTACATAATCTTCCTGATATTACAGGCATTTCTGGAGTTGAGCCCTGCCTTACCGATCCCGAAATTATTGAATATTCAATCAATACAGTTAAGAGTTATCTTAAATATAATCCTGATCTTGAGGTTATTTGGGTTTCACAAAATGACTCCGAAGAATCCTGTATGTGTGAAAGATGTTTGGAGGTATACCGCAGAGAAGGAACTCGCGGTGCAACCATTATGTTCCTTTGCGATGCTATTGCAAAGGCTATAGAGCCGGAATATCCTAACTGCTCGATCCTTACACTTGCATATCTTCATACAACCCACCCCGTTAAGACAAAGCTTCATGATAATGTTATCATATATTACTGTCCAATAGGCAACTGTGCAAGTCATGACTATAATGATCCCACCTGTCCTCTTAATGCGTCTCTTCTCGGACATATGACCGGTTGGAGCAAGGTTGTTAAGAAAATGTGGGTTTGGGACTATTCTGCCAACTTCACCTATTCATTTGGCGCTTTGCCTATGGTTGAATCGTTGCGTGATAACAAGGAATGGTTATACTCACTTGGTGTAAGAGGTGAATTTAACAATGCAATTCTCGGTAAATCCGGCGAATTCGGAGTTCTTACAGGATATTTAACAGGAAAGCTTCAATGGGATCCAACAATGAGCGAAGAGGAATATCAGGTCGAGGTTGACAGCTTCCTTGAAGCATATTACGGTGCCGGCTGGAAGAATATCAGGATGTATATTGATACAATGGAGAGCCTTTCCGAAAAGAACCATTTTGGCTACCATGCCGTTCCCGATTCTATTATTGATTACGAGGATCTTTTAAACTATATGGATACCTTTGAAGGTTATTGGGACGCAGCCGAGGCAATGGCGAAGGATGCAGACGAGCTTGAAAGAATTCAGTGTTCAAGAGTATCATGGACATATACCATGCTTACAGCACTCTACACACGAGATTATTGCGGTGATGATCCCGTGGCAAAGGATTCTTATCTTGCACTTGCAGAAGCATTTTATAATAAAGTTAACGAGCTTGGTATAAAATGGTCTGAAAGTAAAGCTCCTACTTACGACATTACAAAACATCCCAGAGAGTGGTTACCTGCGTAAATGAATATTAAAGAGCCTGTTTTTCACAGGCTCTTTCAGACTGTCGAAAAACTCGATCGGGCGTGTGGAAGAAAACTATATAAAGTTTAATTTACTATCTAAAACAGAAATAGTTTTAAAAGAAATACTCCCAATATAGTTGAATAAGTACTCAAACGCGGTGTGAATATTGAATTCACACCGCGTTTTCATACTTTTTCGCGAAAAGTTACTCTACCTTACATAGTAAGCCTACGGAGACTTTTCACGAAAACCGATGGGGTTCCCCGAAACGAGCTTGCTGAGTTTTTGGGGTCCACATGCCTTCGTTTTTCAAAGTCTCTTTATACTTTATTGGCAATTTCACGCTTGAGCTTGGATATGATCTTTTTTTCAAGCCTTGATATATATGACTGTGAAATCCCCATTTTATCTGCCACTTCCTTTTGTGTTAGCTCTTTACCTCCGTTAAGGGCAAAACGCATACTGATTATTTCTTTATCACGGTTGTTAAGATGTGAAACGGCATTCAGGATAGTTTTTTTATCCTGTTCACTTTCAATATTTCGGTATACGCTATCCTCTTCGCCTCCTAATATATCGGACAATAAAAGTTCGTTTCCGTCCCAGTCTACATTAAGAGGCTCATCAATAGATATTTCGCTTCGTTGATTACTGCTTTTACGGATATACATTAAAATTTCATTTTCAATACAACGGGAAGCATAGGTTGCAAGCTTGATATTTTTGTCGGGTTTAAAGGTATTTATTGCTTTTATCAATCCTATAGTACCAATTGATATAAGGTCCTCGATACCTATACCGGTATTTTCAAATTTTTTTGCTATATATACAACAAGCCTCAAATTATGTTCAACAAGAATAGACCTGAGTGATGTGTCGATATCCTTTTTTTCAATTATTTTTGCCTCCTCCTCTGCAGATAACGGGAGAGGAAGGGTATCGGGTCCGTTTATGTAAAATAGATCGTTTGTGTCATTTGTAAGTATATTTATGATTCTGTTTAATATTCCAAACATAATAAACTCCTTTAATTATAATATTTCTGCAGGAATGATACATTCCATATCTCCAAAACTTTCGGTTTCGGCGGTGCAGGCAATGCAGATTTTTTTGATCTCACCGTTTACTTCGGCTTGGTCGGGTATAAAACCAACAAGTATATTTTTTCCTCCTATATGTGAAACAGGGATTATTCTGACTTTTTTTGCAAAATCCTTATCGGCAAATTCAAGAATACCCAACTTTGATTCCTTGAAAAGAGGACGAACACCTAAGGGTAATAAAGGTTCAAGGCTATTATAGGAACAAACAGCAACGCAAAGACCGCCTGCAGGTTCTCGTAATAGGTTTCCCGAATCTACCAATGCATCAAGTGTGATCCGATTATTACCAAGGTATATTTTAAGTGAAGCCGTTTTTTCCTGTGCTTTCTTTTTAAGTATGAATGAACATATGTAAGAAAAAATCACAGAGATCAAAGCAATAATTACAAACATAGAAACGGGTATATCGGTTATAAGACTTCTTCTTTCGCCGTCAATAATGATTTCGCTGTTAGCAATTGCTCTGTTTACTGCCGAATACAGCGCTGTCATTGTACCGCCAAGAAGAAAGCTTACGGCATAGAATATAAGAGTATTGCGTATCAGATATAATGGATTACGGTATCCGAAAGCGATATAACAAATAAGAATTGCAACAATTATGTTAACAGCAAAGGATAAAAGTTGATATTGGTTTGAAAACAGGCTTATAACTCCGTATAGTGCACCCAAACACGAGGGAAAGACAAGGCGTGAGATACTTGTTTGTGCATGTAAAAGTTTTGATGTTATGTAAATTGACAAAAAATCCATAGAAAAGTTGATAATAAATAGAATATCACCGTATATAATCTCTTCCAAAGCATTCTCCTTTATAAGTTATATATAGATTATAAAACGGTTATATTAAAAAAGCTGTCAAAAGAGGTAATGTTTAAATTAGATATTGCAATTTTTGAAAATCAATGGTAAAATATTATGATAAGAAAATTAAAGGAAGTGTAGATATGGCGATACTTAACATAATTACAGAGGAAGATGAAAGACTTCGCAAAATAAGCAGACCTGTTGATGAGATAAATTCACGGATAATTACGCTGCTTGATGATATGAGGCAAACACTTATTAAAGCAAACGGTGCAGGCTTGGCGGCTGTTCAGGTAGGTGTGCTTCGCCGTATTGCTCTTGTGTGCTATGAAGAGGGAAATATTATTGAACTTATAAATCCCGAGATAGTAAGCAGTGAAGGTGAACAGGATGAGCTTGAAGGCTGTCTTTCCTTACCCGATAAATGGGGACTTGTTAAACGCCCTGAAACTGTTACCGTTAAAGCCATGAACAGAAACGGTGAAGAATTTACAGTTACCGCCTCAGGTTTGGGTGCAAGAGCATTTTGTCATGAGATAGACCATCTTGACGGAATAATATATACTGATAAAGCATATAAAATGCTTACAGCCGAAGAACTTGAAGAATTATACGAATAAGGAGAAGCTATGAGAGTAATATTTATGGGAACTCCCGATCTTGCCAAAACTGTTCTGGAAGCTTTGGTTAAATCGGATAACGAGGTACTTTGTGCTATAACTCAACCGGATAAACCGAAGGGCAGAGGATATGAATTAACTCCTCCTCCCGTTAAGGTCTATGCCCTTGAACAGAATATACCGGTATATCAACCTCAAACTCTTAAAAACGGAGAGCTTCAACCGATTATAGATGAATATAAACCCGATGCCATAATTGTGGCGGCATACGGAAAGCTTTTACCTCCTTATATTATTGAATTCGGAGGTTATGGCTGTATAAATGTACACGGTTCAATTCTTCCGAAATACAGAGGTGCTGCACCGATTCAGCGTGCCATAATGGACGGTGAAAAGACTACCGGTATTACCATTATGAAAATGGATAACGGACTTGATACGGGTGATATTCTTACAATCGAAGAAACCGATATTACTGAAAATGATAATTTTGAAACCATGCATGACAGATTGGCTGTAATAGGCGGAGATCTGTTGGTAAAAACCCTTAAAATGCTTGAAGAAGGCAATGTTGTACCGGTAAAACAGGACAACACACTTTCAAATTATGCCAAAAAGATAGAAAAGACAGACTGTTTAATTGACTTCAACGGTGATGCTTATTATATCTGGTGCAGAATAAGAGGTCTTTCTCCTATTCCTCTTTCATTTGCATATCTTAACGGAAAAATGGTTAAATTTGTTGATGCGGAGTATTCTGATAAAACCTATGACACAGAACCCGGTACCGTTGTTTCCTTAGATAATGCAAGAATAGGCATAGCATGTAAAAAAGGAAGCATACTTATAAAAAGACTTTTGCCCGAAGGTAAAGGCAGAATGAATGCAACAGACTTTATTAACGGCAGAAGGGTAAGCTTGAATGATGTGTTTAAAAGCACAAAGGAGTAATTTTAAATGTTTTGGTTAGATTATTGGTATATTATTTTTGTTATACCGCCAATGCTTTTGGCTGCATGGGCATCAATGAATGTAAATACCACCTATAAAAAGTATTCAAAGGTAACAAACAGATACGGTATGACAGGGTTTGATGCCGCAAGGAGAATACTTGATAAAAACGGACTTTATAATGTTCGTATAGAAAGAGTCAGCGGCAATCTTACAGACCATTTTGATCCAAAAACCAATGTGGTGCGGCTTTCAGACGGGGTTTACAACAGTACAAGTGTTGCTGCAGTAGGTGTTGCTGCGCATGAAGCGGGACATGCTGCTCAGTATGCACAGAATTATGCTCCTATGGAGATAAGGGGTGCGATACTTCCGGTTGCAAATATCGGCAGCACCGCTGGTATCTGGCTTGCAATTTTAGGTATTTTCCTTTCAATGGAATTTTTAAGCTATATCGGAATAGCTCTGTTTTGTGCAGTTGTTCTGTTTCAGCTTGTAACCTTACCAGTTGAGTTTAATGCGAGCCGAAGAGCGCTTAAAGCTCTTGAAGGAGCATATCTTTCTGATGAAGAATTAAAGGGTGCAAAAAAGGTACTTTCGGCAGCTGCATTAACTTACATTGCGGCATTACTTGTTGCACTTGGAAACCTATTAAGACTTATTTCGTTAGTAAACAGGAGAAGAGATTGATTAGTGCAAGAGAGGCAGCGTACCGTTCATTGGTACGCTGTTATAAAGAAAACAAATTTTCAAATCTTGAGATAGATTCCGCTATTAAAAAATACGGTATTGAGGGCGCTGAACGGGCCCTTTATACCGTTTTGGTATACGGAAGTATAGAACGGTTGTTAACCCTTGATCATTATATTTCAAAATGCTCCGATAAGCCTGTTGCAAAGCTTGATATTGAAGTTCTTTGTATTTTACGAATGACGGCATATCAGATAATATTTCTTGACAGGATTCCGAACCATGCAGCGGTAAATGAGGCGGTTGAACTTGCAAAGAAATATGCTTCAAAAGGTTCTAAGGGGTATGTTAATGCAGTTTTACGCCGTTTGATTTTAACCTATAATGATATTGTAATTCCCGATCTTTCGGTGAAATACAGTATTCCGAAATGGATAGTTGATCTTTGGAGCTCTCAGTACGGCAAAGAAAAAACAGTTGAAATTCTTGAAGGCATGAACACACCGCCTACAATGACTTTAAGGGTTAATACTCTTGTTAATACCAGAGAAGAACTGTTGCAAAAGCTAAAAGATGCAGGTATAAAGGCTTGTATTACAGAATCGGCATCAAACGGTATACATATTCTTGAGGGAATTTCTTTTGAAAAAATAGAAAGTATATGTCAAAACGGTGCATTTGTTCAGGATGAGGCCTCCCAGCTTTGTGTTGAAGCTGTAGGAGCTTTGCCCGAAGAGCTTATTATAGATACCTGTGCCTGCCCCGGAGGAAAAAGTTTTGGGATGGCTCTTTCAATGAACAACAAAGGACACATTATTTCTCTTGATCTGCATAAAAGCAAGCTGAGTCTTGTTGAAAACGGAGCTAAAAGACTTGGAATTGATATAATTGATGCAAGAGAGCATAATTCAAAAAATTATATTGAAGAGTTTTATTATAAAGCAGACCGTGTTTTATGCGATGTACCCTGTTCAGGTCTTGGAGTAATGGCAAAAAAGCCTGAAACGAGATATAAGGATAAGGAGTCGGTTGAACGGTTGCCTGAAATACAGTACGAGATTCTTTCTGCTTCTGCGAATTATTTAAAGCAAGGCGGAACACTTATTTATTCAACCTGTACATTGAATAAACATGAAAATGATTATATAATAAATAAATTTCTTGATAATCATGCTGATTTCAAGCTTAATAAAATGACAACTTATTTTCCCAAAGCAGGGAAAAGTGACGGATTTTTTGTTTGCAGCATGATTAAAAACAGGGAGATTTAATATCAAAACATATTTTGTTGATTTTGTGTTTATTTGAACATTTATAATTGAATCATCATAATTGAATGCGTGCATAAATATAAAATATCGTAATAATATTCAAGAAAGGTAATAAAATGCTTGAACTAAAAAATATAGTTAAACATTATGAAACGGGAGCGCAAACCGTTGAAGCCTTAAAGGGTGTAGATCTTAGCTTCCGAAAAAATGAATTTGTTTCAATTCTCGGACCGTCCGGATGCGGAAAAACAACTCTGCTTAATATAATCGGCGGTCTTGATCAATATACCGATGGAGATCTGATAATAGATTCTGTTTCTACCAAAAAGTATAAGGACAGAGATTGGGACAGCTACCGTAATCATAAAATCGGTTTTGTGTTCCAAAGCTATAATCTTATTCCCCATCAAACGGTTCTTGCCAATGTTGAGCTTGCGCTTTCTCTTTCCGGTGTCTCAAAAAAGGAAAGAACAAAAAGAGCAAAGCTTGCCCTTGAAAAGGTGGGATTGGGTGATCAGTTAAAAAAGAGACCTAACCAGATGTCGGGCGGTCAGATGCAGAGAGTTGCCATTGCCAGAGCTCTTGTTAATGATCCTGATATTATTCTTGCAGATGAACCAACAGGGGCACTTGATACACAAACAAGCGTTCAGGTTATGGATATTCTTAAAGAAATATCAAAAGAGCGCCTTATAATTATGGTTACTCATAATCCCGAAATTGCAGAAAATTACTCTTCGCGTATCATTAAGATGCTTGACGGTAATATTATAGGAGATTCAAATCCTTTAACTAAAGAAGAGTACAATGAACAAAAACGCTGCGATGAAAATCTTCTTGAAGAAGCAAAGAACAAAAAAACTGAAAAGAAGCCGAGCCTTTCTTTCGGAACAGCCTTTATGCTATCTCTTAAAAATCTTTTTACCAAAAAGGGCAGAACCGTACTTACTTCTTTTGCAGGTTCAATAGGAATTATAGGTATAGCGCTGATTCTTGCGGTATCCCAGGGAACTACCGCATTTATTGACGGAATTCAGGAGGAAGCACTTTCCTCATATCCTCTTACGCTTCAGGCTCAGAATGTTGATATGTCGGCTTTGATTGAAAATTTCATGAGCGCAGCCTCAGAGGAAGCTGATCATCCCAAGGACGCTATTTACAGAAAAGAATCTGTTTCCAATATCATAAATGCCTTTGTTAATACCATGAACGAGGTTAAAGAAAACGATCTTAAATCCTTTGATAATTATTTAAGGGAAGAGATTGGCAAAAAGGATTCCAAACTTGCCGAGGCTGTAAACGGAATTCAATATTCATATAATCTTGATCTTCAGATATTCACCATATCAACTGATGATACCGGACAAACAGAAAAGGAAAATGTAATTTCTTCGGATACCAATGATCTTTTGATCGACCTTATGAAGAAATATGTGCCCAAGGAATTCAGCCAAAGCATGCTTTCTTCGATGGAATCCACCCGAAACATGTCCACAATGGGTGTGGGAATGATGGGATCAACAAATCTCTGGCAGGAGCTTCTTCCCGCAAATGACGGCGGCGCTGTTAATGATCTCTTAAAGGAACAGTATGATGTAATTTACGGCAAATGGCCGTCATCATACAATGAAGTTGTTGTGGTTGTTGATTCAAATAACGAGATCGACGATATGACTCTTTATGCTCTCGGTTTTCTTAATGAAAGCGAAATGAAAGCTATGTTTGAAGCTACCTTTGGAGGTGAAAATCTCGAATTTAATGAGCAGACATGGTCATATAAGGAGATATGCGACCGCGAATACAGAGTAGTTTTTAATTATGACAGGTTTTCTCAAAATGAAGACGGCAGTTATACCGATAAGCTCTCCTCCGAGGAAGATCCTAAGAGCAAAGCGATAATAATGAGAGAACTCTATAACAAAGGAATGCCGCTCAAGGTTGTTGGTGTTATAAGACCTAATGAGGATACTAAGGCCGCAATGCTTACAGGTGGTATTTGCTATACCGCAGAGCTTACAGAGTATATTGTTAAAAATTCACGAGATGCAGAGGTGATCAATGCGCAGTTTGATTCACCCAAATATGATATTTTGTCCGGTAGGCCCTTTGAACCTTCTTATGCAGATGATGATTATGAATCTAAAGCTGCTGATTTCAGAGAATATATATCAATGCTTTCCGGTAGTAAAGGAACTAAAGTTAAGGCAGAGATTTTCCAGGGTATAAATGTTTACAATCAGATGACTCAAGAGCTCTCGGCAGCTGATTCTCTGAACCGTGAGGAAATGATAGCTACCATTATGTCAAAGTATGCCTCAATGCTTACATCCTACGGTCTTAGCGAAAGCGAGCTTGAAGAAACCATGAAAACCTTGAGCGAAGAAGATTTGAGATCTATGATATCCACCTACGCTTATGCAAGTATTCCCACGGCCGTTGAACAGATGATGGCAAATATCAGTGAAGAAGAAATTTCGGCTCTTGCATCTGCTCTTGATATGTCGCTTGATAGCTATTCCAATGAAGAATTGGCATCCTATTATGATAATGTAGTTTCTTTTTCGGAAACTACTTATGACGAGAATCTCAATTCGATGGGATATGTTGATCTTGATAAGCCTTCTGCTATCAATATATATGCATCTTCCTTTGAAAACAAGGATGTTATTACCGATGCAATAGCAGAATATAATAAAAATGTTGATGACGATAAGAATATTGGATATACTGATTATATAGGTATCATGCTTTCGTCGGTTACAACAATAATAAACGCGATAACCTATGTTTTGATTGCCTTTGTTTCTATCTCACTTATCGTTTCTTCTATTATGATAGGTGTTATAACCCTTATTTCGGTTCAGGAAAGAACAAAGGAAATAGGAATTCTCCGAGCTATCGGTGCCTCAAAGAAGAATGTTTCGCAAATGTTCAATGCGGAAACCATGATAATCGGATTTACATCAGGATTTATCGGTGTACTTGTTACTTATCTGCTTTGCATACCGATAAATGCGCTGCTTTATATATTAACCGATATTTCTAATCTTAGAGCAATACTTCCTTTGCCTGCTGCAATTGTTCTTATAACAATAAGTGTGCTGCTCACTCTTGTTTCGGGTATTATCCCCTCAAGATCAGCTGCAAAGAAGGATCCTGTTGTGGCCCTCAGAACAGAATAATCACAAAAAATGCACCCTTTTGGGTGCATTTTTATGTTACTTGATCAATAATGCTTAATAACTGTTCTTTAGTTAAAGCACCGGAACGGTTATACACAACATTTCCGTTAGAATCTATAACAATGGTTGTGGGAAAACCCGTAGTGTAATAAGCAGATAATGCCGAAAGATCGTCATCGTAAAAGACGGGGAATGTAAAACCTTCGGTTTTAATATAGTCCTGGGCTTTGCCTCTGTCATCCTGTCCGCCGCCGCATATATCTATCATCATGAATTCGATACTGTCACCGTATTCAATATAACATTCCTCAAAATCAGGCATTTCCATTTTACAGTATCCGCACCATGTTGCCCAGAAATTTATAATTACGGGTTTACCGAGAGCAGCTTTATCCGATAAGGATACATTTTCTCCCGTTTCGGTGTATACCGTAAAGTCTGTGTAGTTACCTAAAGGAATATACTCTGAATTTTCTACAGTTTCAGCATCGGTATTTTCCGTGATTATTATTTTATCATCTTTATTGTCATCTTTAGTAAGATATTTGTAAGCAAAAGCAGCACCGCCTATTAAAAGGAGCAATGCTAATATAAGCAAAATTATTGATACAGTTTTTTTCATGATATCTCCTATACATTGAAAAAGAACATAATTTTATTGAACAAGCCTGTTGCCATAAGAATTCCCATTGCAATCAAAAGTATACCGCATATCGGGTTTATAATATTGTAATGAGATTTTATAAATCCTATTGCACCCTTTAATCTGTCTATTATAAGAGTACAAATCAAAAAGGGAAGTCCTAAACCGAGAGAATAAACCAAAAGAAGTAAAATGCCTTGGAAAAGAGTTTTGGAATTAGCAGCCAAAAGAAGAGCCGATGAAAGAAATGCACCAACGCATGGGCTGTATCCAACAGCAAATATCAAACCGAACAAAATTGCCGAAAAGAATCCGGTGGGTTTAAAATTCGGGTTAAGTTTTTTTGTGGAATTCAGAAAGGGTAGATTAATTATTCCCGTGTAATTTATACCAAAGATAATAAGTATTGCACCGCATATTATATTAAATGCGGTTTGATGACGGGTTAAAAAAGAACCTAAAGTTCCTGCAAGTGCTCCAAGTGAAACAAACAGTAAGCTGAACCCCATGATAAAACCAAGGGCATTCATAAAGGTTTGCTTTTTGGTTGGCTCCTTATTTCCGCCTGCAAAATATATCAAATATAAGGGAAGCATGGGTAACAGGCAAGGTGAAATAAAGGTGATGATACCTTCCAGAAAGGTGATCAGATATTGCATTTTAATGAAACCTCCCCTGAATCAAGCAGAAAATATTCGTTTGAGGAATTTTTTGTAATCAGTCTGAACTCCTTGTCAAGATCGCATACCTTATGTTCAAAAATGTTATTGTTTTTAATAACATATACCGTTTTCCCGATTATAAAACAACGGTTTTTATACTTTTTATAGATATTTTCATCAAAGAGATCATTATAATAAATACCGAATTTATTTGTGATCAATTTGACAAGGTTATCCTTAATATCAGTACCAACTTCATTTTCAAAGATTGTACCGGCTATATTTTTTATATCGTCGGGAAAGGATCCTTTTGGTTCATAAAGATTTATTCCTATACCGAGAATACAGTATTCGCAACTGCTGTTATCGGTGGAAAGGGCAGATTCGCATAATATTCCGCAAGCCTTTTTCTGATCTACATAGATATCGTTTACCCACTTAATAAATGCTTTTTTACCGCTTATCTCTTCAATTGCTTCAGAAGTTGCAACAGCGGCCGCAGTTGTTATTAAAAGCGTATCCTTTGGTTCAATTTTTGGGCGCAGCAGGATGCTCATATATAAACCGCTTTTGTTGGGAGAATGAAAGCTTCTGCCCATTCTTCCGTAGCCGCAGGATTGCTCATTTGCAATAACCGTTAATCCTTCCAAAGCACCTTTTTTAGCTCTTTCTTTTACATATTTATTTGTTGAATCTATTTTATCATGATATTCAAATATATAATTAAGTGACATTACCTCACCTCATTTGTAGTATATCATGTTTTTATTTGTTTAGTCAATATTTTTCGTTTTATTTGACATACTATAAATAAAACAAAAAGGAGCAGTCATGTATAAAAGAGAAGCTATAGATACAACCGAAAAACTAAAAAAAGCTGTTGAAAGAGTAAAAAAAGCTCAACTTGAGTACTCTCGGTACACAGAGGAAGAGGTTAATAAAATATTTTATCATGCGGCAAAATCCGCAAATAAGGAAAGAATAGATCTTGCATTTAGTGCGATGCAGGAAACAGGCAGAGGTGTTGCGGAGGATAAGGTTATAAAGAATCATTATGCGAGTGAATTTATTTATAATGCATATAAAGACATCAAAACCTGCGGAATAATTGAAGAAAATGAAATATTGGGTACTGCTAAAATAGCTGAACCTGTTGGGGTGATTTGTGCAATAATTCCGGTAACAAATCCAACATCAACAACGATATTTAAGGCATTGATCTCTCTTAAAACAAGAAACGGAATAATTATATGCCCCCACCCAAGTGCAAAACACTCCACGGTTGAAGCTGCAAAGGCTGTATTAAAAGGTGCAATCGAGGCAGGTGCTCCGGAAGGAATAATTGAATGGGTTGATATGCCAAGTATAGAGATAACAGATGTTGCAATGAAGGAATGTGATATAATACTTGCAACAGGAGGATCAGGGATGGTTAAAGCCGCTTATTCCAGTGGGAAACCCGCCCTTGGTGTTGGTTCGGGAAACACTCCCGCAATTATTGATGAATCAGCAGATATCGTGTCGGCTGTATCATCCGTAATTCATTCAAAAGTTTTTGATAACGGTATGATATGCGCATCCGAACAGGCTGTAATTGTTGATAAAAGTATTTATAACCGTGTTAAGGGTGAGTTTGAAAAAAGAGGCTGCTTTTTTCTTGATGCGCCACAAAAGGATAAGATAAGAAATATTCTGATGAAGAACGGAAAGTTAAACCCCGAAATCGTTGGTCAAAGCGCAAAAAGGATTGCAGAAATAGCTCAAATAGAGGTTCCAAAGGATACAAAGATACTGATAGGTGAAGTATCAAGTGTAGAATCAACCGAGCCCTTTGCTTGCGAAAAGCTTTCACCTGTACTTGCAATGTATAAGGCGCAGAGCTTTGACGATGCATTAAAAAAGGCAAAAACACTTATTTTTGACGGAGGATACGGTCATACCGCATCCTTGTTTATTGATGTTGATAAACAAAAAGACCGCTATAATAAGTTTAATTGTGAAATGAAAGCATGCAGAATAGTAATAAATCAACCCTCCGCCCAGGGTGCAATCGGAGATATTTATAATTTCAATCTTACTCCGTCACTTACCCTTGGATGCGGTTCATGGGGCGGAAACTCAGTTTGTGAAAATGTTGGGATAAAGCATATAATGAATGTTAAAACCGTAGTAAGAAGAAGGGAAAACATGTTATGGTTCAGGTCACCTGAACGGATTTTTATAAAAAACGGATGTCTGCCCTTTGCATTGGAAGAGATAAAAAATATTGCTTATAACAAAAAGGTGTTTATTGTAACAGATTCATTTCTTTATAATAACGGTTATACAGATACCGTTTGTAATAAATTAAAGGAAATGGGTTACCAATCAAGAGTGTTTTTTAATGTTGAAGCTGATCCAACTCTGTCATGTGTGAAACAGGGAAGTGAGTATATAAGGGAATATGAACCGGGTTGTATCATAGCACTTGGAGGAGGATCTCCAATGGATGCGGCAAAAATTATGTGGCTTATGTATGAGGCTCCCGAAACAAAATTTGAGGATATGGCAATGAGATTTGCGGATATACGAAAAAGAATATATAAGTATCCCAAATTAGGGAAAAAGGCATCTTTTGTTGCAATTCCCACCACAGCAGGAACAGGTTCGGAGGTAACACCCTTTGCGGTAATTACTGACGAAAAAACAGGAACAAAATATCCCTTGGCTGATTATTCTCTTATGCCCGATATGGCAATTATTGATCCTGTGCTTACGCAAAAATCACCAAAGCCTTTAACGGCTGCGGCAGGTATAGATGCACTCACCCATGCCATTGAAGCATATTCGTCTATGCTTGCAACCGATTATACCGATGCGTTGGCTTTGGCTGCTATCAAGCTTATTTTTCAGTACTTGCCCCGTGCTTATGAATTCGGAGAAAATGACAGGGAAGCGCGAGAAAAAACAGCTAACGCAGCAACAATGGCGGGAATGGCATTTGCAAATGCATTTTTGGGCATCTGCCACTCTATGGCACACAAATTGGGAGCGGCATTTAATCTGCCTCACGGCATCTCAAATGCCTTGTTGATAGAAGAGGTTATGCGCTTTAATGCTTCAGATGCACCTTTAAGAATGGGTACTTTCCCGCAATATTCTTATCCGAATATGCTTAACCGATATTCTGAAATAGCAGATTCCCTGAATCTTGGCGGTAATAATGAGAGTGAGAAATTTGAATTACTTTTAAAAAAGATCAGAGAATTAAAAGAAAAAATCGGTATAAAGGGAAGTATAATGGAATATTCAATAGAAGAAAACCTCTTTCTTTCAAAGCTGGATTCAATGGCATATAATGCGTTTGACGATCAGTGTACAGGTGCCAATCCAAGATATCCGTTAATTGAAGAGATAAAACAGATCTATTTGAATGCATATTACAAGAAATGATTAAACAGGGCTGTCTCAAATGCGATTTTTTCACATTTGGACAGCCCCTTAATGCATTCTTTTGGATATACCAAGCCTGTCTCTGAGCTTGAATATATAAAAAGTAATCATTCTTGTTAAGGATATATCATAAAGAATAAATAAAAAATTACATATCAGATATACGGGAATACTGAAAGTAATTTCGGTTTTTGGTATTCCCAATATTTTATTTGATAAAAAAATAATACAACTCAAACACAGATTAAATATAATCAGCTTCAAAAAATATGCAAATTTCGGAAGCATTTCTATATATCTTTTGAGCATGGGATAATAACCTGCAAATAAAAAGAAAACAAGCGCACCGAATTTATCCGGCAGCAAAAGAAGTGAAAGCAGAGAAACCGCAGCCCATATAAGCCAAGGGTAAAATCCGCCGATTTCAATTACAGAAAAGACCATTATTCCGGAAGCAATGGCACAAAGTGAAAGATCAAGAAAGGTTATAACAGAGCCCATTAGCAAGGATATAATGCAAAGAGCGCATATAAGTGCAGACAGGGCAATACGGTATGTATTCTTTTTCATATTAACAACAGCTTATAAGATCGCCGCCGCAAAGCTCACACAAGCAATCCGCACAAAGTAGGCCTGCACAGATATCACATCCGCTGCAATCATTTGATTTTGTAGTTTGATACCCTCCTGCATTGTAGCTTCTTGCACCCAAACGCATATTATTAAGAGCATTTCTGTATTCTTGATTGGAAGGGTCCATATTACATGCTGTTTGAAAATAATTCAGCGCATCAAAATTCCAACCTCTTGCGGCGCAGGTGCAACCCTTGAGGAAATTCCATTCAGCACCTCTGTCTGAGGTAGGTATTGATTGTAATACAGCTTCTGCTTGGTCGATCTGTCTTGAATTTATATATGCTCTTATTGCATTGTATTTTTCTCTGTGATTTGAAGAATATGAGGAAGAGTTAGCATATGAGCCCGAATTGCCTTTTTGGGCATTTTGGATTATATCGTATGCTTCATTTATTTCCTTCATTTTTTCTTCAGCTTCCTTGCGTTTGATATCATCATTGGCAAAATTGTCGGGATGATATTTTCTTGCAAGAGAACGGTATGCTTTTTTGATTTCATCTTCTGTCGCGGAAGGTGAAACACCTAATACCTTATAAGGATCTCTCATTTATTTCTGTCTCCTTGAATATCTTATCTGCGGTTTGAGGCATGCCTAATGTAAGGATGTTATTTAAAATCTCATATATCGGTTTGTTTTTAATTTCAACCGAATCAAGAACTTCTTTAGCTTTGGAAAGCTCAAGCGTTGATGCAATCAATAAAAATTCATCAGGTCTTTGGCTGTATGATGAAAGCGG
>JAFYPJ010000092.1 GCA_017547545.1 Clostridia bacterium | reverse complement strand
CAGAAACACCCTCTACCGTTACAGAAAGGGGCATGCAATTCAAGATTGATAATCTTGAAGATGTAAAAACTATCCGCTATGCCTACGGTGAATATGAAACCGAAAAGGATATAAAACACGGTGAAATGGCTGTTTCCCACAGCGCAAAAATTCTCCGTAAAAGAGGGGATTCCTGTGTATTGCAATTCCCAAAGGCAGGGCTTGTTTCTATAGTTATAATCTATAATGACGGTAGCCGTGATTTCTATAAATATGAGGTTATAAAAAGCTCGCCCACCGTTACCCGTGACGGCGGTAATGATATAACCTTTGGTGAACTTTCCAACCTCAAGGTTATTCGCTATGCCAAGGGCGAATTTGAAAATTCAAATCAAATTAAAAACGCCGCAAATTCCGTTGCAGTAAGCGGAAAGAACCTTAATTCCGACACATATACAGTAACCCTTGACCGTGAAACATATACTTTCTGCGTACAGTATAATGATGAAAGTTATAACTACTATGTAACAGGTTTTTGTGGAGATAACCTCACATGGGTTTATGATATGCAAAGTGATACTCTTACAATTTCCGGTGAAGGGGAGATGGAAGATGCAGTTCCTTGGTATGAATATATTTCCGAAATTAAAACCGTTGTAGTGAATCAGGGAGTAACAAAATTAAATAGCCGTGCGTTTGATGGAGGTGTTTCAATAACAGCGGTCGATTTGCCAAACACACTAAAAGAAATTGGTGGGCATGCTTTTAATAACTGCATCTCGCTTAAATCTTTTGTTCTTCCTGATTGTGTAACTTTACTTGGACAACAGGCATTTGAAAAATGTACAAATCTTGAAAGCGTTATATTAGGCGATGGAATTGAATGTATCAGAGAATTTACTTTTTATGAATGCGAATCATTAGTAGATGTAACCTTTGGCAATAATCTTAAAACTATCGACTACAATGCATTTCAGGCATGCTATGCTTTAGATGATATAGACCTTCCGGATTCGTTAATATCAGTAGGCGAAGATGCTTTTAATGCAACAGCATATTATAATAATAAAGATAATTGGGATGATGGTCTTTTATATCTTGATGGTCATTTAATTTATGCACCGCCATTCCTTAACAAAAGCTCTGTTATTATAAAGAATGGAACCAAATCAATATCGAACTTTGTTTTTTATGAAGCGGATATTAGTGTTGTTTTTATTCCGCAATCGGTAACATATATGGCACCCTCTGCTTTCGGTGATGTATATGCACCTTATCCTTTCTTACAAGTGGTTAAGGGCTCGTATGCGGAAGAATATGCAATTGAATGGGAGATTCCTTATGGATATTATAACCCCTCGGATATTTACGGTTGATTGGTTAATAATATTTAGTGAATAGAGAATAGAGAATAGAGAAAAATGAATAGTGAAAAAATTTTAGTGTTACACACCGGAGGAACAATAGGATCCACTCACAACCCCGAAAAGAACCACCGTGAGGTGGATGTAACAAATGCAAAAAGAATACTTTTTGAAGCCTTTGAAAAAAGCACTTCAAAACATGCGGGCAGCCAAGAACTATTTGAGGATCTGCCCCTCGGCTTTGAAACATTAAGTGAGAACATGACATTTGATAAGCTGGGCAAAATAATCGCAAAACTTAAAAGTGTTGATTTGTATGAATATGCGGGAGTTGTTGTTCTTCATGGTACTGACACTCTTGCTTATACCGCCGCACTTTTTTCCTTTGTTTTCTATGACATTGGTGTTCCCATGATGCTTGTTTCGGCAAAGTCTCCCGTAACAGACGAGGAGAGTAATGCTCTTGATAACTTCAGTGCAGCTGTGGAGCTTATCCTTGACGGCATTGCTCCGAATATATATGTACCTTACAAAAATGATGACGGGGAAATATATTTTCATATTGCTTCAACTCTCATGCAATGCCAAAATTATTCCAATGATTTTTACAATGCATCGGGATATCAGGTCTTTTACCGTGACGATGAATATATCTTTGAGGATTGCAAAAACCTTTCAAAGAAGAGAAGTTTTAAGATTATAGAATTTCCCCGGAGGTTATCCGCTAAAAAACTCAAGGTCATTGTTCCTTATGTGGGTATAGATTATTCCGAAATCAGTCTTGACGGAATTTCGGCGGTTCTTCACGGAAGCTACCATTCGGGAACATTATGCGTAGGCGGTTTTAATTCCTCATCTGCTCTTACTCTCGGAAGTGAATGTATGCAAAAGGGGATCCCCATGTTTATTGCCTGCTGTAAAAACGGCGAGGATAAATATTCCTCTACCTCTGATGCTGTGGAAATGGGCGGTATGATCCCCCTTGACATGACCTTTGAAGCAGCGTATATGAAACTGGTTCTTGCGGTGAATATGGGGCTTGCAAATGAAGAGATCATCAAATTCATGCAGACCGAAATAAATAACGAATTTATCAATTAAGGGAGCGTTGTTACCGCTCCCTTATAAATATTTCTGAATTTCCTTTGCTAATTCTTCTTCAAGCTTTATGAGCTTTTTTGTAATATCCTTTACCTCTTCTTCGGCGGCTTCATATTGATTAAGATATTTGTTTAAAGATTTTACACCCATATTACATCCGTCGGTCATAAGCTCTGCTACTGTTTTGTCCGAATCGTCAAGGGTGAGCTTAACATTGGTTTTTATCCAGCTCATCCCCTTTGCTACAGGATTGGGATCCTTGCCTTCGTCATGATATCTGTGTAAAAGCTCGCGTATTTTTGAATCAAGTCTGTCATGCTCATCCTTGCAGTGTATAAGGTATTTTTTGAATTCTTCGTTTTTAACGCTGTCTAAAACATCGTTAATAGAATCTATACCCATTTGAACCCCTGCATCTGTTTCTCTTAATAATTTTATGGTATCCTGTTCTATCATGGTATAACCTCCTTTTATTTTATTATTACAAATCTTTTTTTCTTTATACGCTAATCTATTTACAAATTATATTGAATGTGATAATATAAAATAAGTAATTCTGTTAAGGAGAATAAATATGTTTTTAGTTCCAAGACCTCAAAATTTAACAATAAAAGAAGAGTTTCTTTCAGCAAACGGATTTAAGGTTGAAAGTGACAAGGAATTTTCGTTTTTTGCACCTTTTTGTACAGGAGAGACCTTAATAGAGGTGAAAAAGGCGGATTATTCTACTCCCGAAAAGTACGAAATTAAGATAGATAAAGACGGTATATCGGTTAAATATGCGGATGACGAAGCGGCATTCCGTGCATATACAACCTTAAAGCAAATAATTTCATGGGATGATAAAAAGCTCCCCTGTCTTGATATAGAGGACGAACCTTCTATAAAAAACAGAGGTTATATGCTTGATATAAGCCGCGGAAAGATTCCGAATATCGAGTATTTAAAGGAGCTTGTTGATCTCCTTTCCGATCTTAAATACAATCAGCTTCAGCTTTATATGGAAAGCTTTGTCTACGAATATAAGGGATTTGAAGAATATTGGAAGGATACACAGCCCTTGACCGAAGCGGAAATCAGGGAGCTTGATGCTTACTGTAAAGAAAAGTTTATAAATCTGGTTCCCCTTCAGAACAGCTTTGGTCATATGGGTGCATGGACTGCAAAGGAAGAGATAGCTCCCCTTGCTATTACAGGCAAAAACGGCAAGCCTTCTCAAACCCTTAATCCTTTTCTTCCCGAATCTCTTGAGCTTATTGATAAGATCTACGAGGGGCTTTTGCCTGCATTCACTTCTACCATTCTTAATATAGGTATGGATGAACCCCATGAGCTTGGCTTAAATGAAACCAAGGAAGAATGCGATAAACGCGGTGTTGGCAATGTTTATACAGAATATCTCAATAAGGTTATAGATCTTGCTTCTGAAAAATACGGTATGACGCCCATGTTCTTTGATGATATTGTTTTTAAGCATCCGGAACAGCTTGCCAATATACCTAAAAATGCTATAGTAATGCAATGGGGTTATGAAACCGAGCATCACTATGATCGTAACTGCCGCTTGCTTTCCGAGCAAGGCTTACGCTTTTATGTGTGCCCCGGTACTTCAATGTGGGGTAGTTTAACCGGCAGAATGAACAATATGGTTGTTAATATTACAAATGCGGCAGAAAGCGGTGCATATTACGGAGCAGAAGGCTTCCTGCTTACAGAATGGGGAGATGACGGACATCCCCAAATGCCCTACACTACATATTTTCCTCTTGTTGTTGGCGGATATGCTTCCTGGAACTGCGGAAATCATAACAATGAGATCGCATACGGTGAAAGAAGACAGATGCTTTATGCTGTAACAGATTATCTTGATAAATTCGTTTACAGAAAAAAGAGTAAAAAATCTGTTGCCGATATAGTTTATCGTATGGGTAACTTCTATATCTTGGAAGAGCTTATGTTTAACGGTACACAAATCAACCAGAGCCTTATGCGCCGTCATGAAGTGAATGAGGTTCGCCGCACCGAAATGGAACGCATCCTTAAATATATGACCGATATGCGCGCAGAGCTTGATGAGGTTGATGCAAAGGAAAATGTAATGGACGAGCTAAAATGTAACTGTGAAATCGTTATCGTTCTTGCAAAAGTGCTTTTGGGTAAATATGATAAGGACGAATGTGAAAAGCTCTTTTCCGAATACCACCGTTTATGGATACTTAAAAACCATGAGGCAGGAGCAGAATTGTTCCCCGATCTTGTTAAGGGTTGGATGAATTAATAAATGAAAAGGGGCTGAAAACAGCCCCTTTACTTAGTTCTTAATGGCAGCAACGGTCGTTTCTGTATGTTGAACCTCCGCAGGAATCACAGAGAGCAACGAGTATTAAAATAATAACGATCCAAACCCAGATGTTGCAGTTATCAAAAATATCGCAAAGGCAATTCATTTTATAATCCTCCTAAATTTCGGCGTACCGTTTTCGGTGCGCTCTGTTATTATCTTATGAGGGTTTGGAAAATGTGTTACCTTTTCTTTTTGGTAAAGAGTACGGTGATCCCGCTGATTATAAGGAGTGCGCCAAACAGCTTTTTTAAAAGGTACGGGTTAGTGTTATGGGAAATATAGCTTCCGATAACCGAACCCGCAATACCAACGATTGAAAGAGAAAGGGTTTGTTTTATATTTATTCTTCTTTTTTTAAAATGAATAAACATAGCCGCCGTGGAACAGAAAAGGAAAAAGCAAAGATTTATGCCCTGAGCATTTAACTGTTCCATACCTGTTACCAGGGTTAAATATATTACCAAAAGTCCTCCGCCGCCAACACCTAATCCTGCCAGGATACCTATAAGGGTTGCTGCTATCATGTTTACAATAATCATAGAATTATTATTTACCGTTACTTGATTTTTATTGTAACATATGATAGAATAAAACAAATCAATTGTTAAAGGTCTGTTATGGGAAAATTTGAATTGCATGTACATACCGCCGAAAATGATCTTGTTGCACAGGAAGTCGGGGCAAATATAGTAAAATTATATAAGGATATAGGATATGACGGTGTGGTTATAACCGACCATTATTTCGCAATTTTTTACGATTGGTTCAAGGATGAACTTGAAGGTAAAAGCCACAGAGAGATAATTGACCGATGGTTAAAGGGGTACCGTGCAGCAAAAGAAGAGGGGGAAAAATGCGGTTTCACCGTTCTTTTGGGTGCGGAAGTTCGTTTTGACGGGCCTATGATCAACGATTATCTTGTTTACGGTATAGATGAGGAGTTTTTATATAATGCGCCTCTGCTGAATCGCCTTGATTCCTTGGAGGAGCTTTTGAAAATATTACCTGAAAATGCAGTAGTTGTTCAAGCGCATCCCTTCCGCGACAATATGACTGTGAAACCTCCCGAAAATATATTCGGCATAGAGGTTTATAACGGTGGAACGCAGGAATTACGCAATAAATTAGCCAAGGATTTTGCCCGGTATTATAATAAACCCATGACCTCCGGTTCCGATTTTCACGATAAGGGAGCATTAGGAAAAGGCGGTATAATAACAAAAAATAAAATCAATTCAATAAAGGAGCTTGTCTCCGTTTTGAAAAGCGGAGATTATACTATTATAGAATCATGAAAGTAAGATTTTTAGGTACAAATCACGGTATGGAGGATTCCAAAACCTCAAAAAACCGTCAAAGTATACTTTTGGAAATCGGTAACCGTTCCTATATTTTTGATGCAGGAGCCCCGGTTGTTGACATTCTTGAAAAGGAAAATTATGATCTTTCAAGGGTAAAGGGTATTTTTATAAGTCATGCCCATACAGATCATATTCAGTATCTTTCACAGCTTTGTTCCTGTGAAAAGATAAATGCAAAAATATATCTTCCCGATTTCGATGTAATGGGAGAGTATGCAAATAAATATAACCGTAAATTTTTCAAGATATGCGAAGGTGCTTTTTACAATGATCTTTTTGTAAAAGTTTCCTCTGTTAAAACCAAGCATCTGATTGATTGGGAGGGTAACAGCATCTGCCACGGATTTTTGATCGAGGCAGAGGATAAAAGGGTACATATTACAAGCGATATGACACCTAATCTCGGTGATTTTCCCAAGTATCTTGCAAAAGGCGAAAGGGTTGATATGATAATTTCGGAATGCTCTCATCCCGAAATTACAGATCTTTTTGAAATGCTTGAAAAATGCAATGCAGACAGGGTTGCGATAATTCATGTTTATCCCGAAATAAAATATGATGAATTAAACAGCCGTAAAGGTAAGAATGATTTTGAGCTTATTCTTCCCGATGATGGCGACGAATACGAAATATAAAAAATGCCCCGTAGGGCATTTTTTGTTATTTAAATATTATTCAGGAACTTCTCGATATATTCTATCTGCATTTCAACAGAGGCCACATTTGTTCCGCCCTTGGAAATACGCTTTGCCACGCAGGTTTCAAGGTTGATTGCATCGTAAATATCCTCATCAAAGAGCTCGCTCATTTCCTTATACTTTTCAAGGGGAAGCTCTTCAAGGGTTGTCTTTTCCGCGATGCACATAGCAACGCTTTGACCAACTATCTTATATGCGGTTCTGAAGGGCATACCCTTTTTAACAAGATAGTCTGCACAGTCTGTGGCATTTATAAATCCGCCTGATGCGGCGCGGTACATATTTTCTTTATTCACGCGCATGGTTGCAAGCATGGGAGTTGCAATGGAAAGGCAGGCGGAAACTGTTTCAACACTGTCAAAAATAGATTCCTTATCCTCCTGCATATCCTTGTTGTAGGCGAGAGGAATACCCTTTAAAACGGTAAGAATTCCCATTAGATCACCGTAAACTCTGCCGGTTTTGCCCCGGATAAGCTCTGCCATATCGGGGTTCTTTTTCTGGGGCATAATACTGCTGCCGGTGGAATAAGAGTCATCAAGATCAATAAATTTGAATTCCCAGCTTGACCACATTATTATTTCCTCACAGAGGCGGGAAAGGTGCATCATGATAATTGCAAAGCAGGCAGAAAGTTCAACACAGTAGTCACGGTCCGAAACACCGTCAAGACTGTTAAGTGCCACACCGTCAAATCCCAATTCTGCGGCAACCATATCACGGTCTGTACCGTATGTTGTTCCTGCCAAAGCACAGGAACCTAAAGGAGAGGTGTTCATCAAAGCCTTGGCATTTTTTAATCTTACAATGTCACGGGAAAACATCATTGCATAAGCCATCATATGATGTCCAAAGGTAACAGGTTGTGCCCTCTGAAGATGAGTATAGCCCGGCATTATAACAGCCTTATGCTCCTTAGCAAGACAGAGAAGCGCCTTCATGAGTTCCTTTACAAGGGCGATAACCTCGTCTGTTCTTGTTTTCATATACATTTTAAGGTCAAGAGCAACCTGATCGTTACGGCTGCGTGCGGTATGAAGCTGTTTGCCTATATCACCGATGCGTTTTGTAAGCTCTGCTTCTATAAACATATGAATGTCTTCTGCATTCATATCAAAATCAAGCTTTCCTTCTTCAAGGTCGGACAATATTTCGTCCAGGGTTTCTATAATTTTTTCGCTTGATGTCTCCGGGATGATAGCCTTTGCGCCAAGCATAGCCGCATGAGCCATAGAACCGCGGATATCCTCGCGGAACATTTTTGAATCAAAACGAATTGAAGAGTTAAAGTCATTTGCCGCTGCATCCAATTCCTTTGCAAAGCGGCCAGCCCACATTTTTTCCATAATATTACTCCGTTAACTATTGGTATAATAAAATACTATACCATATTTTATTGAATAAATCAAGATAAATCGTATTCATCTCGTAAGTTACAGGCTATGTTATATACCGTTGAAAAATATTCCTCTAAAGGCATTTCGCAATATTTGTCATTTTCATGCTGGTTTGGCTTTGATTCAATTGAGAGCTCAAAGTTGAGTATATCCTGTCTTTTTGCTTTTTTTAGTCTTTCTATATTGTAGTTCCAATCGCAAATTCCGTCTCCTGGAAGAAGGTGGAGATCATCCAACCAGCTTAATTTACCCTTTGGATCGGAGCATCCGTTGTTATCATTCAAGTGTGTCATTATAAGCTGATCTCCAAATTTCTTCAAAAGATCTTTTCCGCTGTTATAACAAAGCTCATGTCCCGAATCCCAACAGAAGCCAACAGTATTATTATTTTTGAAATGCTCCAGAAGTGCAAAGAGGTAATCCTCCCCCTCGGTGTTTTCATAGGCAATTTTCACACCGTATTCCTTGGCTTTTTCAATCAGTCTGCCGTGATTTTCGATACCGGCCTCTTTTGGTATATCTACAGGTTCGTAGCCCTGCCAAATGTGTGCTACCATTATCGGTATTTCATACTTATGGCAAAGCTCCAGTGATTCTGTCATCTGTGCCATTCCGAGAGCGTTACATTCTTTGTCACCTTTCCACATATCTACCGAACGGGATGAGGGTGTATGGAGAGATTGCAGTATAATTCCGTATTCTTTTGCTGTATTAACAACTTCGGTTATGTCAGTACCGTTTTTGTTTACCGGAGAAAGCGCATCAAATCCGCTTTGTGCGATGATTTTTATAACCTCTTTTACCGGCAGAGGGTAGGAGTTTTTTAATGATATTCCAAGCTTGGTTTTTTGCATATTTTTTCTCCTTGGTAATGATAAAACTATTATATACCCTATTTCTGATTTTGTAAATATTTATTTTAAAATACGGTATATGCAATAATAATAAAATAACCCTGTCTATTTTGCCGAATATAGCATTGATTTTTTTGAAAGAAATTGTTATTATATAATTGGCATAATTTAGATGAGGTGGCATAATGGGAAGAGCATCGATAAAAGAAAATAAGAATATATATCAGCTTACAAGAGAAGAATTGGGTTATACCCGTGAAAGAGCCCAGGAAGTATTGGGTACGGTTTCGGCAGAGCGTATTGAAAAGATCGAAAACGAAAAGACGATTGCATACCCGGAAGAAATTCTTTGCATGGCAGAAAAATATAACGAACCCAAGCTCTGCAATTATTATTGTTCAAATGAATGTCCGATAGGTAAAAAATATGTTCCCGAAATTAAAACCAAGGAGCTTGCGCAGATAGTTCTTGAAATTTTGGCTTCTCTTAATTCAATGGAGCGAAAAAAGGAAAGGTTTATAGAAATAGCTGCCGACGGTACGGTAAGACAGGATGAGCTTGAAGATTTTGTTTACATACAAAAGGAGCTTGAGCGAATTTCGATAACCGTTGAGGCGCTTCAGCTCTGGACAGAAAAGATGATATCCCTTGGTGTAATAGATCGGGATAGCTATGAAGAAGAATTAAAAAAATAAGCGGGCAGTATCCGTACTCAAGCTCGCCTTGAGTTTAACATATAATTATTTCTTATTACACGGGGCACAGTGATTGTCAATATATAAAAACAAGGGGTTGTCAATGACAACCCCAAATTAAGTTCACTTCAGGTAATTCAAACCCGATTATTGCAATACTTTATTTGTTTTTCTGCTGGCTCTGCGCCTTAACCTTGATGGGAAGACCGAAGAGGTTGATGAAGCCTGCTGCATCTGTCTGATCGTAAACTTCATCTTCATCAAAGGTTGCAATTTCTTCGCTGTAAAGGGTGTAGGGAGATGTTACACCTGCATTTATCATATTACCCTTGTAGAGTTTGAGAGTTACATCACCTGTAACGGTTTCCTGAGTTTTTTCGACAAATGCGGAGAGTGCCTCGCGTAAAGGTGTAAACCACTGACCGTTGTATACAAGGTCTGCGAACTTAACTGCAAGAGTTTCTTTATAGTGCTGAGTGTCACGGTCAAGAGTGATGGTTTCAAGAACCTGATGAGCACGGTAAAGGATGGTACCGCCGGGAGTTTCATATACACCGCGGCTCTTCATACCAACAAGACGGTTTTCAACAAGGTCTGCAAGACCGATACCGTTTGCTCCGCCAAGCTCATTGAGCTTTTTAACGAGGGAAACTGCATCCATCTTAACATCATCGATAGCCACGGGAACACCCTTTTCAAAGCTGATCTTTACATAAGTGGGCTTATCGGGAGCCATTTCGGGAGAAACACCCATTTCAAGGAAGCCGGGTTTATTGTAAAGGGGCTCATTTGAAGGATCTTCAAGGTCAAGACCTTCGTGAGAAAGATGCCAAAGGTTTTTATCCTTGGAGTAGTTTGTTTCACGGTTTATCTTTAAGGGAATGTTATGAGCTTCCGCATAAGCTATTTCTTCTTCACGGGACTTGATATCCCATTCACGCCAGGGTGCAATGATTGCCATATCGGGAGCAAATGCTTTGATTGTAAGCTCAAAACGAACCTGGTCATTACCCTTACCTGTACAGCCGTGACAGATAGCGTCAGCTCCTTCTGCGATAGCGATCTCTACGATACGCTTAGCAATACAAGGTCTTGCAAAGGAAGTACCGAGAAGATAATCCTTTTCGTAAACTGCACCTGCCTGCATGGTGGGGAAGATGTAATCTTCTACAAATTCTTTTTCAAGATTTTCAATGTAGAGCTTGGAAGCACCTGTTGCCAAAGCCTTTTCTTCAAGACCGTCAAGCTCGGTACCCTGACCTACGTCACCGGAAACTGCGACAACCTCACAGTTGTTATAGTTTTCCTTTAACCACGGAATAATTATAGAGGTGTCAAGACCTCCGGAATATGCAAGAACTACTTTTTTTATGTCCTTTTTGTTCATGATATATCTCCTTTGATTGATTTAATATTCATTATTGTGTGTATAATTATACAACCGCTTTTACGGTTTGTCAATAGCATATCGATAATTATATCATTATTATACAAATTAGTCAACATTTCAGTAAAAGAAATTTCATTTTTGGGGAATATAACATTATTTGCAATGCAAATTTTTATAAATGTATCAAAATATTTTGCAGTTTTTATTAACATAAAGAGGATATTGCAGAATTTTATTGCAAAGATTCACCAAATATGATAAAATAAATTAAAGTTGTTTTAAGAAAGGAAAAAACAAAATGAGTGTTGCTTCATTAGGAAATGCGATAAAGAATAATATGTCAAAGGCTTTAATGGGTAAAAACGATGAAATAAGTCTTGTATTGTGTGCCCTTTTTGCAGGGGGACATGTACTTTTGGAGGATGTTCCGGGAACGGGAAAAACCACTTTGGCAAATGCTCTTGCAAAGTCTGTTGGTGTTAGCTGTAAGCGTATTCAGTTTACCCCCGATCTTTTGCCTGCAGATATTACAGGTGTAGACTTTTTCAATATGAAAACACAGGAATTTACTTTCCATCCCGGACCCGTTTTTGCTAATATAGTTATAGCGGATGAAATAAACCGCGCCACACCCCGTACTCAGTCTGCCTTACTTGAAGCTATGCAGGAAAGGCAGGTTACTGTAGGAGGAAACACATATTTACTTAACGATCCTTTCTTTGTTATAGCAACACAGAATCCCATAGAAACAAAGGGAACCTTTCCTCTGCCCGAAGCGCAAACGGACAGATTTATAATAAAGCTTACTCTCGGATATCCCATAGAGCAGGCGGAAATGAATATATTAAAGGGATACAAAGAGTCAAATCCCATGGCAAGCCTCGCCCCTGTATGCTCATCAAATGATATAATTGCCGCAAGAAAAGCGGTGGAAAAGGTTACGGTGAGTGATGCGGTGGCGCAGTATATAATTGATATAGCCAATGCTACAAGAAGTGATGGCAAGATAGTTTTGGGCATCAGTCCCCGTGCATCTCTTGCGCTTATGCGCCTGTCTCAGGCATATGCAGCGATAAACGGCAGAGATTATGTATTGCCCGATGATGTAAAGGCGATGGCAATACCCTGCCTTGCTCACAGAATAATTCCTGAATCGATGAGAAGTGTTAATCTGAGTGATTCAAATGAAATGATAATTTCAAGAATACTTGATAGTGTAAAAACTCCGATAGTTTAGAGGTAAAAAGTGCTGTTTTTAATTTCTTGTGCTGTGATAATAACCGTTTATCTTATTTATTCACGGTATTTTCGAAAAAATGCTCTTAAAAATCTTGAATATTCAACTAAAACAAGTGCACACGAAATATTTGAAGGCGATGATTTTTACCTTTATGAAAATATTTCAAATGCAAAAAATATGCCTTTGCCTAATATAAGGGTGGAAACTCAGCTGCCGTACGGGCTTGAATTTTGCCTTTATTCGGACGGTGCAAAAGGGAAGTCAAGAAGCATGGGACGGTGCTCTGTGGAAAGTATATTTGTACTGAAGCCGAATAATGCGGTGGAGCGCCGTTGGAGGATAAATGCACGAAAAAGAGGTGTTTATTACCTTGGCTCTGTGAGGGTTGCATTAAGTGACTTGTTTGGTATAACAAAAATTTACACTCATTTTGATTCTCAAAAAAGCACAGAAAACAGGATAACTGTTTTGCCGAGGTCTTTGAATATTGAAAAAACCTTCGCTCCCGCCACCGATCCCTACGGAGATATATCAAGCACTTTCAATCTGCTTTCCGATCCTCTTATCTGGGCGGGTGCAAGAGAATATGCGCCGGGGGACCCGATAAATAAAATAAATTGGAAGAGTACGGCGCGTCTTTCAAGACCTATGGTGAATATTGAAGAATATAATGAAAAGCATTCTTATGATATTATATTTAATATTCAATCTCATCAAAGAGAGAATGAGGGAAGCATGCCTCAGAACAGCGAAATATCAGAAATGGGGATTTCGTTATGTGCATCCCTTATAGATCATTGCTGTACCCAAGGTATTTCTGTAAGACTGTTTTCAAATTGCAGGAGCACGGAAGAGGGAAATGAATATTTTACATCTCCCGAATATAAGGATAGGGGAGAGCTTCTTGCGGCTATGAGGATGCTTGCGGAAATGGATACTCATATTTCATGCCGGTTTGAAAGATTGCTGGAGCTATTGCTTCGGGAGGAGAAAACAGAGGATAACAGAAGTATTATACTGATAAGTCCTTATATAGATAAAGAGATAGTGGAATTTTCAAAAATACTTTTGTCAAGGGGAATAAACATATCGGTATTTTTAACCTCACACCGTACTGCAAGTATTGATATGCCTAAGGAAGTAAACATATATTATAAAACATACAAATAAACTTAAAGAAAGGAGCAGAATATGGTGAATTCAAAGATTTACAGCCGTATAGGAAAGCTGTTGTCTGTAATTGCAGTAATGATTGCCGTAGCTGTACCTTTACAGGTGTTTGTTTTTGCGGGTTTTGAAAAATATGCAATCCCCATATCCCTTGGTGTTCCCTTTTTGTTTATAGGTTTGGGTTATCTGCTTCAAATGGTGGTCAGCAGGATTATCGGATATGCACCCGTTGGCTATGAGGGTGAAGGGAATATCAGGCTGGATTATATTGATAAAAAAGCAATTGCTTTTCCCATTCTTGTTTGTATAGCTGAGGGAGTAGGTATATATTTTCTTATCGTCTTCCTTTTAGACAAGTTTGAGGTGATTTATGATCCGTACAATCTTTATCTGTACCTTATTCCTGTTTTTTTAGCACTTTTTTCTGCAGCGGGATGTGTTTTCTGGTTTATTCCTTACGGAAAGATACTGCCTATGGAAATGTTACCCGTATATTTTTCGGTTTTTGCATTTACCTATGTATTTTCTTTGTTTTTCAAAATCAGCTCTTTGTTTTTAAGCATTTGTGTTTTGATATTTTTCCCCTTATTCATGGTGGTAAATAATCTTCAAAATATCGAGCAGTCTATAAAACACGCAAAATTCCGTATGCCTGAAAACGGATTCCGTTCATATAATTTTGCTCTTACTGTGAAAT
>JAFYPJ010000091.1 GCA_017547545.1 Clostridia bacterium | reverse complement strand
CGCTTGAGTCAAGATCGGTTACATAATCATCCAGATATTCTCTGATTCTTTCTTCTGTTACATAGAAACCCTTATGATAATCGGAACTCCATTCGGAAGGTTTGCCCATGTCAAAGTTGCTGCTCCATTCCGCTGTTGTACCGTTGGTTCCTCTTATTGTAACCGCAACTATTCTTAATGTTTTACCGTCATGAGCAACATCGCGGTATCCTATGCCAACTTCGGAAACATCGTCATCTGTATACTTTGTATTTAATTTGAAATCTCTTATTTCACTTAATCCGTGGAGCTTCATAAGATCTGAAATATTAGAGATCTTTTTACCGGAATCACTATATTTGAATGAACCGCCTGAGTAAATATTATTTGCGAAAATCAATGATGAAGATGCAATTTCGCTGTTATAATAGGTGTTGGATTCAAAGAAATTACGGTAGTCCATTATATAATTTGCAGATTTCAAATTTAAATGTCCGTACATGCTGCCCGCAAAAACATTGTTTCTGGGCGATTCATCAAGGAAGTCATCAATACCGTCAAAATCTGTATCAGGTGTTATGGGATTGCTGTTATACTTGTATGTCATAACAGTACCATAATCAGTACCTGTTATCACACCCTGGCTTACCATAGTAATGAGCTCGTCAAGATCAACACTTCCTGTGGGCTCTATGCCTTCAAGCTCTACTATATCGTAAACACCGTCTTTATCGGTATCTGCGGTGCTGCCTTCCTTGGGTTCTTCGTCCAATCTAACGGGTACGGGAACGGGACCTTCAAGATAGATCCAATAACCGTCACCAACGATATCTGTTCCGATCTTATCAGCAAGTGTCATAAGTTCAGAATAGAAGTCTCCATAGATGTCTGCCCAAATACCGTCTGTTTCGTTGTAAAGATCATAATATGTATCCATTTCATAGGAAGGAGAAACAACTGCACAGGTTACACCTGCATTTTTAAGCAATTCAATTTCTGCTGCCATGGAAGGAATACCGTATCTGTTATCAACCTTGTAATCAGCATCGGTAATAAGAATGAAGATCTTGCCTGCTGAAGCACGCATGTCAAGCAATCTTGCTGTTTCAAGCGCATCTACTGCACATTCGGGGGTATCTCCGCCCCAACCGGGTTCAAGCTCTGCTATTGCTGCTTTGTAAGCGTCAACATCATAGAACCAATTAGAGCTTCCGTTTTTATGAACTCTTGTAGAATCATATCCGTCTGCCTCAAGGTCCTGATAGTCTATCAACGCAAGACCTGCAGATATACCTTTTTCTCTTAATACATCAACAAAATACTGAACATTTTCTTTTACATTGTATATTTCATCGCCCATTGAACCGGTGGTATCAATAACGAATACTATATCAGCCTGTGCCATAGCACCGGAAGCTGCGCGTGTGGTAACCTTTTCTGTATCGGCACTTGCACTTTCTGTTTTTGCAACATACTCTTTTACAACTCCGGAAGAAGGCATTTCACGATCACCGTTATTTGCATTATTGTTTTGAGATGGAGCGTCCGCTTTCATAGAATAAGCAACAATCGGTTCGGGATCAGCCAATTCATCTACCTTGGCTACCTCAGGCATGGATAAGCCTAATTCGTCAAACAAGTTTTTAACATCCAATACAAAATATGTACCTTCACCGTTTACATCAGCGGTAACCTTGTTTTCGTCGGAATCATATTCTGTTTCAAGATAGTCGGTTGTACCGTCTTCATTATACTTACATATTAAATTAGTATTAAAGGTGCTGCCTATATCTCTTACAGAGAAGGTCTCGGCCTCAGACTTAAAGGTAAAGGAAATCTTACCCTCACCAAGGTTATCTCCGTTAACATCAACGGGAGTACCAACTATAGCTCGGCTGTCAGAGAAATCGTTGGATTCGGTTTCGGTAAGTGAAATTCTGTTATTAACATTACCGTTAGTGGTAAGAACCAAAGAAGGCACTGCTGCATTGTTTTCATCTTTAAGTGCTTCTTCGATATTTTCTTCAGCAATTTCCTGAGTAAATTCTCTCTTGGAGTCTAAAGTCTTACCGTCTGTCTTTTGCTTTAAAGGATCTAAGCCCAGAACCAATTCATCGCCGTCACACAAACCGTCTCCGTCTGTATCATATTTACAGGGATCGGTTTTGCTTTCTTTAACTTCTTTATAATCGTCAATGCCGTCGTTGTCCGAGTCAGCTTTTGATAATTCTGTTCCTAAAGCCACTTCCTGTGCATTTGTAAGACCGTCTTTATCTGCATCTTCATCTGCATCCAGAACTCCGTTACCGTCTGTATCCTTTAATGTAGGATCTGTACCGGTTATATAAATTTCAACATACTTGCTCAAACCGTCATTATCCGAATCAGATTCGTTAGGATCTACACCAAATAATAATGCTATTTCAGGAGATACGGTTTCATCCGAAGTATCAGGATCCAATCCGGGTAAAACCTCGGTTTCAAGGCGCAGAAGGATAGTAGCTATTTCGGCACGGGTTGCATCACTCTGGTATGAAAGCAAGGAACCGCCTACACCCTTTACAAGACCTACCGCTACAGCCCAGCTCATTTCCTCTTTTGCCCATGTGCTTACATTTGCACCGTCTTCAAAAGCGCTAAGATCGCTTCTTAAAGAAACATCATATCCCTTAAAGGATACAAAACGGTAAGCAATGGTTGCCAACTGCTCACGGGTAATATTATCATTGGGGCCGAATTTGGTTTCGCTGTAACCGTTTACAATTTCATTGTTACGGCACCAGATAACCGCGGAATCGTACCATGAGTTCTTTTCCACGTCATCAAATTGCTTTCCGCTAACCTCAGGGGAACCCTCGATACGGTAAAGCACTGTTACCAGCATTGCTCTGGTAGTAAGGCCGTTAGGCGAAAACTTTGTTTCGCTTATACCCTTCATCAGGCCTTTGTAATAAACGAAGCTTACTGCATCCGCATACCATGCATTTTCAACTACATCATCAAAAGGCAACTTTCCGGAATCTGCCCATGTCCAGGCAGGCAAAATGCTTACTGTCATGGCAAGTACAAGCAATACACTTATACTGCGCAACCAAAAAGACATTTTTGCTTTTTTCATTGTTCTTCCCTCCTAAAAATTTTGAATAATATACATATTTTATAATACCACTCAGGTAAATATATGTCAATGCTGAAAAAAATTTTAATTGTAAATTTTAAAATAAAAATATTACACATATAATAACAATATTTTGGACATTTCAAGCAAGCAAAGACACCCGAAAAACGGCTGTCTTTAACTTTGCTTTTCAAAACTAATATTTTATTTTATTTATAAAAAACATAATCTCCTCCGGAAGACTTACAATTATTCTTCAACCATTTGCACCATGCTTGTGCATAAGAATCGTTTGTGTACTTAATGTTTGCTTTGTAACTGTTTCCGCCAACACTAACAGAAACCTTTCCTTGATAATAAGTAACCCAGGGGTTTATAACACTGTTACGATTATTAGGATTATACAACTCAAAATGCAAGTGATTTCCGCTACTGTTACCTGTTGAACCCATATATCCGATTATCTGCTGTTTGCTTACCGTGTTTCCTATATTAACCGAAGCGGAAGCCTTCATATGTGCATATAGTGAGTACAAACCGTTCTGATGCTTGATTACAACATAATAACCAAATCCATTTCCCTGATATCCCTTGTCTACAACGGTTCCTTTTTCAATTGCGTAAATCGCATCACCGTAACTACCCGCAATATCAAAAGCATTATATATATTAGATCTTACACCGTGATTTGAGGGTTTACCGTTATTATAATAACGATACATGGTAGAGATATAATTTGATTTTTTGCAAGGCCAAACAGGTGAAAAGGATGTTGAAACAGTATTATTGGAAGAAGGTGTTGTGTTTTGTGTTACCTTTGCGCAATATTTATCATAATTCGATTTACTGCACCATCCTATTCTCCATTTCCCGCCACTGATGGGATAAAGGATCTGATAATTATTTCCTTCTGTTGCAAGCAGATATACCGCATCGTTGCTTGCTACATAGTAGCTTGTGGATACAGAAGCGCCTTTACGGGGAGCACAGTAAAATTTGCCGGAGGATATTGTTTTTGCATGGGAACCGTTATTTTGTGTAATAGCTGTAAGAGGAATGTACGCAATTGCGCGTTTTGAACCGATAGGATAAGAAACCTTAGCCCAATATTCACCGTTTGAATTTCTTCCTGCGTCCATCAAATAAAGCTCGTCTGCTCTGTTATCAATATATGCGGATTTAGACGCACCGTATGTATAGCTGCCGGGGGTTCTCATATTGCTCCCGGTGAAAGGAACGGTTTTACCTGAGGATGAAAGGGTATATACCTTTGCATATACCTGATTTGACAAAAAATCAAATGCTTTTGTTGTTGCCGCCGATGAAGAAACAGCAAATATTGTTACAACGCTCAATAGCGAGGTTACTGTTAAGAGTAATGACAAAAACTTTTTCATTATGAATTCTCCTTGATAATTTTTAATTTAGTATTTTACAATTATTTTTG
>JAFYPJ010000090.1 GCA_017547545.1 Clostridia bacterium | reverse complement strand
GTTGGTTAAAGCATGTTCCAAAAATCGGATAAATTGTACTCTATACTTTGTTCAAAATACGAGGTAAGCAATTCTGAAACCGAATTAAAAGAGCTTGGCTTGATTTTTAATTCCTTTTCAAATAACAAAGAATACTTTAATATGGCTAAACGCTGTTTTGCAAAAGCTGAAATATGCCGTAAGAATTCAATTTACGATAAAGCCATGAATTATTATTATGAAGATAATGTGGAATCCTACAATAAGGCGATACATGAATTCTATTCTATTCATCCCTTCAGAGATACCTCAAAGAAGATTAAGGATTGTAATGACAGGATCTTCAAGATAAAGGCCAAACAGCAAAAAGCGCTGTTTGAACGGGAAAAGAATTTCAAAACTAATTCTGACTCTAAAATAACAGATACAATTAAAATTTTAATAATAGGCGGAATTATAGCTTCAATTGCCTTGTTTATTGTGTACTTATGGAGCTTGATTCCCAATATATAATAGAAAGGACCTTGAAATGAAAGCTGTAATGTACGGTGCCGGAAATATCGGCAGAGGATTTATCGCTCAGCTGTTTAATTTATCCGGCTATGAAACCGTTTTTGTTGATGTAAATAAAGATGTAATAAGAATGTTGAACAGGGAAGGAAAATACCCTCTGTTTATTACCGATAAGGGTGATTACATAAAAACAGAAGTTGATAATGTAAGATGTGCGGACGGCAGTGATATTACTGCTGTTGCCAATGAAATAGCAAGTGCTGACATTATGGCAACGGCTGTTGGTGTAAATGTTCTTAAATTCATTGCCAAGCCGATTGCCGAGGGTGTAAAAGCACGAATGAAAACCGGAAAAGGACCTCTTGACATTATTATTTGTGAGAATAAAATTGATGCCAATATTTATTTGCATGATTTGATTGCCGAGAACCTTAATGATGAAGAAAAAGAATATTTTGATCGTAATTTCGGTTTTGTTGAAGCATCTATCGGCCGTATGGTTCCGAAAACTCCCGAAAACATATCCGAAAAGTATCCTTTGGCGGTTTGTGTTGAAAAATTCTGCACTCTGCCCGTAGACAGAGATGCATTTAAAGGGGAAATTCCCGAAATTAAAAATATGCTTCCTTATGCTCCCTTTGAGCTGTTTATTCAGAGAAAGCTCTATATGCATAATATGAGTCATGCCCTCTGCGCATATCTGGGTAATCTTAAAGGCTGTGAATTTATCTGGGAGGCAGCTTCCGATATCAAGATCCGCTTTATCGCATTAGGTGCGCTTTGTCAGTCTGCTCAGGCTCTTGCAAGTGAACACAATGCCTCTGTATCAGATCTGAACGAACACAGCTTTGATCTTCTTTCAAGATATGATAATAAGCTCCTTGGCGATACTGTTGCCCGTGTAGGCAACGACACCAAACGTAAGCTTTCCCCCGTTGACCGTCTTCCCGGTGCAATCAAGCTTGCTATGAAGCATTCTCTGCCTTATGATTATATGGTTATGGGATTGGCTGCAGGTCTGCTTTTTGATCTGGACGATTCCTCTGCAGAAGTGGCTGCCTTTGCTTCTCAAAACGGTGTTAAGGCTGCTCTTGAAAAATATTCGGAAATTTCCGATCCTTTTGTAATATCCCTTTGTGAATCCTATTATAATGCCTTGAAGGAATCACCTGAAAAAGCAATGGATATGCTTATTCACAGATATTAAAGAATAAAACAGCCACGGGCTTGTGCCCGTGGCAGGATCAATAGATATAGGTTATTTTATCCTCTTTGTTTTCAAGGAATTTTCTTTTGATTACAAAATAATAATTTAGCATTACAACCCAGATTCCTGATTCTGTTCTTTTTGCACACAGAATCCTGTCACACCTGTAGGAGCGCGAAACAACTATAACCTTATAGCCTTCATTATTGAAGCACTCTGCCATGCGGTTAAGATATGCGGATTTCTTTCTGTTGTATCCCTTTGGAGCTTCTATAAATATTATCTTTTGCGCTTCCTCCAGCTCTTTTGAAATTACAGGATCTGTCCTTTTATATTTTACAGAGCTGATTATAAGCGTAAGCACGAAGCCTGTAAGAATAAGAGGTATTGCAATAATCAGTACCGATGCGGCAATTACAAGAGTTGCGCTTGTTTCGATAAATGCAATTATAAGAGCTGCATATTTTATCATTCTTGATATAAACAGATATCTTCTTGCATATTTTGCGAATCTTGTTATTATTGACCATGCGCCCTTTGTTTTGACACAAGAATACCAATAAGAAAAAACATTGTTTGATTTGTTGAATTTGATCTTTTCCAATAATATCACCCGAATTTGTTTTCCTTATTATTTTATTATTCAAATAGTATATTTATGTTTCTTTTTATTGTTTTTCTTTTTCTCCATCCGTATGCACGGCTCTCAAGCTCTTTGTCTGACATTTCGTCTATGATCTTTGGTGTAAGAGCTTCGGTTCTGTTTTGATAAAAAAATTCTATTGGTGTTTTTTCGGCATTACGGTTTAATATGCACACCTTCTGACAGATATCGCACCCCCATGCCGTATTGTATTTTCGCATGAGCTCTACAGTTTTTTCGTCAAGCTCACCTTTTTGCTGAGTTAAGTGAGAAAGGCAGGCATCGGGACTCGGACAGCTTTCTTTACATAAATTGCAATGACCGCAGAATTTTATTTGTGATATGTTTTGTTCAAGCTCCATGCTTGTAAATATTTCTCCGATAAACACAAATGAACCGTATTTTTCATTTATAAGACAGCGGTTATCACCGATTATACCGAGACCTGTAATTGCTGCGGCATTTACTTCGTCTATCGGAGAATGGTCACCCATTCCCGTAAATTCTTCCTTAGGAAAAGCAGTTTTTAACTCTTTTATAATTCTGTCTGTGACTTCCTTTATATATAAATGATAGTCCCGTGACATTGCATACAAGGAAATATTACCGTTAACTGTCTCTCCTGTATAGTAGGGGACAAGAAATGTAATAATACTTTTTGCGAAAAATGTTTTTCTTTCAAACAGATTTTTATTTACTATCTTGCTGTTCTTTACCGAAAGTATTCCGAAATATTCGATATTTTCCTCTTTGAACAGCTTATTTATAAGTTCAGTCACATCGCACCCCCGCAAATTATTATAATTATTCTAACACATAAAAGTTAAATTTACAATATAATTTCAATATTAATCTATAAGGAGTACACAATGGCAAAAACTAAAGATCCTTCAAGTTATTCCAATGAGGATATAACCCTGCTTAAAGGCCCCGATAAGGTAAGAAAAAGACCGGCGGTAATATTTGGTTCTGATGGTCTTGAAGGTTGTGAACACTCATTTTTTGAAATACTCTCCAATGCTATAGACGAAGCAAGAGAAGGCTATGGCAATCTTATAAACATCACCTGTAAAAAGGATAAAACGCTTATCGTTGAAGACTTTGGTCGAGGTGTACCCCTTGATTGGAACGAAAAGGAACAGAGATATAACTGGGATCT
>JAFYPJ010000089.1 GCA_017547545.1 Clostridia bacterium | reverse complement strand
TGCTCTATCTTATCTCTTTCAAGTCCGGAAAGACGGCCCAAGGTCATTTCAACTATAGCCTGCGCCTGAATATCGGTAAGACCAAAGTTTTCCATCAATTTTGCCTTTGCATCCGGAATAGATGCAGAGGAACGGATTATCTTGATAACCTCTTCAATATGGTCAAGAGCTATCTTCTGACCTTCACGGATATGTGCTTCCTTTTCCGCCTTTGCAAGATCAAACTTAACTCTGCGGGTTATAACATCTTCCTGATGCTTTATATAATGTGTAAGTATTTCCTTTAAGCTCAACACCTTAGGCTCACCGCCAACAAGAGCAAGCATATTTATTGCACAGGTATCCTGAAGCTGAGTATATTTATAAAGCTGATTTAAAATTATCTGTCCGTTACAGTCACGGCGGTATTCTATTACAACGCGGATACCCTTCATATCCGATTCGTCACGCAATCCGGTAATACCTTCAACTCTCTTATCCTTATGAAGAGCTGCGATCTGCTCAACCATGGTAGTTTTATTTACCATGTAGGGAATTTCGCTAACTATGATGCGGTGGTTTTCTTCATCAACCTCCGCCTTGGAACGAACAGTTACTCTGCCCTTACCTGTGGTATATGCAGATACTATTCCGCTTTGGCCGTAAATTGTGGCGCCTGTGGGGAAATCGGGACCTTTGATATATTCCATAAGCTCCGGAACGGTAGCCTCGGGATTATCCATAAAATATATAGTTGCATCCACTACCTCGCCCAGATTAAGGGTAGGGATATTGGTAGCCATACCAACCGCAATACCAACAGAACCGTTTACCAAAAGGTTCGGAAAACGGGAGGGAAGAACGGTGGGTTCCTTTAATTTATTATCAAAGTTGGGAACAAAATCTACAACCTCTTTTTCAATGTCCTGAAGCATGAGGTCTGATATTTTTGCCATACGGGCTTCTGTATAACGGTATGCCGCAGCCTGGTCACCGTCTATGTTACCGAAGTTACCCTGACCTTCTATAAGTGTGTGGCGTAAAGAAAAATCCTGTGCCAGTCTTACCATAGAATCGTAAACCGCAGAGTCACCGTGAGGATGGTATCTACCAAGTACATTACCAACTGTGGTTGCCGATTTACGGAAAGGCTTATCATAGGTGAGGTGATCCTCATACATTGCATAAAGTATACGGCGGTGAACAGGCTTTAAGCCGTCACGCACATCCGGCAATGCTCTTGACATTATTACGCTCATTGCATACTGAATAAAGGATGTCTTTACCTCTTTACTCATATCAATGTCAACTATTTTCTGATCTTTAAAAGTGTAATCCTTCTTTTCCAATTTACAGTCACCTGTTCCTTATTTATGTTTGCGTACATTTACGCAGGAAATATATTTTTTCATATCATCTTTTGAGGGAAGGGAGCTTCCGGGAAGCTCAACCTTTGCCGCAGCTGCAGATGAAGCAAATTTTAATGCTTCTTCCACACTGCCCGTTTTTTCTCTTTCGTACACAAAAGCAGTTAAAAAGCTGTCCCCGGCACCTGTGAATCCACGAAGCTCAACATGTGGAGAATCTACCGAAAATAATCCACATTCACCTGCAAAAATCGCTCCTTTTTCACTCATTGTACACAGAACTTCAACACCATTTTCCACATATAAGCTTTCACATTCCGCCAATGCCTCATCAAGGGTTGTAATCTCTTTTCCAACTAAACCCGAAAGCTCAAAAAGATTAGGTTTTATAAGACTTGGTTTAGCTTCTATACCACTCTTTAATGCCTTACCGTCACAGTCTAAAACTACCTTTGCTCCCCTACTTTTCAACACCTGTATAATTGAGTTATACACAGTGTTATCCACAGGGTGTGGAATACTTCCGCCTAAAAAGAAATACTGTCCACACTCGGTGTTGGTTTCTATATACGAAAGAAGATTTTTTAGCTCTTCTTCACTTACGGGACCGCCCTTTTCATTTGCCTCTGTACATACCTTATCCGAATCTATCATTTTCAGATTCATTCGGGTTTCGGCTGTGGTTTCGGTAAAATTATATTTAACCCCTTCTTCATCCAAAAGAGCCTTCATTGTTTTACCGTTGTTTCCTCCGCTGAAGCCGTATGCCACAGCTTCTATGCCGAGGATCTTAAAAAACCTTGACACATTTACACCTTTACCGCCAAGGGTAAGGATGTAAGAACTCATTCTGTTCAGCTCGCCTGCCTTGAAACTGCTTTCAAAATACATGGTTTTATCAAGGCAGGGATTTAATGTTAATGTTGCAGCCTTTATCATATATCAAGATTTTCGGCAAACCTTGCGTTTGCTTCTATAAATTCTTTTCTCGGCTCAACCTTATCACCCATAAGTACCGAGAATATTTCGTCACATTCCATTGCGTCTTCCATGGTTACACGCAGCAGCACTCTTTTTTCGGGGTCCATGGTTGTTTCCTTTAACTGATCGGGATTCATTTCACCAAGACCCTTATATCTGCTTGTTTCAACACCGTTTGTGCCGAGTTCTGCAATTTTTTCATCTCTTTCTTCATCAGAAAAAGCATATCTTACCTGTTTACCCTTCCAAACCTTATAAAGGGGAGGCTGTGCAAGAAATACATGTCCGTCCTCTATAAGCTGCTTCATGTGGCGGAAAAGGAAGGTAAGAAGAAGAATTCTGATATGCGAACCGTCAACATCCGCATCCGCCATAAGTACAAGCTTTCCGTAACGGAGCTTTGATTTATCAAAATCTTCACCTATACCGCATCCCAATGCCTGAATAATAGGTGTAAGGGAGGGATTTGTATAAACCTTATCAAGTCGGCTCTTTTCAACATTAAGAACCTTACCGCGAAGAGGAAGAATAGCCTGGAAATAGCTGTCACGGCCAAGCTTTGCACTTCCGCCCGCAGAGTTACCCTCTACAAGGAACAGTTCGGATTCTTCAACATTTTTTGTTGCACAGTCCCAGAGCTTGCCGGGAAGGGAGGTGGATTCCAAAGCACCCTTACGGCGTGTCATTTCTCTTGCTTTTTTCGCCGCTTCTCTTGCTCTTGCGGCTGCAGTACCCTTTTCAAGGATTATTTTTGCGATTTTTGGGTTTTCTTCAAAGAAAATGGAAAGCTTTTCTGTCATCATATTGTCTACCAGAGTTCTGATAGCGGAGTTACCCAGCTTTGCCTTGGTCTGGGACTCAAACTGAGCGTTTTCAAGCTTAACGCTGATAACCGCTGTAAGTCCTTCACGAACATCTTCACCCGAAAGCTTATCTCCGTCCTTTAAAACACCCGCTTTTTTACCGTAATCATTGATTACCTTTGTAATTGCGGATTTAAAGCCTGTTTCATGCATACCGCCTTCAATGGTATTCATGTTGTTTGCAAAGGAAATTATGGTTTCATTATAAGAGTCGTTATACTGTAATGCTACCTCAGCAACAGAGGTATCCTTATTGCCCGAAACATAGATTACATCGGGATGTATTGCTTCAACTCCGCGTTTCTTGTTGAGATATTCAACAAAGGAACGGATACCACCCTCATAGCAAAAATTTTCTTCTATGGGCTCCTCACCTCTGTCATCAACAAGTGTAAGAGAAACACCCGCATTGAGAAATGCCTGTTCACGGAGTCTGTTTCTTACTATCTCATCGTTAAACACAACAGTTTCAAATATTTCGGGATCGGGCCAGAAACGAACATAAAGTCCGTGTTCATCGGTAGCCTTTCCCTGCTTGAAGGGTTCAATAATATGACCGCGCTCAAAGGCAATGGTATATTCATATCCGTCACGGCAGTTTCTTGCTTCAAGACGCTTTGAAAGTGCATTAACAACAGAAGCACCAACACCGTGAAGACCTCCGGCTATCTGATATCCGCCACCGCCGAATTTTCCTCCGGCATGAAGTATTGTAAAAATAACCTCAAGGGTGGGCAGATTCTGAGTGGGATGTATACCTGAAGGAACGCCTCGTCCGTCATCGCGTACAGAAACGGAGCCGTCCTTTTCAAGGGTTACGATAATATTATCGCAATATCCTGCCAATGCCTCATCTATAGAATTGTCCACTATTTCGTAAATGAGGTGATGAAGACCTTTTTCTGATGTTGTACCAATGTACATACCCGGTCTTACGCGAACTGCTTCAAGACCTTCAAGTACCTGAATCTGACTGTCGCCGTAAGTTACATTTTTTTCTTCCATTTTTTTTGCAGAGACAAAGCTCTGTACCCCTTTCTTCGGGATGGTTTTTGCCCGAATTTATGATAATTTGTTTTTTAATAATTTAAAGCTGTATTTCATGCTTTCTGTTTGCTCTTCCGTAAAGAGAGGAGGTGGAAAGCTGTGAATAATAAACACGGTTACCTTCTGTAACTACAAAGGACTTTGGAATTTCATAGGAGGTAAGAACAGTTCTTTTCTCCTTTTCCGCTTTTCTTAAATAGGTTCTTGTCTGAGCACCCTTTGTTGAGGTATCCATATCAAAAATACCTATTATTTTTTTCTTTTGCAACACTTTGTTGTTGCCTAAATGGATATACATTTTTTAAACCTTCCGTTTTCTGTTTTAAATGCCGAAATATCCTTGATATTTGAAAAATCCTCGGTATTGCAGGATGTTATAAATGTCTGCCTTTCTCCTATTCCCGAAAGCACATATTCACGCCTGTTTTTATCAAGCTCACTTAATACATCATCAAGAAGAAATACAGGATATGATCCGCATATCTTTTTTGATATTTCACCTTCGGAAAGCTTTAATGCAAGAGCAATTGTCCGTTGCTGCCCCTGAGATGCATAGCTTCTTGCCATATGACCGCAAAGCTCTATTTCAACATCATCCTTATGGATTCCGTAAAGGGTTGATCCATACTTGATTTCTCTTTCATGATTGCTCATAAGCTCCTGCATATATTCTTCTTCACTTTTTTTACGGTTGTAGACAAGAGTAAGCTTTTCTTTTCCCTGCGTCATATCCTCAATAAATCCGTTTGCATAACCGGAAAGCAATTCTACATAACGGCTTCTCTTTTCACTTATGATCTGTGCTTCTTTAGAAAGTGCCTGTGACCAATATTCAACCGTATCATCAAAGGTTTTTCTGTCATTATATGCATTTTTTATCAGAGCATTTCTTTGAGTAAGAATATTGTTGTATTTTTGCAGACAGGAAACATAAGAAGGTTCTATCTGAGAAATGGCAGCATCAATAAAGCTTCTTCTTACCGCCGGTCCGTCCTTTACAAGAGAGAGATGTGACGGGCAAAATATTACCGCACGAAAGCAGCCGATCATTTCCGACAGCTTTTTTATATCAACTCCGTTTTTTTTACAAAGCCTTCTACCGTCGCGGCTATAGGCAATTCTCATTGTGTGATCCCGCCTGCCGTCATTAAAAACACTTTGAGCAGAACAGTAATCACAACCGAAGCGTATTATCTCGGAATCCTTTTGAGTGCGGAAGCTTTTTCCCCTTGCAAAAAGATATATTCCTTCAACAGCAGATGTTTTTCCCTGGGCATTGCTTCCGAAGAAAACATTTACACCAGGAGAAAATTCAAGCTCTGCCGATTCGATATTTCTGAAATCTCTTAGTTTTATACTTTTACAATGCATCTCAGTCCTTAATTTTAAGAGGCAATATAAGGAATGTAAAATTGGAATCCTCTTTAGCTTCATAGGGTTCCATTGTCATACCCATAAGAGAGCTTGTAAGACTTAATTTAAGCATTTCGCTGTCCGAAGCGCGAAGAGCATCAAGAAGATAACGGCATTTAAAGCCTATCATGATATCTTCACCCTCTTTTTCGGTAATTATTTCATCGTAAACCTTGCCCGAAACCGATACGGATGAAATTTTAAGCATATTAGCTTCAAAATTACAGCGTAAGAAGCTTTTAAGCTGTCCCATAGTCTGATCCTCGGTTACAAGTGCGGCACGCTCCAAAGCGGCTAAAAATGCCTCACAATTGATTTTAACCGTGGTCTTGGGTGTTTTGGGAAGGAATCGGTTATAATCTATATACTCATTTTCAATAAGTCTTGAGAAGAATATAATTTCGTCTATACGGAAAATTACATATTTTCTGGTAAGTCTTATGGAAATTGTATCCTCACTGTCTGATAAGAATCTTAAAAGCTCATTCAATGTTTTACCGGGAATAATAAACTTCATATCAAGAGCACTTTCTTCTTCTTCATTTCTCTTGATATCGGTGATCTGTTCCTTAATTGCCATTTTGCTTCCGTCACAGGAAACAACTGTAATTTTTGAACCCTCTATCTTAAAGAAGGATCCGTTTAATTCAGGACGCATATCATTCTGAGCAACAGCAAACATGGTTCTGTTTATCATGTTTTTCAAAATTCCCTTTTGAATATGGAAGCCCTTGTCACCGGTAAGAACTGGAAGCTGAGGAAAATCTGCACCGTTCATTGCATAGATCTCAAATTCACTTTTACCGCTGTAAATTCTTGTAACATTATTTGAATCAACTTCAAGGGTTATATAACCGGAAGGCATTGCCTTTATTATTTGTGTAAGCTTATTTGCGTTGAGTATATAATTTCCTGTTTTTTGTGTGTCACAGGGAATCTCACAGCGAAAACCCTTTTCAAGATCATAAGAAGTAACCACACATTTTCCTTCTTCGCTGCAGTTAAGATTTATACCTTCGATTGCAGGAATGGTGTTTTTTCCGGAAACACAGGAAAGTGCAGGCTGTATTGCATTTAAAAGAATTGTTTTTTCAAAAATGACTTTCATTTTTTTCTCCTATATTTTTAAATAAAAATAAATAAAATA
>JAFYPJ010000088.1 GCA_017547545.1 Clostridia bacterium | reverse complement strand
CGTAGAGCTTATCAACGGAACAGGCGAAACAGTAAAGGGAGCTCCCACTCTTGCACCTGCAATGAAGGCAAGCCGTGCACAGGTTGCGCAGATCTTAATGAACTTTGCAAATCTTCAGTATGGCAGCGAATACAATGTTGGCGATATTATCATCGGCGACACCTCTATTTCCGAGTATACCGTAGTATATGCTTCTGCTTATGCAGATCTTGCAGCAGAGTTTGTAAGCTATATCAAAATGGCAACAGGTATAACTCTTGAGGTCGGACAGGATACAGCATGTGAAATCGGCGAAAAAGAGATCCTTATCGGTAACACTAACCGTGAAGGCAAAACCGTTAACATAGACAGAAGCGAATGTACAAATAATGATGTATTTGTATACGGCGTTCAGAACGGCAATCTCTACCTTGCTTCCAATGAAAAAAAGTACGGAACCGAGTATGCGGTATATGATTTCCTTGAAAACTATGCAGGTATCAATTTCTATCAGGATATTGAAACCGTAGATGTTTGTAAAGCATTCTATGTTCCTGCAGATCTTAAGTATACAGAAGGTTCTGCAACAACAGCACTCCGTGTATTTTTCTCTGACCGTGACAACAAAAATCATAAATGGATGACCGAAGAATCCAGCAGCTTCAGAGGATTCTATCACTCTCTTCCTTCCTTAGGCAAGGATCCCTCCGAGTTTAAGGCAGATTGGGGTTATCAGGTTACTTATCACAAGGACAGTGACCCTTGTCTTACCGATCCCAAGATTCAGCAGAACATAATCACCAATACCAAAAAGCTTGCAGGCGGCGGCGGTGTATGGGTTGCAATGTCAGACGGAAGCGCATACTGCAAATGTTCAAATTGTGCAGCATTCTACCGTACTCACGGCAGAATGGGTACTTACTTCAATATCCTTGATGTTGTAGCAGATGCTCTTGAAAAGGATTACCCCAACACCCAGATAGTTGGTCTTGCATACAAGTATATCTGGTCCAAGCTTGAAAACTTCAACAAAGAAGATATCAACGATAATGTTGCTCTTGTTGTATGTACAGATAATATGTGTGGTACACATTCTATCCGTTCAACAGGTTGTAAGAACGAAGCTAACCCCAATGAAACCTATGAAAAGGATCTTGGCTATAAGGTTCAGGTAGAATACGGTTACAAGGAATGCTTTGATACAATAGTTGAACTTTGTCCCAATATTTATATCTGGGAATACATCTATCCTGCAAATCACAATGAGCAGCCTATTCCCCTTTTCCACCGTTTGTATGATAACTGGAATTATTTCTTTGAAAACGGTGCAAAGGGTGTGTTCTGCCAGAACCATGAAGGCAACAATGCTTGCTTCGGTCTTCTCAGAGAATATATGGCTGCCAAGCTTCTCCGTGCCGGCAGCTCTATGACCGAAAAGGAATACTGGGCATTGATAGATGAGTTCTTAAAGGAATATTACGGCGACGGTTGGACCTATATCCGTGAGTATATCAACTATTCCTGGAAGCTTTCTCAGGAAAATGAATGGCATATCTGGTCTAATGAAGATTGGAACGATATAATCACCGAAGAACAGTACAGAGAAAACTATGATTACTTGATGGGACTTTGGGAAACTGCAGAATCTCTTGCACAGACCGAAGAAATGGCAGAAAGAGTAAGACGCGATTCCACCCAGATGAAGTATATCGAGCTTTGTCTTGCTTATGAAGATTATGCAGACAGCGCAAAGACCGCCGAAGATCTCAAAGCATATACAGATATGCGCGATGCTTATGTTGAAATCCTTCACAAATACAACTTTAAGGAGCCCAATATCAGCAACCTTAACCCCGCATTCTGGAGATACCAGGACTAATGAAATAAAAAACTGCCTTCGGGCAGTTTTTTATTGACTTTATATGATCTTTTCATTATAATGGATATAATATAAAGAAAAAAGAAAGAAGATAAAATGAAAATATCACTTATTGTCCCCTGTTATAATGAGGAAAACAATATTGAACCCTTTTATAATGAAAGCGAAAAGGTTTTTTGTAAAAGCGGATATGAGCTTGAATATGTTTTTGTAAATGACGGAAGTTGTGATCTTACTGCAAAGAACCTCAAAAAATTATGCAATGAAAATAATTCAAATTTCCGTATTATATCTTTTGCCAGAAATTTTGGTAAAGAGGCGGCAATATATGCGGGACTTTCTTATGCAAGCGGTGATTATATATGTATAATTGATGCCGATCTTCAGCAAAGACCTGAATATGCCCTTCAAATGGCAAATATTCTTGACAAAGAGCCTGATATAGACTGTGTGGGCGCATACCCCGAAAAAAGAAAAGAGTTTTTTGTAAAGGCTTTGTTTAAGAATGTTTTTTATAAGCTTATCAATCTTGTAAGTGAAACCCCCTTTAAGCATGGTGTAAGCGATTTTCGCATGTTCAGAACCAATGTAAAGGATGCCATTTTGCAAATGAAGGAATATCACCGTTTTTCAAAGGGTATTTTTGCTTGGGTTGGTTTTGAAAATAAGTATATTCCCTATAAGGTGATGGAAAGGAAAAGCGGAAAAACCAAGTGGAGCTTTATCAAGCTTTGCAAATATGCAATAAACGGAATTACCGATTATTCCGCGAAACCCCTTTACCTTTCTTCGGTTTTGGGCGGGCTTTTTGCCACAGGCGGCTTTGCATACTATATTGTTGCCCTTGTTATCTTCCTTATGAAAAAGGGGTATTCGCCAAATGCACTTATTTGCGCCACCGTGTTTTTTGTTGGCGGTGTTGTGCTTGGCTGTATTGGCATTACAGGAGCATATCTTGTGAAAATGTATTTTCAGGTTAAACAAAGACCTATTTATATAACAAAAGAAATCATAGAAAAGGAAAAAGAGTAAAATGGAAAAGATCAAAGGCTGTTATGTATTTTATCATCCCAACGGAGGAGTGTGGGGAGACGGTACAACAGAACCTAAACCTGCTCCCAATGGCGGAATTCTGGATGAGCGCGATGTTTTTGTTTGGCCGGAAGGCACCGAAAAAATGAGCCGCGAGGGTTACCGTATGCATACCTCACAGAATTATCTTAATGTTATACGCTTCTATACGGCAGACGGCAAGGGGAACGGTTTTGATCCGGAAAAGATATGTAACGGCTTCGGATATGATTGCTGGCCCTCAAATTCCTGGGAAATAACCAATCAAGGTCATGATGCCAATTGGTTCTCTAAGAACGGAATGAAGAAAAATGACGGCGATACTGTTTATCTCTATATGTGTTGGGATCCTATTATAATCTATGATATGGGTGAGGTTAAGATAAGAGAGTTTGTTTATAAAACCGACGGTGATGAATATACCATTCTCGGCACTGGCGGGAAAACAAACTATGCGCGTAACCGTATGAATTATAATACAGAAGGTTACGAAGGACCCTTTGAAATTCCCGAAACATCAAAAAAGCTTGCAGGCTGGAAGGATGAAAAGGGGAATATATTTGAAATAGGTAAAGAGTATACCGTAACAGAGCCTTTAACTCTTTATGCAATATTTGAATAACAAAATATAATAAAAGCAGGTTTGACTTATTAAAAAATCAAACCTGCTTTTTGTTATATATCAACCTATGATATTTTTAACATATCTTTCGATAAGTGCTGCCGCTTCTCTTCTTGTAGTGGTATTTGTGGGAGAAAGAGTTGTTTCGCTTGTTCCGGTAATTACCTTGAGGTCTATAGCCCAGTTCATAGCATCTGCAGCCCATTCTGCAACCTCATCTGCATCGTCAAAGGTTGTATAATCACCCTCATTGTCAACATAAATGTCAAGAAACTTTGTGTAATTGTAAAGAAGGGTTACAACTTCCTGGCGGGAAATGGTTTTGCCTATGCCGAATTCTGTTTCACTTATACCCTTGGTTACACCGTTTTCCGCTGCCCATGTAACGGCACTTTCATACCATGCTCCGGATTCAACATCTGTAAACCTTGTATTTGTGAATTCTTCGGGCTCTTCATGGCTGATATTGTAAAGTATCTGAACAACCTGCTCGCGGGTAAGAGTACCGGCTGCATTAAAAAGTCTTTCGTCTACACCCTTCATGAACTGATTGAGCTCACAGTAACGGATGCTTTCGGAATACCACTGACCAAGCATAACATCGTCAAACTCTGAAAGTGCATTGTCTACGGGACGGTTGTATGTGTTGAGTTTTTCCTTACATTCGGTACAGTAGGTTTCGATCTTACCGCAGCTGAATTCGGTGGGCTCGTCACCCTTTATAAGATTCTTGATTTTATGTGTTGTGAAATTGAGTTCGAGACCGTAAGCGGATACCTGATCGCAGGATGTACCTGCGCCGTATACCGATACGGAAATATAACGGCTCCATGTATCAACAGCACCCTGCTCGGTGTCAAAGAAACGGTCCTGATACAAGCAAGAGGATTTCATGGTAAAATTACCCGATGAAAGCATTTCTCTGTCATAAACGATTTCACCGTCCGAGCAAACCTTTGCATCTTCAACAATGATATCCCAGGGGATAAATGCTTCAAATCTCCATCCGTCATCGGTGGTAGTACCTGCAAGTTGAACAAGGTCGGTTATTTCACCTGAATTGGCATATTCGCGGTACATTCTTACAACATCACCTTCACCCTCTTCACCTTCGAAAATACCAACGAGGTACCAGGGGGTACGGTCTCTGTTAGATGTATAGCCTGCATTTATAAACATATCGTTTATATCAAACATAAAGCCAAAGATATCACCGTTAAAGCCGTAATCATCATCAATTGTATCGGGGCCTGTTGAATAAACAAAGCCTGCTCCGGTTGCTTCATCACCAAAATAGTAGATGGCACCAAGGGGATCGTTTATGTCTGCGGCATAATAAAGTCCTTCGGCACAATAAGCAAAATATGCTCTGCCGTCCATAACCTGGGGTGCTGTGCTCCAAGCGGTGGTCATGGTGTTACGGTTGAGGATCGCGGGCATACTCCAGCCCTCTTCATAGGTAATGTTACCGTCTATTACGGGAGTGGCAATACCTACATCAATGGGATCGTTAGGTTCTATAATTCTTGCGGATGTGTTAACTATAAAAGCAGGTAACAAAAGCACTGCTGTTAAAAACAAAATTAAAAACTTTTTCATTTATTTTTCCTCTTTTGGATTGTACGGGAAGTTTTTTGTATGGATCGTTCTCTCGGTAAAAGAACAGGTAAAATTTGGCAAAGCCCCAAAAGAGCTTTGCCGAAGATGTCAAAAAGCTGTTGATTAAAGAGCAGATACTATTGCTTCTGTATCCTGAGCAATAACAAGCTCTTCGTTTGTGGGGATAAGGTAAACAGCAACCTTTGAATTATCGGTGGAGAGCTTGATAACATTGGGCTGATGATGAGCCTTTGCATTTACTTCATAATCCATTTCAATACCGTAGTATTCCATGTTACGGCAAACTCTTTCACGAAGCTCAGTATTGTTTTCGCCCATACCTGCGGTGAATACAATTGCATCAAGACCGTTCATTGCAGCGGTGTAGGAACCGATGTACTTCTGGATCTGATATGCAAGGATGTTTGCAGCAAGCTCTGCGCGGTGGTTGCCTTCAAGAATAGCAGCCCCAATATCACGGCTGTCGGAGGAAATACCGGATACACCGAGGAAACCGCACTTCTTGTTCATGAAATCGCTCATTTCATCGGGTGTGAAGCCTTCCTTGTTCATAATAAAGGTTACAACCGCAGGGTCCATATCGCCGCAACGGGTACCCATTTCAACACCTGCAAGGGGAGTGAAGCCCATAGAGGTATCAACTACCTTACCGTCCTTAACAGCGGCAATGGAGGAACCGTTACCGATGTGGCAGGTTACTATCTTTGTGCCTTCGGTCTTGCCGAGAATCTTGCACATCTCGCCGGAAACGAATCTGTGAGAGGTACCATGGAAACCGTAACGGCGGATGTCGTACTTTTCGTACATTTCGTAGGGTATAGCATAGTGATATGCCTTTTCGGGCATTGTGGAATGGAATGCTGTGTCAAATACGAGAACCTGGGGAACACCGGGCATAGCATCGATACAACCCTTGATACCCATAAGGTGTGCCTTGGTGTGGAGAGGAGCAAGGTCAATACAGTTTTCAAGCTTTTCAATAACACCGTCGGTGATAAGTGTACTTTCGGAGAAGTATGCACCGCCGTGGACGATTCTGTGGCCAACTGCCTGAATCTCACTCATATCATTGATACAACCGATCTTTTCATCGGTAAGTGTTTCAACAAGGATCTTTGTAGCAACGGAGTGGTTCTCCATTTCTATCTCGCGTACTGTTTTTGTACCGTCAGCCTGCTTGTGTTCGATCTTACCGCCTTCAATACCTATTCTTTCGCAAATACCTTTTGCAAGAACATTGCCGGAATTGGTATCAAAAAGCTGATACTTAAGAGAAGAACTGCCGGCGTTAACAACTAAAACATTCATTTCAAAACCTCCAACATTTATATCTTGTTTTTTTTATTTTTTTTTAGTATAATAGCATTGTACATTGCTAATGTTACAATTTTATTACTAATTCAAGTCATTTCACAAAATTTTTACCGTAAAAGGGCGTAATTTATGAAAATATGTGCGATAATTACCGAATATAATCCCTTTCATAAGGGGCATTTTGAACAGATAGAATTTTTAAAAAATAATTATTCCGATATATGCGTTGTTTCGATTATGAGCGGTAATATCGTTCAAAGGGGAGAGCTTGCCGTTCTTGAAAAATACAAAAGGGCAGAGGCAGCGGTTAAAATGGGTGCGGATATTGTTCTTGAGCTCCCTTATCCCTATTCGTGCTCATCGGCAGGTTACTTTGCCGGAGCAGGTGTGTTTTTGGCAGACAGTATAGGTGCAGATATGCTTTGCTTCGGCAGTGAATGCGGTGATCTTGGGTTGCTTTACAAGGTTGCAAAAAGAACCCTTGATGATGAATATATCTTCCGTCTCCAAGAGCTTGTACAAGGGGGTAAAAACACAAGTGAATCCTATATATCTCTATACAGAAGAGCCTATAGTGAGCTATACGGAGAGGAGATTCCCGAAGGTGCAAACAATACCCTTGCAATTGAATATTTAAGAGCACTTATTGCCCTTGATTCAAGGATCGTTCCCATAACCAACAAGCGCACCTCACCGTATAGTGCTTCAGCAACCCGTTATTTTTACCGCAGGGGTGAGAAGGAAATGTTTTCTTATCTGCCCGAAGCTTTGTTTGAGTTTTATTCGTCCAATAAGCCCTGTACATCACAGGATGCGGCAAAGGTTATACTTTGGCATCTGGCAAATGCAGATTCAATGGAGCTTTCCCAATTTGCAGATGTAGATCAAGGTCTTGCCTCAAGACTTATTTCCTGCGCACAGGAAAGTGCAGATCTTGCAGAATTTTTCTCTAAAGCAGCAACAAAAAAATATACGGATTCAAGGGTGAGAAGAGCTGTATTCAATTGCCTTTTGGGTGTTAAGAAGGATATGCTTGAAGCACCTCCCCTCTACACTCTTCTTCTGGCAGCAAGCTCTTTGGGCTGCAGGACATTAAAGGAAATTAAAAAGAATAGCAGGGTTGAAATAATTACAAAACCTGCAGGATATAAAGAATTGAACAAGGATGTACAAAATGCCTTTCTTCTTTCCTGTAAGGCAGACGCGCTTTTCTTTACGGCTACAGGAGAAAAAATCGGAGATATTTTGAGACGCTCTCCCGTAATTCTTCCTTAAAGCGAAACTTTTTATCTTTGTTATAACACATTTAAATAAAAAATATTTGGAGGTGTATACAATGTTTAAAGGGAATTTTCGATTTTTTTCAGTTTTTTTAGTGATTATGATTCTTTTGACGGGGTGCGCAGGCAACAGCGGTACACAAAAAGAAACCGAAATTCAAAAAATTACAGACAGTGAAGAAAAAGAAACCGGTTCGATAAAGGAAACACAGCCTCAGACCGAAAAGGAGACTGTTTTGATTTATGATGCTATCGGATTGAACGGTATACGAAATGATCTTTGCGGAAGCTATCGCCTTGCAAATGATATAGTTTTTGAAAGTGCAGATTTTGAAGAGGGTGGAGCTTTTTATAACAACGGCAAGGGCTGGCAGGCCATAGGTGGTGAGGAGGATCCTTTTACGGGAAACTTTGACGGTGCAGGATTTTCTGTAAAAAATCTTTATGTAAATATTGACGAAACCCTGGAGGAAGGCGCAAGTATATATGCCTCACTTTTCGGAAAAAATGAAGGAAGTGTGGAAAATGTTTCTGTTAGTGATTGCAGAATAAGTGCAAGATATAACGGTAAAAGCGCCCGTATCGGTGTTTATTCGGCGGCAATTGTATCAAACAATTCAGGTACTGTTTCCAACTGTAATGCAAGCGGAGAAATATATGCCGAGGCATTGTCTTCAAATGAAAAGGTCTTCGCTTTTGCGGGAGGTATTTGCGGTACTAATTTCGGAAAGGTCTTATCATGCCGTAACGATTCGCATGTGAGTGCTGTTTTGAAAATGACGGTTGAAAAAGCGCAAGCTTTGGAGAGCGAAACATCCAATAGTCCGTATTACGGATTCTGTTATGCAGGAGGCATAGCGGGGCAGGCATGCGGAGATGTTAACAACTCGTTGAATACGGGTAATGTAAAGGCAAATTCGGGCGCAGATAATCCTATAGGATTTGTTTTTGATGAGGTGCTTGCAGGAGGTATTACGGGCGAAGCGCATTATGCCGCAATAAGTAATTGCACCAATGAAGGAAATATAGAAGCAAGCTCTGACGGTACGGTAAATTACATAGACGGTATTGCGGGCAGGAATACGGCATCGGAGATAATCGATTGCCTGAATGACGGGGAGTTGTACTATTAAAAGGGTTTAACGGTTTTTCTTACAGTTAAATTTTAATGCATTTCTCTTTTTCAGTTGACATTTATTTGATTTTATAGTATTATATATCTTGATAGAAAATATAAATACGGAGCGTGATATAAATGAGAGATGCAAACGCAACTGTCAAGGGCGATTATCTTATGTTTTGCGAGAAGCCCTTTGTAAGACAGAATAATACAATTTGCTACGGAGATATGAATGACGATTATGTGTTATTCATGATGATCCTTACAAACAAAACCGTTGAAGGTGCAGGAGGAAAAAAGGTAGAGATACCCGATCAGATCCTGGTTCAGATAATAAGCACAGACCTTAACAAAAAGCCGGCAGAGAGAGTAGCTAAGCAGTTTAACAAAAGCGGTCTTTACGAGGCTATGGATATCGGTCTTATCTGGCTTGATAAGCTCAACAAGGGCAAGGAATAAAAGGTCTGCTAAGCGGACCTTTTTATAATTACCCGTTCATTCTGTACTGTTTGCGGCCTTGCCGCGGAAAGGAATTTTTATGATCAATAAAAAAAGACTTTGTATATTGTTTCTTGTTTCTGCAATGCTTTTTTCGGGAGCAGGATGTGCCTCCAAAAAACAGTTGCCCGCAGATACAAATTCTCTTGATTCATATGTAACCATAGATACTTTGCCTGCCGAAACCGAAGAAAAAATTGAAATTTTGGCGGCAGAATCGGATTATTTTTCTTTTGTAAGTGATCCCAATTGCCCCGAAAAGCCTCAGTTCATCAATCCCTTGTCCGGTCTTGGCGCAAGTGAGGATGTGTCTGACATGCGTCCTGTTGCAATAATGGTAAATAATATAAGAGCTGCATGCCCTCAGGTTGGTATTTCGCAGGGCGATATAATTTATGAATGTCTTGCAGAGGGCGGTATTACAAGAATGCTTATGCTCTCAAATGATTACAGGAATCTTGAAAAGGTGGGTTCGATAAGAAGCTCAAGACCTTACTATATAGATTTTGCCATGAGTCATGATGCAATATATGTTCATGCAGGCGGAAGCGAGGATGCTTATGCTGCAATATCAAACCGCAGAATAAACAATCTTGACGGTGTACGGGGCGCACATGCTACCGAGATATTCTACAGAGATCAGGAACGCCTTAAAACCATGTCGCTTGAGCATACAATGGTGTCGGACGGTGAAAAGCTGGTAATGGGAATCGACCTTTTGGGATACCGTGAGGAACATACCGATGATTTTGTAAATACTATCCTTACTCCCGATTGGGGATTTAAGCTTGATCTTGAAGGAACTGCCGCAAACTATATAAAAATACCCTACAATCCTTCCGGAGCGGATACCCAGATAGTTGAGTATGAATATGATGCCCAAAAAGGTAAATACTTAAGGTGGCAGTTTATTCATGAGGAGCATATAGATTCCATGAACGGCGAGCAGCTTGCCTTTGACAATATTATTATCATAAAAATGCCCCATGTTGTTACCAATGACTATTACAATCACCGAATGGTGGATACAGTTGGTGAAGGCAGCGGATATTTTATCACAGGCGGAGAAATGATAGAGATAAATTGGTCTAAAGCAGGTGAGGATGCTGAAATGTATTTCACCGATATAAACGGAGCTCCCCTTGTTATCAACAGAGGAAAAACCATTATAAATGTTGTGGATGATGATGTTCATAAGGGGATAATAATTGAATAATTTGGCACAGGGCCAAAAAAGAAAGGCAGAAACATTTTCGTTTCTGTCTTTTTTTCAAATTGTTAATAGTTATATTACATTATATATTGAAATATTCTTAAAATTATGCTATAATTATATTTATCTGTAAGCAATTTTTGCTTAAACGATTTAAAATATATTTGCCGAACGGAGGGCAGAGTTTTGGATAAGGAAAAACGGATTGCCGAGAACAGTATAAATGAAAATAACACAGAGAAGCTTGCCTTTCACAAGCCCAAGCATTTTGCCCGTAAAAAGAAGGGTGTAACATTTCTTGTTATACTTCTCGTTCTTGTGCTCCTTTGTGCAATGGGATTCGGAGCGTATAAACTGTACGGAATTCTGTTTAAAAACAAGGGCTTTGATGACAGCACTGCGTTTTACTTTACAAGTAATATTTTAAGTGAGGACGGCGGTGATTTTGAAGCTGTCGGTTCGATAGATTTTGATATTTACAATTATGCCGACACCCTTCGTACATCAAAAGAGAAGGTAGAGGATTTTGAAATCAAGGTAACTGCAGGCGGCAAGGATATTACCAAAAAGGTTACCGTTACCACCGGTGAAAGAGCAATGGAAGCGGATATTCGTTCTGCTTGTAATGTTAATATAGTAGTACCAAGACAGTATCACAATAAAAAAATAGATGTTGAGGTTGTATCCAAGCCTTTACAGATAACACTCAAGGGAAGCTTCTCATACGAGCCTTCCTGGGGATATGAAATAAAGGATGACGGTAACTGTGTTGAGCTTGTACTTTTTGCAAACGAGGATACCTCACTTAAAGTGGAATGGGACGAAAAAAAACTGATTGCAGACAGCACCAATCCCTATATAGAAGCAGCAGGAATTGATTCTGAAAGCTGTACCGTTGCTCTTGCGGGTTCAATGAGCTCAAGCATATATTTCTTTAAAACAGATACAGAAGATAAATTCACAAATAACAGCAAAGCTTTTAAGATAAGCGAGAGCAAAAAAACAGTAAAAGCAGAGAATAAGTCTGCTTCAAAAGAAACCGAGTAAGGAGGAAAAGGAATGAAAAAGATCTTAAATAAAAGAATTCTTGCATTTTCACTTGTCTTTTTGATGATCTTCTCATATCTCCCTATGCTTTCGGTTAGTGTATCAGCCAAGGATACGGCAAGTGTTGGCGGTGTTGGTTACCAAACCCTTGAAGAAGCGGTTGCCTCTGCCCCCAACGGATCAACCGTATATCTGAATTCGGACACGGAGATAGATAAAACTCTCACAATTACCAAGAGCCTGACCATAGCTTCAAAGGACGGCGATTATACCATATCCAGAAAGTCAGGCTTTTCGGGTTCGTTTTTTGATGTAAGCGGTTCTCTTTTGCTTACGGGTAAAACTGGCGCTTTAACTCTTGACGGAAGCAATACAGGAGCAAAGGCAGCTCTTATCTGTGTTTCGGGGGGAGCTCTTACGGTTAATTCGGGAGTTACGCTTACAGGAAACTCAAATGCCGGAACAAACGGTTCGGGTGTTTATATTGATTCGGGTGTGTTCAATTTCAACGGCGGCTATATCGGTGAAAATATTTCTGCCGGATACGGCAATGCGGTATATGTTGCAAATGATTTCGGAACCTTCCGCATGAGCGGAGGAGCTCGTTTCGGAGCAGCCTCTACCGTTTATCTTAAGGCTTCTTCATATATGGAGATTCCCGCCGATCTTACGGGTTCATCCGATATCAAGCTCTGCCTTGATAATGTATATGACGGAAGAAAGGCGGCGGAAATAACAGGTTCGTTTATTCTTTCTTCCGATCAGACAGACCGAATAAAGGTTTATAACGGATCGGAGCTTTGCGAAACCGTTTATTCGGGTTCGGGAATATTTGTTTCCTTTGAAACAGACGAGAAAACCGAGGATGTTTGTAAAATAGGTGATAAAATATACGATACTCTTGCAGAGGCGGTGGCAGCGGCAAAGGCGGGGGAAACAACCCAGATAACTTTATTATCCGGATTTTCATTGCCTTCAACCGTTAAAATATCAGGCTCAAAGGATATCGTAATTACGGCAAGCAAAAGCTGTACCGTTTCCCGCGCATCCTCCTTTAAGGATAAGGCAATGTTTACTGTTGATGCCAAATCCTCACTTACGGTGAAAGGCTCGGTTCAGATAAACGGTGCGGGAATTTCCGCTTCCAATGCAGTATCCCTTGAGGGTTCGCTTACTCTCGGCAAAGGTGCGGCATTTACCAATCATAACTGTGAAAACGGTGTGATATATGTTAAGGGCGGAAGCTTTACCATGGATGGAGGTATGCTCAGCGGTAATACGGTCAACTGCGGTACGGTATATATCCACAACGGCTCCTTTGTGATGAACAACGGAGAAATCAAGAACAATACTGCCGTGAACGGCGGCGGAGTATATCTTGTTTCCGGCAATTTTGATATGCTTGGCGGAAGAATCTATGATAATACCGCAACCCTGGGAAGCTGTGTGTGGACCGATGTTGATTTTTATCTTGCAGGCTCGGCGGCACTTGGCTCGGAAACAGAAAGCCCTATGGTTTATCTTGGTACGGGTGCGGCAATAAATGTTGCAAAGGGTTGGTTCCCCGAAGCACTGAGTATAAATTCGGGAGTTATAACTCTTGAATTAAAGGACAGAAAGTTCAACACGGTTGCTGTTGAATTTGAGGATGAGGCAAAAACCGACAATTTCTGTCTGGCTCTTTCCATGGGTACGCAGTTTGCCCTTAAAGCTGACGGAAAAAATCTGATATTGGTTTCCTCGGACGGTACACAGGTGGCCTTTTATGATAATAAGGGCTATACAAGCGTTGAAGAAGCCTTTTCCAACATTCCCGAAAATGCTTCGGGAACAGTAACCGTAACAGCAGACGCACTGTTTTCGGCAACCGTAACTGTTAAAAAGGGACAGAACATAATTCTTATAGCAGGAGACGGTCTTGATTCGGAAACTGCATATACACAAAGAACTCTTAAAAGAGAGGCGGAATTTACAGGGCCTTTCTTCAATATAGAAAAGGATGCAAGCCTTGCTATTTGCGCGCCTGAGGGTAAAAAGCTTTGTATAGACGGAGAATCAAAGGAGGTAAACTCTCCTGCTGTTATTACGGCAGGTGTGTTCAGCATAGGCCTTGGAGGTACTATAGTAAACAATATCAACAAAAAGGGCGAAACACTTACGGCAAACGGCACATTGACACAGGGAGGTGCGGTGTTTGTTTCCGAAAAGGGTGTATGTACTGTTTCAAAGGGCTCTGTTGAAAATTGTTATGCAAGTAAGGGCGGCGCAATTTATGTAAGAGACGGTCTTTTGAATCTTTCCGAAGGCTCATTTGTTAAAAACAGTGCCTTGATGGGCGGTGCCATTTATCTTGAAACCTCCACTCCTTTTGAAAAACAAAAGGAAAGCGAAGAAGGTTATATTTATGCTGCATTTAATATGACCGAGGGAATAATAAAGGAAAATACGGCAAGTGCCGTACAGGCTGTAAAGTATTCCGGTGAAGGCGGTGGCATTTTTGCAGGAAACGGAACAAAGACGATAATTTCCGGAGGAAGTATATCTTCAAACAAGGCGGAAAGAGGCTCGGCTGCGGCAATAGGAAACATTCCCGCAAAGGTTGACGATAAGGTGGATGCTCCCGAATTTTCCCTTACCAAAAAGATAATAATTGAAGAAGACAATAATATATATCTTGCCCTTCCCGGCATTTCTTGTATTCAGATAATTGAAGCGCTGGATGAACAGAAAAAACCGATAGAAATTTCTATTCCCGAAACTCTCCCTCAGCACATGCCCCTTGTAAGATTTGTAGCGGAAAAGAATGAAGAGGAGGACAACAAGAAGAAGGAAGAGGAAGAAGAAAAGGTTATTTCCGCAAAGCCTGCTCTTGAAAAGGAGCTTATAAAGTTAGAAAAGACGGCAGCGGAAAAGTATATTCTTTCCATATCCGACCAGGATGAATCTCTTATCATAAACACTACCGAGGATGGAGTGTTTAACGGTTATAAAACAGGCAGACATTACAATCCCATACTCCGTTACAAAGAAGAAACGGTAAAGGATGAAGAAAAAGAGCAGCCTGAAAAAGAAAAGGCCGAGGATGAGAAAACCGAGGAAAAAGAGGAAAAGAAGAACCAGATAAAATATAAGCCCATAACTGTTTCTCCCAACGGTATTTTCAGCTCTTATTATGAAATGAATTATTATACCGATGGTTATAAGAGTATTGAAACAATGATCACCGCACCCTTTGCCAAGGGTACCAAAATAACTCTGATCGATTCTACCGATCAGGAGAATATCGGCTACTATTACTATAAAGTAACAGGCGAGGAAAAGGTAGCAATTAAGGGCGAGGCAACAGATATCAAGAATGAAGAGGGCGTTATCCTTACTGCCCTTGATACCCTTGAAATTCCTTTGAGAAGCTTCTTAAAAATGGGAAGCGAAACAGAGCATTACAAGATGCAGTATAAGGCAGAGGAAAAACAGATAACCGAAAAGGTGACCTTTGTGGTGGATTTCACACAGGTTGAAATTGAGGAAAGCCGTACTCCGGTTGGTGAGTTTATGATGGTATGGAATCACTATGTAGAGGATTCCAAAACCGGTATGACATACGATATTTCCGCTTTCATCGGACACAGTATTTATACGGTCAAGGATGAAAAGGAATCGGAAATAATACTTACGGTTTCTGAAGACGGAGCAATAAATGTTTCCTACAGCGTTTCGGCGGAAAGTGACGTACTTTGTGAAAAATACGGGGTAATTCTTCTTTCCCTTGGCACCAGATATCCAAAGGGTACCGTTCTTGAAGATGAAAACGGCAATCAGTATATTGCTCCCGAAAGATCCTCCCTTCTTTGCGTACCTATGCCAAAAGATTCTAAGGGGAATCTTATCAAAAAAGGCGATATGACCTTTACTGTAAAGAATTATTACGGGGCAGCGCTTACCGAGTCAAGCATGAGAGCGTATATCTATGCCAGCGCAAACGGCAAGCATTACAGCGATTATGCGGATTATGATGCAAGGAGTGAAGCCGTTACCGTATCCGTTTCGGCAAAGGAAAAAACAGGGATTCTTGTTACAAATCCGGGCAAGGAAGAAAGACCTTTCTATAACGGCTATGAAGAATTGGAGAAATCACCCAACATTGAATTTGATGTTAAATGTGTTGTTGACGGTGAAGAAACGGATAAATTCAGGTTGTTCCTGCGTAAAAAACAGAAAGACGGTACATATGAAAATTGCGAGCTTTCCGAGCTTTTTGTAATAGAGGATAAAACTATTACAACGGTTGAGCTTACATCGGGCAGAGTTAACCTTGCTTTGAGACAGGATCTTGAAAGCATCTTGGGAAGTGAGTTCAAAATAGGTTTTAAAAACGAAGACAGCGTTGAGTATGTCAAAGTGAATGTAACCGAATAATAAATTTCGTTCCAAAGGGTATGCAAAAAATTATCCTTTGGGACGATTTTTTTAATATATATGATAAAAATATATTGCATTTTTGTTCATAATATGGTAAAATATCTATATAGATAAATTATAAATATAAAAGGGGGTTCAATTAGTGAACAAAATCATTACTATCAGCCGTCAGTATGGTAGCGGCGGAAGAGAAATAGGAGCAAAGCTTGCCGAAAAGCTCGGTATCCCCTTTTACGATAATGCCCTCATAGAAATGGCGGCAAAGGAAAGCGGATTTTCCGAAAAGTATTTTGAGGATCCCGAAAAGAATGCAAGCAACAGCTTCCTCTACTCTATAGTTCGCGGAATGCAGTATCAATACCGTAATGCCACACCCTGGAGTCTGGAAGAAACGGTTTATACAACTCAATCTGATATTATCCGTAAAAAAGCAGAAGAAGGGCCCTGTGTTATCATAGGCAGATGTGCGGATCATATTCTTTCGGATTATGAAAATGTTCTCAAGATATTTGTTCATGCAGATCTTGGTTTCCGTATTGAGAGAGCCGTTCGTGTAGACGGAGTTGATCCCAAGGAAGCAAAGGATACCATATCCAAGAAGGATAAGCGCCGTATGAATTACTACAACTATCATTCGGACACAAAATGGGGAGATGCTCTCAATTATCATCTTTGTATAGACTCCAGCGTTTGCGGTATAGATAAAGCAGTTGCTATTATTACCGATTATATCGGAGAATGAGATATTCAAAATAAGGAGCTGCCGCGCAGCTCCTTTTAAATTACAGGAGAATATTATGTTTTTTGAAAGATTAAATGAAATAGTTAAAATGGTTAAAAACCATGTTCCCACAAAGGAAAACAGTTTGCCGGATAATTCTTATTTTTTGCCCGATTCAAGTGTGCTTTGTTATCCGAGAAAATACGGGGAATCAAGATATCCTTACTACAATGACGGTCTTGTAATGTTTGCAAGATCAAGCGGTTATATAGATATAAATGAGGGTATGTTCCATGTTTTCAGAACTGCAAATTATAATGAGGATGCAGTAATAGGTTTCTTTGCAGGTGAAAAACAGGGCGAGGATTATTTTCCGCTTTCGGTAACAGGGGCGGGAAAACAGCTTTTTGAAGTTGAATCTGTTAGGAGATATACCGTTTATTCGCCAAGCTGTGTTTATTATATCGTTGAAAGCGGTGAAAGTGTTTACGCGGTGCGTGCTTATGTTGATGAAAATAAGCATATCCGTTTTACAATGGGCGCAATAAACAACGGTGAAAAAAAGGAAATATACCTTGCCTCATACTTTGAACCAATGCTTCGTTATATTGCGGCAGAGGGCTTCTTTAACCGTATGACCAAGCATTCCAAGCTCCTTCCCAACGGAAGCTATATTATGAAGAGTCTTAATGCTTGCTATGATTGCCTGTCTGTCAGAGTCAAATCAAGCGGTGATGAAAAGGAAAAGTTTTCCACTACTGCAAAGCGTACCTTCCTCGGTAATAAAGGAGGCTGCCTTGCAAATGCAATTTCACTTAAAAACGGCAGACCTGATTTTACGGTTTTAAATACAAATACAACAGATCTTCCCATAGCATCAGATTTTTATCACTATGAACTTGATACGGGTGCAAGCGTAAGAGTTGATTACGAGCTTTTGGTTACAGCCGATGAGCTTGCCGCAGAATGCTTTGCTCTGGGTACTGTAGATGTTGGGGCTTCTGATGAAGCTCTTGCAAAAACAGCATCAGCCGAGGCTCTTGAAAATTCGGAAATGAAGACCTGCTTTGAAAATTGGGATGAGGGCAGGATCGGTGCCCCTACCTTTAACACTTTCCTTGATTATGTTAAGCGTCAGATAAGCCTTTGCGCTCTCGGTAAGAGCTATGCGGAAAGCATGCTCGGTATCCGTGATGTTTTCCAGCAGCTTGAAGCGTCCCTTATGTGGCAGAGCGAAAAATCAAGAGCTCAAATAGTAAAGGTTATGAATTATATTTTGGAGGACGGACGCCCTCCCCGTCAGATATCCTTCCCTTCAAGCGAAAAACCGATACCCGATATGGACCTTCGCCCTTATATTGATCAAGGTCCCTGGATAATTGATACCCTTTATACATACCTCGCATTTACCGGGGATGACTCTATCCTTGACGAGGAATGCAGCTATTACAGAGTTGAAAATACCCTCGGTCCCGTGCTTGAAAGTAAACGCCGTGACAGTATTTTAGAGCATCTTTGCGCTATAACCGATTATCTTGTTTCCAAGATAACCCCTGAAACAGGGCTTTTGCGTGCCCTTTGGGGTGACTGGAACGATGCTATAGACGGCATTGGAAGAACCAAGGATGAGGGTAAGGAATTCGGTTCGGGTGTAAGCGTTATGGCAAGCGCACAGCTTTACTCAACCCTTGATAAAATGGCAAAGATACTGAAAATGAAGGGAAATACCGATAAAGCTGAAAAATATCTTGAAATAAAAGAAGCTCTTGGTAAGAGCTATATAGAAAATGCCGTTTGTGAGGAGCTTGGTATGAAGAGAGTTCTCCACGGATGGGGTGATAAGCGCGAATATTATGTTGGCAGCTTTGAGGATTATGACGGTAAATCAAGAATCAGCTTAACCGCCCATGCCTTTGCCGCAATTTCCGATATTACAAGAAAATATCCTGAAATCCGTGATGCTGTAGTTGAAAATATTCTTTCTCTCGATTCCAAATACGGACTTCTTACATTCAATGAGTCCTTTGATGAAATTGATGCAAGAATTGGAAGAATTTCCACCATTACCCCCGGCACTTATGAAAACAAGGCGGCTTATGTTCATGCGGGAACCTTCGGTATCATGGCACTCTTCCTTTTGGGCGAAAGCAGACAGGCATGGAAGCAGCTTGAAAAAAGTATAGTTATTACCCACGATAATGCAACTCTTACCACCTTTGTTATGCCTAATTCATACTGTGCAAGTGAGGAATATTTTATTGACGGTGTTTCTATGGGCGATTGGTACACGGGAAGCGGTACTGTGCTCATTAAAGAGCTTGTTCGTTTCGGCTTTGGTGTTGATCCCGATCTTGAAGGCTTGCGCATAGCTGCTCCGGTATATTTCCCTGCAGAAAAGGCAACTCTTGAGATAAATGTGAAGAACAAAAGGATAAAAGTTGAGATATTCGGCAGCGGAGAAGTGCAGAGAAGGATCTATGCAAACGGAATTGATATCACAAGCGGCTACGATGCTCAGATGAAAACAAATACTGCGTATATTTTAAATGCCGATCTTGCAGACGGTACGGTTATTACTGTAAAATAATTTTATGAAATATGTACTTGTAACCGGCGCCTGCGGAGGAATGGGGCGATGCTGTACAGAGCTTTTGCTCAGTAAAGGCTATACTGTATTCGCCCTGGATAAAAACACCTTTGAAGAAAAGGAAGGTATTATTCCGATCTGTGCGGATATTACAGATACCGAAAGTATTTTAAATGCTTATAATGAGGTTTGCAAAATAACAGACGAGCTTTTTGCAATAATTCATTTTGCCGGAATATATATGCTTGATTCCTTTGCGGAAGTTAAGGAAGAGGAGCTTCGAAAAATTTTTGATGTTAATTTTTTCGGTGCGGTTGGGATAAATAAGATATTTTTACCTTTACTTAAAAAGGGAAGCAGAATAATTATTACCACAAGTGAGCTTGCGCCCCTTGATCCGTTGCCCTTTACGGGGATCTATGCACTTACAAAGGCTGCTCTTGATAAATATGCCTATTCTCTTGCAATGGAACTTCAGCTTCTTGATATAAGAGTTTCGGTACTGCGTGCCGGTGCGGTTGCCACCGATATGCTTGCGGTATCCACCGATGCACTTGAGATTTTCTGTAATAAAACAGGGTTGTATAAATGCAATTCAAAGCGCTTTAAAACTATTGTAGGCAGAGTTGAGGCGCGGAATATCACTCCCCGTAAGCTTTCGGAAAAGGCGATAAAAATTCTTTTAAAACAACATCCGAAATTTACCTATTCAATAAACAGAAATCCCCTTTTGCTTTTATTGAATTTCTTACCCAAGCAGCTTCAGCTGTGGATAATAAAGCGGGTTCTTAAATAAAACAGGAGGACAGAAAGCATGTACTGCTATAAATGCGGCGCGGCAATAACTGCCGAAATGAAATTTTGCCCTTTATGCGGGGTTAATCTGAAAAATACCCAAGCCCATCCTGACAAATCTGACGATGCAGATGATATTGAATATACCAATATAGCCTGGGAACATCTTTATGAGGCTGTAGATGATACCATGTTTTTGGAACAGGATGCAGAGCTGATATACGATTCTCTGAAGCACAAACTGAGATTTATTTCTTTTGGTGATTATCTGAAACGGTATATATATACGAAATTCAGATTTGAAGAGAGCTTCTCGGTAATTGATTTATCCGAGTACCAGCGCATGATCAAGAAATCTTTTGAAATAACCCAAACACCTGCATCTTTTACTCCTACCACCGCAAAATTAAGCGCACTCTCCAAAAATTGGCTTACACAGCAAACCGTGAAACGAAATGTAGTTTTTTTGTTAGGCTTCGGACTCGGCATGAGTGTGGATGATGTTAATCTTTTCCTTACAAAAGCACTTCGTGAGTATGAAATCAACCCCAAAAATCCTTTTGAGGTTATTTGTTGGTACTGTTATAAATTCGGATACGGATTTGATAAATTCACGGAGCTGTGGGATATATATAATAATTCTCCAAAGCATGTTCTTGATCCCAGCCTGTTATATACTACCCACACTATGGCGATAAGGAACAACATGTATTCCGTATATAATGAGGAAACGCTTTTTGTTCATCTTTCCAAATTAAAAAACTCGGATAACACCACACAGAGCAGTGTTACCGCAAAAGAGTATTTTAACATATTGTATGATAAGGCAAGAGCAATAGTTGCAGATCTGTATAACCAGAGCGAGGAGGAACGGCATACAGCCGGACTCTTCAGCTTCAGAGAAAGATTGAGTAATAACGATCGCCTCTATGACTATGAAAAGGCAGAAAAAATCGAGATCTTTCGCAAAAAGAGACGGATTTATACAATTAAAGATATTTCCGAAAGTGATATAGAGCATGTTATATGCTCTGCTATCCCAACGGACAAGCACGGAAATTTAACCCCAAGCAAGGTTTCAAAGCTGAATGCTCAATTTGCAGGCAAACGCTTCAGCCGTCAGCGTATCAGCGAGGTGCTTTCGGAAAAAAGCGAAATCACCCGTTTCGACCTTATTACTCTGAATTTCTTTATATTTTCCCGCAGTCTTTCCCAATATCCCGATCCAAAGCAAAGATATATAGAATTTGTTGATTCCACCAACCACATTCTTGAAAAATGCTCCATGGGAGAGCTGTATGTTCAAAACCCTTATGAGTGCTTTGTTCAGATGTGTATTTTGTCATTGGATCCCCTCGGCACCTATGCCGATGTTTGGGAACTTTCCTACGAACCGGACAAATAAGTGGGCTAAAAAATCTCCCTTTCGGGAGATTTTTTGTTTGGTAAAAGCAGTTTTACAAGATATGAATTCAAGTTGGTATACTGATATCAGAAAACAGGGGAACACAAAACCCAAACAAAAAAGGAGATAACAAAGATGCGCTACGATAACGAGATGATGATTACCATGAGAACCGCAAAGAT
>JAFYPJ010000087.1 GCA_017547545.1 Clostridia bacterium | reverse complement strand
GGATAACCGATCCTGCAAGGGTTGGTATCTACGGTATGACCTATAAGGAAAATGTAGACGATATCCGTGAAAGTCCCACAATGCAGATGCTTGAATGTATGGAAAAGCATCTTGCACACGGTGTTAAGGTATACGATCCTTATGTTACAAAGGATATCTGCGAAAATCAGTATCATGATTTTGATGCATTTCTTAACGATATAGATATTCTCGTTATCATGGTTGCTCATGATGAGATAAAGAATGCAGATGAAAAGATCAAAAACAAGCTCATACTTGATACAAGAAATGTTTGCAAGCTTGAAGGTATATATAAACTTTAATAGGTGATAAGAATGAAAAAAGTTATGCTTGTGTTCGGTACAAGACCGGAAGCTATCAAAATGTGTCCTCTTGTGCTTGAATTGAAAAAGAGAAAAAATATAGAATGTTTGGTTTGTGTTACAGGCCAGCACCGTCAGATGCTTGATCAGGTACTTGATGCTTTTGGAGTTACCCCTGATTATGATCTTTCAATAATGAAGGATAAGCAGACTTTATTTGATGTTACCACAAACATTCTCACAAGTATCAAGGAGGTTCTTGAAAAGGAACGCCCTGATGTGGTTTTGGTTCACGGAGACACATCCACCACCTTTGTTACAGCTCTTGCCTGCTTCTATTTGCAGATAGCTGTAGGTCACGTGGAAGCAGGGTTGCGCACATATAATATTTATTCTCCCTATCCGGAGGAATTCAACCGTCAGGCGGTTGGCATTATTTCAAAGTATAATTTTGCACCTACCGAGCTTTCCCGCGATAATCTTGTTCGTGAAGGAAAGGATGAAAGCAGCATTTATATTACGGGCAATACCGCAATTGATGCTCTTAAAACTACGGTTCGCGATGATTATACACATCCCGAACTTGAATGGGCGGCCGATTCAAGACTTATTATGATAACAGCTCACCGCAGAGAGAATCTTGGGGAGCCGATGAAGAATATGTTCAGAGCTATCCGCCGAATTATAGATGAGAACCCGGATATCAAGGCTATCTACCCCATTCACATGAACCCTGTTGTCCGTGATGCGGCAAATGAGATACTTGGCGGAGAGGACCGTATCAGAATCATCGAGCCTTTGGAGGTTCTTGATTTTCATAACTTCCTCGCGCGCAGCTATATGATACTTACCGATAGCGGCGGTATCCAGGAAGAAGCACCCTCTTTGGGCAAGCCGGTTCTTGTAATGCGTGATACAACAGAGCGTCCCGAAGGTATCAAGGCAGGTACGCTCAAGCTTGTTGGTACAAATGAAGAGGTTATTTACGAAAACTTCAAGCTTCTTTTGACTAATAAGGAAGAATATGATAAGATGAGCCATGCAAGTAACCCTTACGGAGACGGTTTTGCATGCAAGAGAATAGCAGATATATTGGAGGAAAACTAAAATGGGATATAAAGATTTAAAATTTCCGGAAGGCTCCACCTTCCTTGTAACAGGCGGAGCAGGATTTATAGGTTCTAACTGTGTTGAGGCAATATTAGGTCTTGGTTACAAGGCGAGAGTTCTTGATGACCTTTCCACAGGCAAGCAGAAGAATGTTGACCTTTTTGCAGATAACCCCAACTATGAATTTATCAAGGGCGACATCCGCGATTTTGATACTTGTATGAAGGCTTGCAAGGGTGTTGACTATGTTCTTCATCAGGCAGCGGCAATTTCCGTACCCAGAAGTTTGGTAGAACCCTTGTTTTTTGAAGAGGTTAATATCAAGGGTACTCATTATATGATGGAAGCGGCAAGACAAAACGGTGTTAAAAAGTTTGTTTATGCTTCCAGCTCCTCCGTTTACGGTGATGAACCCAATCTCCCCAAGAGAGAGGGCAGAGAAGGTAAGCTCCTTTCACCTTACGCATTAACAAAGCATGTATGTGAAGGCTACGGCCGTCAGTATTCACTCCATTTCGGACTTGATACATACGGTCTTCGTTATTTCAATGTTTTCGGAAAAAGACAGGATCCCGACGGTGCCTATGCCGCAGTAATCCCGAAATTCCTGAAGATGCTTATGAACGGTGAGCGTCCCACCATTAACGGTGACGGTTTACAGAGCCGTGACTTTACCTATGTTGAAAATGTAGTTGAAGCCAATCTGAAGGCTTGCCTTGCAGACAGTAAGTATGCAGGAGAGGCATTTAATGTTGCATACGGCGGAAGAGAATATCTTATTGATGTATATAACGGATTAACCGAGGCTCTTGGTGTTGATATTGAGCCTATTTACGGTCCTGACCGTGCAGGTGATATCAAGCATAGTAATGCCGATATAACAAAGAGCAGAGAAATGCTTGGATTTGATCCGGATTACTGCTTTGCCGACGGTATTGCACTTGCAATTGAATGGTATAAAAATAACCTTTAATTTGGAGAGAAGTAAATGACTCTTAAAACCAGTGTAGATAAGCAGGGGCAGAGTTACGGATTTTTCAAGCTGATGAGTATGGCATTTCTTTTCACATATATATGCTCACTCTATGTGCTGTCATATTCATCCCTGAATATTATCTGTAATGCCTTATTCTTAGGCTCCCTTGCTTTTTCGGCAATGAACTTTTTACTTGAAAAAAAGTCATTCAAGGTTGAGTTCAGTTTTTTTGCTCTGCTGCTGTTTGTAGCCTATGCGGCACTAACAACATTTTGGGTAAAATGTGATACGGAAGTAATGGGTACGGTAATTACCCTTGGACAGCTTTTTGGCTTTTATATTATAGTAAGACTGAACATTCAGGATGAAAAGGACTTAAAGAATATAATATTTGCAATATATATAGGTGCAGTAATTATGTGCATTTATACAGTATTCTATTACGGTCCCTTTGAAATAATCCGCAGGATCTCTGTTGGTGAGAGAATCGGAGACGAGATAAATCAAATGAACGGTATGGGATTATACTGTACCATACTTTTCGTTATGACACTTTATTTCATTATATATGAAAAAAAGAAATGGGCAATTCCCGTATTACCTGTATCTTTATTTGTGCTTTTGGGTGCAGGCAGCCGAAAATCCTTTTTGCTTGTTGCATTTGCATGGCTTTTGCTGTCGATGTTCAGGACAAAGCAGGGCAGATGGCTGAGAGTAATGGTAATACTGTCAATATTGGTATTTGCCGTATATATGATAATGGAGTTGTCTGAAACAAGCTATTTCTTCTACAGAATATCGCAAATGTTCAATCTGTTCAGCGAAAATGAGTCTGTAACAGACCAATCTATCAATGACCGTTCGGGAATGATAAAATACGGTCTTGAATTATTCAGTAAAAAACCCATACAGGGATATGGGCCAATGCAATTTGAGTATTATTATTCATTGCTGCGCGGTGTACGCCGTCCGCCCCACTGTACCTACATTCAGGTAATTGTAAGCTTTGGTCTTATAGGATTTGTTTTATTCTACGGAACATATACTTACATTATATCCAGGCTTGTTCCGATGATAAAAAAGCACAGGAAGTATTCAATTTTAATAATAACGCTTATTCTTGTATTTTTGGTAAATGATATAGGCGGTAATATGCTTACCCACAAATTTATTTATATGTTTTTTGGTATTTATGCTTCATACCTAAACATTAAATTAGACAATGAGAAAGAGAGTGTATAATGAAGCTTCTGTTTATTGCTCAGCGTTTCCACACCAATCAGTTTCCTATAATAAAAGGACTTGTGGATGCAGGACATGATGTAAATTATATTGTACAAACCGTAGGCACAAGTGAGGATCACAGTATTCTTACACCTCAAAAGATGAAGCTTTCTTTGTTTGGAAAAATTGTAGACAGACATTATAAGAGAAAGCTTGATGAAACGGCATATGAGTCTAAAATGACAGAAAGCACATATCCGTCATTTTGGTGGATGTTCAAACGCATTAAGGCAATGCGTCCCGATGTTGTGATACTTCGTTACCGCACACCCGCAACTCTTACAGCAAATGTTGTTTGTAAATTGTTGGGTATAAAATCGGTTCTTTACAATCAAACCGCATTGTACTCAAAAAAGGGTAAAAAGGCATCGTTAAAATCAAAAATTATTTTTGCGCTTTTGCCTAAGGTAAGAATGACAACCGTTGAAATAAGCGATGTTTTTGACTTAAAATATCATAAGGACGAGCATTATATCAAGGAGCACGATTATTTCCTGCCCTATATATTTGAGCCCAGTCCTGAAGCTGCAAACCGCAGTTACTTCAACAACGGCAAGCTTAATATACTTGATGTAGGAAAATACCGTCCTTATAAAAACCACTTTGTGCTTGCAAGAGCAATAAAGGTTATGAATGATAAGGGCTGGCTTGAGGATATAAGCTTTACAGTTCTCGGTCAGGCAGGAGCTCCTGAAGAAAAGCAGTATATGGCAGATCTTCAAAAGTATATAGACGAAAACGGAATCGGAGATTATATTACACTGCGTACACATATTCCGTATAATCAGATGCGCGCTCTCTATCTTGAAAATGATGTATTTATCCTAACTTCAAAAGAGGAACAGGCAAGTATAACCATACTTGAAAGCATGGGCAATGCAATTATGCCCATCAGCACCAATGTAAACGGTACAGCATCGTATATCAAGGAGGGTGAAACAGGCTTTTTCTTTGAAACTGATAATGAGGAGAACCTTGCACAGTGTTTGAAATATATTTCGGATAACCGTGAAAAGATTCCCGAATGGGGCAGAAACGGTTACGAGGATATAAAAAATAATTATTCGTTTGAAAATTACAGTAAGGCACTTTTTGATGTTCTTTCCAAGGAATTCGGAATTTGAATTCCTGTATTAAAAGGAGGAAATTATGACTTCAATGCATGAAGTTTTTGAAACAAGATACCCCGGTGCAACCGAGGTGTATGAATCCTTTTGTCCGTACAGAGTGTGTCCTTTAGGTGCTCATTCGGACCATCAGCACGGACTTGTAACGGGTTTGGCAATAAGTTACGGTATTCATGTTTTGTATACCCCAACCGATGACGGTGAGGTTTGCTTGCACAGCATGAATATTTTCGGAGATCATACATTTAATGTAAATAAGGTACTTCCCAAGAAAAAAAACAATTGGTCTGATTATATAAAAGGAGCAATTCTTGCATTAAAAAGAAGTCATGAAGTTACAAGAGGTGTTAAAGCCGTTGTAAACGGTACACTTCCCATAGGCGGATTGTCTTCCTCTGCTGCGCTTACAATTGCATTTCTTTCAGCTTTGTGTAAGGTTAATAACATAAAGCTCACACCTCAGGAAATTATAGAAAATGCGCTTTGGGCAGAAAACAGCTATGTAGGTGTTAAATGCGGAAAGCTCGACCAGAGCTGTGAGGTGCTTTCAAAAAAAGGCAAGCTGCTTTATCTTGATACCAAGGATGACAGCTATGAGCTGCGCCCCACGGGTAAGAAGATGAAACCTTATAAGATAGCTATATTTTTCAGCGGTCTTGAAAGGGCGCTTGTGGGTACGGCATTTAATACACGCGTAGATGAAATGAAGTCTGCAGCCTATGCATTAAAGGCTTTTTCAGGCATGGATTACGGTTCGTTTTCGGATAGCTATTTAAGAGATGTGCCGCAGGAAGTGTTTGAGCAGTACAGCGAAAGACTTCCGGAGAATTGGAAGCGCCGTGCATC
>JAFYPJ010000086.1 GCA_017547545.1 Clostridia bacterium | reverse complement strand
AGTAAATATAGGCTTGTTTTTCTAAAGGACGCTTTCTCTGAGTTTGAATTGCAATTCACTAACGATTTTTCCAGTGCAATGGTTGTGAATCCTAATTACAATGAGAATATTACCGTGTACGACGATGGATTCGAATTTACTGTGTGTTTTTCTTTCCAGCATTGTCATTTCGAAGACGAGAATGATATAATTGAATGGATTCGTAAGATCACATCCGGCAGTACATTTGCAATTGAATTCTTCAAAAATGAGCAACGCCGTTTTGGCGGTGAGATCAATGCAGAAGAATTGCAGGATTTATCATATAAAAAACTGGAGCAATTCACAGGATATTATGGCTTAACAAAGCTGTTGGATGTGGCTGATTCATTTAAAATAAGAGGATGGGATAGCAGGAACAATTTTGATTGTACACTTATTTGTGAACCAAGCGGGAACATCTCAATTAATCATACTTTTGTTGGTGTACTTTAAGCGTTTCTTCCCCTTCCACAAGGGTTTATTTGCACTTTTACGACTTCTCTTACAACAAAAAAACACACCTTTCGGTGTGTTTTTTGTTACCTAAGAAAGATTTGAACTTGAATGCCTCGACTTTTTGAAATAAGCTAAACAAAAACTTTTATTCCTTTCCCTTTTAATTATCTTTTGAAGAATTTATTCCCAAAAAATCTTGTAATTCAAAAGGAAATGAAGTATAATTATATTTATGGCACAAACATCCTGTATTGTGCAAAAACAAATCTTAATTTCAGCAGGTGAAAAAATGAAAAATTGGCTTTGTGATGCAGTAGTTTATGAAATTTATCCCCAGTCCTTTTACGATACCAACGGTGACGGTATAGGAGACCTTCAGGGTATAATACAGAAGCTTGACTATATCAAGGATCTCGGATTTACCGCAATTTGGCTCAACCCCATCAATTCAAGCTCCTTCAGAGATGCCGGATATGATGTTACCGATTTTTACAGTGTAGCACCCAGATACGGTACCAATGATGACTACAAAGAGTTATGCGATAAGGCTCATGAAATGGGACTTAAGGTGATTTTTGACCTGGTTGCAGGTCACACCTCTATTGACCATCCTTGGTTTATAGAATCTGCCAAGGTAGAAAAAAACGAATATTCCAACCGTTATATCTGGACAAACGAGTCCTTTGATGACGGTGTAGGTATTGCCAGCTTAGGCGAAAGAGATGCAAAGGTAATCAATAATTTCTTCTGGAGTCAGCCCGCCCTGAACTACGGGTATGCCAATCCCGATCCCTCTAAACCCTGGGAGCTCCCCGTAGATCATCCCGATTGTGTGGCTATGAGAAAAGAGCTTATGAACATAATTGATTTCTGGATGGATCTTGGAACAGATGCTTTCAGAGTTGATATGGCAGCGCATCTTATCAAGGGTGACATAACAAAAGAAAAAACCTCTGAATTATGGCATGAGGTAAGAAAGCATATTGAAGACAGAAATCCCGAAGTGCTTTTAATAGCAGAATGGGCGTTCCCCGAAGAAGCTATACGCTGCGGATTCCATCTTGACTTCCTTTTGCACAGCGGCCCTACAGCATACCGTTCCCTTTTCAGATATGAAAAGGGCAGAAACACTACAACAGATTTTACAGGTCACAGCTATTTTTCAAGAGAAGGAAAAGGAAACATAAACGAATATCTTGACAGATACCTTTTCGACCTTGAAAACACTCGCGGCAAGGGTTATATCGGTATGATCACCGGCAATCACGATATGCAGCGTCTTGCATACATGAGAGATGCTGAAGAGTTAAAGGCTGCATTGACCTTCTTATTCACAATGCCGGGTGTTCCCTTTGTTTATTACGGCGATGAAATAGGAATGGATTATCTTAAAGGTCTGCCCTCTAAGGAAGGCGGATATATAAGAACGGGTGCAAGAACCCCTATGCAGTGGAACAACGATAAGAATCACGGATTCTCTACAGGTGATTCTTTGTATCTCCCCACAGATGAACGAAAGGGCGCTCCAACCGTTGAAGATCAGATAAACGATCCCAACTCTGTTTTGAACTTTGTGAAAAAGCTTATCAGCCTCCACAGAACTATTCCCGCTTTCCATGCGGAGGGTGAATTTAACATTCTGCTTCCCTCCTATCCCTTTGTATTTGAAAGAGAAGCGGAAGGCAAAAAATATCTTGTTGCCATCAATCCCTCGGATCAGGTAAGATATTTTGATGCGCCTGAGCGAAAAGAGGTACTTCTCAACCAGAATACAGACTTTGAGGGCAACCGCCTTGTTCTTAATGCCGCAAGCTTTATTGTATACGAGGAAAAGTAAAAAGCCAATGGGTATAGCAGCTTATTTCAACGGAATATTCGGAGATTATGATGAAATGTCTGTTCCCATGTCTGACCGATCAATATTTTTCGGAGATGCGGTATATGACGCAGTCTTGGTTCTTGACAAAAAGCCTTTCACCCTTGATATGCATCTTGACAGACTCTACAACAGTTGCCGTTTGATGAAAATAGATTTCGGTATGTCAAGAGAACTGCTTTTAAAAGAGATCCAAAAACTGATTGACATGGGTTTGGGCGGTACTGAAATGCTTTATATTCAGGTTTCCCGCGGAAACGCTCCCCGTAAACATGAATTTCCCATAAAAGTTAAACCCAATCTTCTGATGTTTATAAAGCCCTTTGAGCTTCCGTCCAAAAATAAAAGGGCATCTCTTCTTTCAATGGAGGATATGCGTTTTAAATACTGCAACATTAAAACGGTCAATCTTCTGCCGAATGTTTTTGCAGCTCAAAAGGCAAGCGAAAACGGCTATACAGAGGCTCTTATGCATCGCCGGGGCAGAGTGACCGAAGCAGCTCATTCAAGCATCCTCATAATTAAAAACGGCAGGGTTATAATGCCGCCCTTGGACGAACTTATTCTGCCCGGTATTACAAGAGCAATAATCAAAGAGCTTTGTGAAAAAGCATCGATTCCTGCCGAAGAAAGAATAATTTCGGTAGATGAGGTCATGGATGCCGATGAAATAATTCTTTGTTCCACCACAAAAAACATCATTTTCGTTTACAATATAGACGGAAAAGATGTTGGAGGAAAAGACAGAGCATGTGCGGTGAAGATTCAGGAAATGTTTATTGATAAAATATACAATGAAACAGGGGTGCGCTTATAGCGCACCCCTGTTTCATTTAATTGTTGACATAATTACCGCTATAAGATATAATTACACCAAGAGTTTATTTTATTGAAAGGCAAAAATTATGTCTAACAGACCTTTGGCGGACAGAATCCGTCCGCAGAGCTTTGACGATATGGTAGGCCAAAAGCATCTCTTTGGTGAAAAAGGTGCAATTCGCCGTATTGTTGAAAGTAATTATCTTCCCAATATGATATTTTGGGGCCCACCCGGCACGGGAAAAACTACTGCTGCAAATATTATTGCTGCACAATCCGGCATGACGCTTCGCTGCCTTAATGCCACCTCTGCCTCCCTTTCCGATGTTCGTGAGGTTATTGCAGAAACTTCCTCTCTTTTCGGTGCAGGCGGAATACTTTTGTATCTTGACGAAATTCAGTATTTCAACAAAAAGCAACAGCAATCCCTTCTTGAATATATGGAGGACGGCAGAATAACCCTTATTGCATCCACCACAGAAAACCCCCATCTGTATGTATACAATGCTATTATTTCCAGAAGCGCTACATTTGAATTCAAATCGGTAACCCCGGAGGATGTTATCCCTGCACTCAAGCGTGCTCTTGATATTCTTAACGAGGGGGCTGAAACAAAAAAGGCTGCCGACAGGGATGCTCTGGAATATATAGCGGAAATAGGCGCAGGGGATGTAAGAAGAAGCCTTAATTACCTTGAAAATGCTTACCATGTTTCTGATGATATTATCACGGCAGAAGGTGTAAAGACCTTTGCGCCCAAGGTTATCGGCAACTTTGACAAATCGGGTACTGTTCATTATGACATTCTTTCGGGTATTCAGAAATCTATCCGCGGTTCGGATCCTGATGCCACAATATTCTATGTTGCAAAGGCTCTGGAGGGCGGTGACCTTATCGGTGTTTGCAGACGTTTACAGGTTATAGCAAGCGAGGACATCGGGCTTGCATATCCGCAGGCCGCAGCTATAGTTCGCGCCTGTGTACAGTCTGCCTTTGACCTTGGCATGCCCGAAGCAAGAATCCCTCTTGCAAATGCGGCACTTATGCTGGCAACCGCACCAAAATCAAATTCCGCCTATCTTGCCTATGCGGCGGCGGCAGAGGATATTGAAAAAGGCAAGGGCCAGAATATCCCGGATTATATGCGCCCTTCAAACAGATACGATAATTACAAATACCCCCATGACTATCCCGGTCATTATGTTAAACAGCAGTATCTGCCCAACGATCTCAAAAACGCAAAATATTACGAATACGGTGAAAACAAAACCGAGCAGGCAGCAAAAGCATACTGGGATAAAATAAAAAACAGTTAATATAAAACTGTTCTCGGTAAACAGACCGTTTTCAATCAAAATCAACAGAAAAGAGAAGACTTATGCTTGAAAATATAATTAACAGTTTGAACAATGTTATCTCCAACTACATTCTTGTAGTTATCCTTATCATAGGTGGAGTTTATTTTACTATCCGAACAAAATTCGTACAATTCCGTCTTTTACCTGAGCAATTTAGTGCTGTTATGGAAAAGCCTGAAAAGAATCAAAGCGTTTCTTCATTTCAGGCATTGATGGTATCCACAGCCTCAAGAGTTGGTACGGGTAATATTGTAGGTGTGGCAACAGCTCTTTGCCTTGGCGGCTACGGTGCTGTTTTCTGGATGTGGGTTATTGCCATTATCGGCTCGGCATCCGCCTTTGTGGAAAGTACCCTTGCGCAGATATATAAAAAGAAAGGTGCTGATGCAAGCTACGGCGGGCCTGCATATTATATTCAAAGTGCATTGAAATGCAAACCCCTTGCCATAATTTTTTCTGTATTTTTAATTCTTACATATGCGGTAGGCTTTAATATGCTTGCTTCCTATAATCTTCAGTCCACCTTTGCAGCCTACAGCTTTTATAACAAAAACTTAACCCCATGGATAATCGGCGGCATAGTTTCTCTTTTAGTTGCCCTCTGTCTTTTTGGCGGCGGAAAAAGAATTCTTAAAACAACCTCTGTTTTGGTTCCGTTTATGGGAGTTGCATATATTCTTGTTGCACTTATTGTTATTGTACTTAATATCAAAATATTGCCTGATGTTATCACAAAAATATTCACCGATGCCTTTAATTTCAAAGCGATCTTCGGAGGATTTACAGGTTCCTGCCTCATTTATGGTATAAGACGCGGTCTTTTTTCAAATGAAGCCGGTGTGGGTTCAGCTCCAAATGCTTCTGCTTCCGCAGATGTTTCCCATCCCGTAAAGCAAGGTTTGGTTCAGGTACTCTCGGTGTTTATTGATACAATACTCATCTGCTCCGCAACTGCCTTTATGTGTCTTTGCTCCGGCATTGCACCTTCCGGTGATTTTTCAGGCGCGGATTATGTTCAGGCATCGGTGTTTGAGGCTCTTGGAAACTTTGGACCTGTATTCATCACCGTGGCAATGGTGCTTTTTGCATTCACAACCCTTATAGGAAATCTTTTCTATGTAGACAAGGCTTTCTTCTTTATACTCGGACACAATCCCGGAAAGCTTTTCAACAGCATTTATTATACCCTTGCCTCTCTGCTTATTTTTGTAGGCGCAGGTCTTAACGCAGGTCTTTTATGGTCTGTTGCCGATATACTTATGGCTCTTATGACATTTATCAATATCCCCGTTATAATAATTCTGGGCAAATATGCATTCAGAGCGCTAAAGGATTACGAAAGCCAGAAAAAGGCAGGCAAGAATCCTGTATTCTTTGCAAAAAATGCAGGTATTAAAGATAAAGTTGATTATTGGAACTAATAGATATTATTGCTGATTTCTCCTTCCTATTGTTAACATTAACATCATTTATTCTTAATAATTGTATGTTAGAATAACTTGTCGAATATTATAATTAAAGTATTCAAAATGAGGTTATTTTAATGAAAAAAATATTCAAAAATATAGATTTGAATTTCAAGGATCAATGGAAAAGCAAATTGATCTGTATATCATATTACATAGCGGTTTTTATATACTTAGAGCTTGTTTTACATTTTTCGGTTTTCAAGACTGCTGATATCCGTCTTATATATCCCATTCTTTTTGCAGCCGTTTCGGGCGGTATACTTTATCTTATATGCTCTTTTTTCCACGAAAAAGTAAACAAGGTGCTTGGAATAGTAATCACCCTGCTCCTTGTAATATATTTTGAAGTCCAGTTTGTTTTTTACTGTGTTTTCCAGGGACTTATGCCCTTTTCCTATTTCACCATGGGAACAGGAGCTCTTACCAGCTATACCGAGCAGATAATCCATGCAATAAAAACAAATATTATACCCTTTATTCTTATTTTGTTGCCCATACCTGCTGTGTTGGGGCTCTTCCTTACAAAAACAGTAAAAACAAAACGGGTAAAGCTGATACAGATACCCTTTGTTGCAGTTATTGTTGCAGTATTCACAACAACTGCACTGATCATTCTTCATGCATACAATACATCCCCTTCTTCTGCATATGCAATTCTGGTAAGCACAGATATTTCCACAACGGTAAGTGTTCAGAATCTCGGCCTTGCAGTTACCACAGTTCAGGAATGCCGCGGTTTTTTGAATGCCGGCAAGGATAATGTTGTATTTCTTGAAACAGGACTTGACGATATAAACTCATCCGACGGTCCCAGAAATCAAAACGATATCAATTTTACCGAGCTCAAGGATATGACGGATGACGAACAGATCAAGTGTATAGATGAATATCTTAATTCCATCTCTTCCACATCCCAGCATGAATATACGGCAATTGCCAAGGATTACAACATTATAACCATTTGTGCAGAGGCTTTTTCTCCCCTTATTATAGACAAAGAGCTCACCCCTGCACTCTACAAATTAAGCAATAACGGATTTGTATTTAAAAATTTCTACAATTCCTTCCCGAATACCACAACAAACGGTGAGTATACTTTCTGTATGGGACTTCTCCCCAACATGTCCAGATCAAAGGTATCCTCCAGCTTTGACGATTCCATAGGCAACTACCTGCCCTACTGTTTGGGTAATGCCTTGAAGGATTCCGGCTACAACACCTATGCTTTTCATAATTATTACGGAACCTTCTATGACAGAAACTTGTCCCATGTAAATATGGGTTATGATTTCAAGGCAATAGGCTGCGGTCTTGATATGGAGGTTGGCAATCCCTCTTCCGACCTTGAAATGATGCTTGCATCAATTGAGCATTATATTAACAGCGACAAGCCTTTCCATGCATATTATATGACCTACAGCGGTCATTATCAGTATAACTGGAACAACCAGATGAGCTTGAAAAACAAGGATAAGGTAGCACATCTGCCCTATTCGGAGGAGGTTCAGGCTTATATTGCCTGCAACCTTGAGCTGGAATATGCACTTCAGGCTTTAATGCAAAAGTTGGAAGAAGCAGGCAAGGCGGACAATACCATGATAGTGCTTACAGGCGACCATTATCCCTACGGACTTACTATTGAGCAGTACAGAGAGTTGGCAGGATTTGAGGTAGACGAAGCATTTGAAAAATACCGTAATGCCTTTATATGCTATATTCCCGGCATGGAAGAAAAAACAGGCTCTCCTGCAGTTATAGTTAACGATTATTGCAGCTCTGTAGACATTCTCCCCACCGTATTGAATCTTCTTGGAATAGACTTTGATTCAAGACTTCTTGTGGGCAAGGATGTGCTTTCGGATGCACCTCATATTGCCGTTCTTTCCGACCAGAGCTTTATTACCTCTGAATTTAAATACAATGCCACCACAGGCAAGGCTACACCCCATAAAGGTGTAAGATTTGATCCAAATTCGGTAAATGAGTATAATAACTATGTTAAAAACATGTTCCGTTTATCAAGTGCAATTCTTGAAACAGATTATTATTCTCATGTATTTAATAAAACCTCTGAATTTGTATCCGCAAGCAGCGTAAATTATTCGGATATTTCCAGCGTTTATATTGAATCTGCAGTTAATTTTATGGTTTCAAAGGAATATATGATTCCGGATACGGAAACCAAATTCGGAGGAAGCCGTTCCGAAACATACCTTAACATTATAGATATTCTCTATAAAATGGCAGGTTCTCCCCAGATAGTCAACAATACCGAATATTCGGATTCCATGGCCTGGGCCATTTCCAACGGTATAAACGATGATGTTACATGGACAAAGGCTTGTATAACATACGGAGAAATTGCATTTGCCATGTTTAAGTATGCAGAATATTCGGGTATTGATGTGAACTCCGAGATAGATAACGCAAAGATAGATCAGCTTTGTCTGGATTATCCCGAAATACCGCGCCGTAAAATGGTTGCTTTGCAATATTGCATAGACAAGCAGTTATTACATTCCTCCGATTTCTCAAAATTCTACGGTATGTACGGTGACTCTGCTCCAAGAGGTCAGCTTGCGGTAAATCTCCAACGATTGTATTTCCTTTGCCACAAGGACTCACAGACAGGTAACCCTTCGGAAACCGAGTTGCAAACACAAGCCTCTGAATAATTTTACCGCCCGATTTTCAAAATCCGGGCGGTTTTAAATATATTAAAGCTTAATTTATTTTGTGCGATATTCTGTACTTAAAAACAGACAGAATCCGTTACCGACATAGCTATTCGCTATTGAAAATTTTTAATACCTATGATATAATATACATTTGAAATAAGCAATGAGAGGAATTATCATGGAAATCAAACAGGCACACCGTCTTGACTATTTTAAAACAGGAATATTTGCTTCACTTAATGCCGAAAAGGACAAACTTGAAGCACAGGGACGCAAGGTTTACAACCTTTTTATCGGAACACCCGATTTCACACCCCCGAAGCATATTGTAGATGCCCTTATCGAATCAGCAAAAGATCCCGAAAACTGGAAGTATTCGCTGCGTGAGAGCAATGAACTTTTAGATGCGGTTTGCGTTTATTATAAAGACCGTTTTAATACCGAGATCACACCCGACATGATCGTTGAAGTAAACGGAAGCCAGGAGGGCATGGGACATCTCGGGTTGGCAATATGCAATAAAAACGATGTGGTTCTTCTTCCCGATCCGGGTTATCCCGTATTTGAGGTTGGTGCATATTTCGGCGAAGCGCAGATCGAATACTATCCTCTTATAAAAGAAAACGGCTTTATGCCCCGTCTTGATCTTATAGATCCCGAAATCCTTAAAAAAACAAAATATATGGTAGTTTCCTACCCCTCCAATCCCGTAGGTGCAGCAGCGGATAAAGAAGTATATTATGAGCTTATGGAATATGCAAAAAAATATGAGTTCATTTTAATAAATGACTGCGCTTATTCGGACATTATTTTTGACGGCAGAGAAGGATTTTCCTTCCTTTCCCTTGAGGGTGCCTGTGAGGTTGGAGCAGAATTTTTCTCCCTTTCAAAATCCTTTAATGTTACGGGTGCGCGAATGAGCTTTCTTATAGGTAACAAGGGCGTTATAGATGCTATGAAAATGCTCCGTTCCCAATACGACTTTGGAGTATTTACACCCATTCAAAAGGCGGCTGTAGCAGCTCTTACCGGCCCGCGGGATATGGTTAAGGAGCAATGTAAAGAATATCAGAAGCGCCGCGATGCGCTTTGCGGCGGTCTTAGAAAATACGGCTGGGAGATCGCTGACAGCGACGGAACAATGTTTGTTTGGGCGCCCCTGCCGAAAAACTTTACCAACTCTGTTGAATTCTGTACCGAGTTAATAAAAGCAACCGGAGTGATCGCAACTCCCGGCTCCGCCTTTGGACCTCATGGTGAGGGCTATGTGCGTTTTGCCCTTGTCCTTCCTCCCGAAAAGCTGGAAGAGGTTGCAAGAGTTATCGGTGAAAGCGGAATTCTGAAATGACATTGAAAAATCTTTTTTATATCACAATATTATTCACCCTTGTTTTTCTAATGTCATTAACCGTTTCGGCAGAAAAGGAGGTAGTTGGTATCGAGGTGGTTTCCGGAAAGGTTACCTGCCTTGAAAACGCTTACGGTGAATATATAGATAAAATAGATTTTGAAACCGGAGAAAGAGAAAAGATATACCGTTATGACTTCATTATGCCGGATGATGTTATAATGAAAGTAAATTATTCAGACAATAGTTCTGTTATCCAAAGCATAAACAAATCGGTTGATAACACGATTTTTAAGTGGTTCGGCAATTACCAGCTGCAGGATCCGTGGACTGTGAATAAAGAAAATTATATTACCGTAGAGTACAAGGAATTTACTGCTTTACTTCCCGTTGAGCTGATTCCCAATCCCATAAGCCGTATAGAAACTGTTACCGCCCCCGAAAGAGAGTATATTTTCGGAGACGGTAAATTCGGCTATTATGATGATTCAAGCAACCGGTATTCCTTTTGGCCCACCGATCTTAAAGGATTTTGCTTTAAGGTATATTTTAAGGATGGAAGAGAAAAAACATACAGCTTTAACGGTAATGAAGATTCAAATAAATTAGACGGCTATTTATACAGGATAAGCAATGATTCTGAAAATGCACAGGCAGGACGGCATAATGTAAGCTTCTATTATATGGGGCATACCGCCCAATATTCCGTACTGTTAAAGTACAAATATTCCCCCTTCCCCGATGTTCCCGAAGATTCATGGTATAACCAAGGTGTTGAATACTGCGCCTCACTTGGGTATATCAAGGGTACAGACAAAGGGAATTTTGAACCGTTAAAACTTCTTACAAGAGAGGAGTTTGTTGTTATTCTTTCAAGGGTAATGAAAGCAGACACCTCAAAATACACTCATAGCTCATTTAATGATGTGAATGAAAATTCCTGGTATGCTTCTGCGGTGGAATGGGCCAAAGATAACAATATTACCGAAGGCGTGGGGAACAACAGATTTGGAGTTGGATCAAGTCTTTCCCGTCAGGAAACAGCCACCCTTTTATACAGAATAAGCTCCCACAATTCTGATTACGGTAATGAGATCAGCGTTTTTTTGGATTGCGCAAAAGCGGCAGTCTGGGCAAAGGATGCTCTTAATTGGGCGATTGCCAAAAAAATACTCGGCTCAACCTCAAAAGATATAAATATATTAGCTCCCGCCGAATCGGTAACAAGAGCACAGGCGGCAAAAATAATTGCAAGTTACGATGAACATACAATCTCCTAAAAAGCGGCAGATTACCGCATTCACCCCTGCCCCAATCTTTAGTGATTGAAAAAACGGACATGTTGTCCGTTTTTTTATATGATCAATCAATTTATATTTTCAACAAAACAATGCTATTTTTTTAGAATCATTCCAAAATAGGTAACAGTATCCTTGCCGTTTATATATTTCATCCCAAGGGATCTTGCAAGGCTTGATACCATAACTCCGCAGCCTTCCAGGGACAGAAAAAGCTTTTCGGGAAAACGGCAGGGAGAATCGGGATAGGTACATTCCTTACAACGAAGGCAGGCTCCGTTACATAGAACAAGATATTTTTGAAAATCGGCTCCCGCAAGATTATATATAACATCGCAAAGCTCTCTGAACTTTTTGCCTGCCTCTATCATTCCTTCATAATCAAAAGAATCCTCTAAATCATATTTGGCGCAAAAAAACATTGCCTTTGTGTATTCATTACATTTTTTGCGGCAATCTTCGGCAGTTCCGAGAGCAGGAGGGCAAGCCCATGTTTTTCCATACATTTCGCAGGCACCGTTAGCACATATTTCCTGTATCTCTTCCTTAAATTCTATATCGGCAGGATTTAAGAAAGCATATTCGTGAATTCCTGCATTTTTTAAAACTTCATCGGTAAATATCTTCATTTTCAACCTCTGTTATGTAATAATTTAATTATACACAATTTTTTGTAAAGTTCAAGTGCTTTTTCGACAAAGCTATTATACATATACAGTTTATAATAGTCATAAGAGAAATGGTCATATCAGAAAGCTCCCACACCGCATCGAGAGTCATCACGGCTCCCAATACACCTATAACGCAATATAAATATATATATATTTTCCGGTAGATCTCTTTTTTTGTAAAAAAGTATATACTCTCCATGGCATAATATGACCATGAAATAATTGTGGAAAACGCAAAAAAGAATATTGAAGCAGTCAGAATATAACCTGCGGCCTTACCGTAAAAGCGTTCAAAAGAGCGTGCCACCAGCTCCATCCCGTTATATTTTGAAATATTTTCCGGATATATCAGTATAACAAAGGCACTGAGACTGCAAATCAGAACCGTATCCACAAACACCTCAAATATCCCCCAGCATCCCTGCTTTTCAGGGGAATCGGTTTTTGCTGTTGCATGGGCAGTAGGTGCAGTTCCGCATCCGGCTTCATTTGAGCCTATTCCTCTTACCACACCAAAACGAAGAGATCTCATGAAAAGAAAACCCAATATTCCCGAAACGGCAGAATCGGTTCTAAAGGCATCGGTTACTATTTTTTTCAAAATTTCGGGAACAAGATCTATATTTGCAATAACCACCGCGCAGGAAAATACTATAAATAACAGTGAAAGAACGGGTACAACCCCCATAGTAAAATCGGATATTCTTTTTGCATCCTTATAAATAACATAAAATACAAGAACAAAAATTACAACACCTGTAAAAAAAGGTGGTATATTCAATTCACTTTTTGCAGCTTGAGTAACTGCATTTATCTGTATCATATTTCCTATGGTAAGGGAGGCAATGATACACAGAAAAGAAAAAAATCCTGCAAGCAAAGGCTTATTCATCCCATATTTTATATAATATGCCGCCCCTCCGTGATAGCTTTCATTTTCTTTTATCCGGAATTTTAATGCCAGAACAATTTCGGCATATTTTATCAGCATAGCACAGAAAGCAGACATAACCATCCAGAATACGGAACCTGCTCCTCCCGAATGGATGGCGGTTGCCACGCCAACTATATTCCCCACTCCCAATGTTCCCGCCAGTGCCAAGGTCATAGCGCGAAACGACGATGCTCTTTCTTTTTTATTATCACCTATAAACGCCAAAAGTATTTTACGGGGTGTTGTAAGAGGTTTACCTCCCGTTATTATCAAAATACAAACAAAACACAGAAGAAGTACCGAAAACATAATCGGGGAAAGAATATAAGAATTTATAGTTTTTATATAATTCATTTTACTCACCTATCCTTACTATATTTATATTTAGGCAACTATTGCATAAAATGTTAAATAAGTGTAAATACAAACCTAAATCTATTGATTTTTATTACCCTTGTGGTACAATTACTTTTGTGTTTGGCACTCAAAACCAAAGAGTGCTAAAACCTATAATAAGAAAACAAGTGTTTAGGAGGCATATTATGAATATTAAACCTTTAGCTGACCGTGTTGTTATCAAGATGGTAGAAGCAGAAGAAACCACCAAGAGCGGCATTATCCTTACCGCAAGTGCAAAGGAAAAGCCCCAGGTTGCAGAGGTTGTAGAGGTTGGCCCCGGCGGTATGGTAGACGGCAAGGAAGTTGTTATGACCGTTAAGAAGGGTGACCGTGTAATAACCAGCAAGTATTCCGGCACCGAGGTTAAGATCGGTGATACCGAATACATCATCGTTAAGCAGAACGATATTTTAGCAATAGTTGAGTAATTTTTCGGAGGTATTAGAAAATGGCAAAGGATATTGCATACGGAATAGACGCAAGAAATGCGTTACTTGCCGGTATTGATAAGCTGGCAGATACAGTTAAGATAACAATGGGCCCCAAGGGCAGAAATGTAGTTCTTGATAAGAAGTACGGCGCTCCCCTTATCACCAATGACGGTGTTACCATTGCAAAAGAAATTGAGCTTGAAGACGCTATGGAAAACATGGGTGCTCAGCTCGTTAAGGAAGTTGCTACAAAAACCAACGATGCAGCAGGTGACGGTACTACAACCGCTACTCTTCTTGCTCAGGCATTTGTACGCGAGGGTATGAAGAATCTCACCGCAGGTGCTAACCCCATGGTTCTCCGTAAGGGTATTTCAAAGGCGGTTGACAAGGCTGTTGAATGCCTTACCGCTAACTCCCAGAATGTTAACGGTACTGCTGACATTGCAAGAGTTGGTACTATTTCCGCAGGTGATGAGGTTATCGGTACTCTTATTGCAGATGCAATGGAAAGAGTTACCTCCGACGGTGTAATCACCGTTGAAGAATCAAAGACCGCTGAAACCTACTGCGAGGTTGTTGAAGGTATGCAGTTTGACCGCGGTTACCTTTCTCCCTACATGGTTACAGATACAGATAAGATGGAAGCAGTTCTTGACGATGCATTCATCCTTGTTACAGATAAAAAGATATCCAATATTCATGATGTTCTTCCCCTTCTTGAACAGATCGTTCAGGCAGGCAAGAAGCTCCTTATCATTGCAGACGATGTTGAAGGCGAAGCTCTTACAACTCTTGTTCTCAACAAGCTCCGCGGTACATTTATCTGTGTAGCTGTTAAGGCTCCCGGATTCGGTGACAGACGCAAGGATATGCTCCGTGATATCGCTATCCTTACAGGCGGTGAAGTGATCTCCGATGAGCTCGGTCTTGATCTCAAGGAAACACAGATCACTCAGCTCGGCCGTGCCCGTCAGGTTAAGATCACAAAGGAAAACACCATCATTGTTGACGGTGCAGGTGACACAGCTGAAATCAAGAACCGCGTTGCTCAGATCAAGTCCTCCATTGAAACCACAACCAGCGATTTCGACCGTGAAAAACTTCAGGAAAGACTTGCAAAGCTTGCAGGCGGTGTAGCAGTTATCAAGGTTGGTGCTGCAACTGAAGTTGAAATGAAGGAAAAGAAGCTCCGCATTGAGGATGCTCTCAACGCAACCAAGGCTGCTGTTGAAGAGGGTATCGTTGCAGGTGGCGGTGTTGCTTATCTCAATGTTATTGAAGATGTTAAGAAGGTTGCCGAAAACCTTACAGGCGATGAAAAAACAGGTGTAAATATCGTTCTCAAGGCTCTTGAAGCTCCTGTTCGCCAGATTGCTGCCAATGCAGGTCATGACGGCGGTGTTATAGTTGATAAGATCCTCTCCAGCGGCAAGAAATCCTACGGCTTTGATGCATACAACGAAGTATATGTTGATATGGTTGAAGTTGGTATCGTAGATCCCACAAAGGTTACCCGTTCTGCTCTCCAGAACGCTGCTTCCATTGCTGCTACAGTTCTCACAACAGAAGCTGTTGTGGCTGATAAGAAGGAAGAAGCTCCCGCAATGCCCGCAGCTGCTCCCGGTATGGGCGGTATGGGCGGTATGTATTGATCTGACGGATAAATACTTTAGTTATAAAATCAAACGCCTTTGCCTTTCGCAAAGGCGTTTATCGTTCATTTCATATTTACAACTTTACTATTGACAAAAAATAATACCTGTGGTATACTGTGTAATGCATTTCGCTTTACACCCTAAAAGGAGAGATATGCCATGGAAATGGATAAGAATGTTAACATATCCCTTCTTGTTGATTTTTACGGAGAGATGCTTTCCGAAAAACAAAAAGAAGCTGTGGATCTATATTACAATGAAGATCTTTCCCTATCTGAAATTGCAGACATTACGGGGCTCACCCGTCCCGGCGTGCGAGACAGATTGGTTAAAAGCGAGGCTATTTTAAAAAACCTTGAGGAAAAGTTGGGATTGCTCCGCCGTTTTGAAGAAATGAAGGAAGAAATTTCCTCTATTGCAAAACAGCTTGAAGAGGGCACCGCAAATCCTGAGGATATAATTGAAAGACTCAAAAAGCTTTCATAAGGAAGGAATATTATGTTTGGAAATTTAGGAGATAAATTATCCGAAGCCTTCAAAAAATTCAAAAACAAAGGTAAATTGACCGAGGCGGATGTTCGCGAGGGAATGCGTGAGGTAAAGCTTGCATTGCTTGAAGCGGATGTAAACTTCAAGGTTGTTAAGGAATTTGTAAAAAAGGTTACCGAGCGTGCCGTTGGTACAGATGTTCTTGAAAGCCTTATGCCCGGCCAGATGATAATAAAGATAGTAAATGAGGAGCTTACCGCTTTAATGGGCGGAACCCAGGCCAAATTAACTATCGCCTCTGCTCCCCCCACCGTTGTTATGATGGTTGGTTTGCAGGGTTCAGGTAAAACCACCCACAGCGCAAAGTTAGCGGGACTGTACAAAAAACAGGGCAAGCATCCCTTGCTTGTAGCCTGTGACGTTTACCGTCCTGCAGCGATTCAGCAGTTAAAGGTTGTGGGCGCACAGCTGGATATACCTGTTTTTGAAATGGGAGATAAAGCAAATCCTGTTGATATCTCCAAGGCGGCTATCGAATACGCAAAGAAAAACGGCAACGATATGGTATTTATCGATACTGCGGGCAGACTGCATATTGATGAAACCATGATGCAGGAATTGAAAAACATCAAGGATTCGGTAAATCCTACCGAAATACTTCTTGTAATAGATGCCATGTTAGGTCAGGATGCGGTTAATGTTGCAGAACACTTCAACAACCTTCTTGATGTAACAGGTGTGATTCTTACAAAGCTTGACGGTGATACCAGAGGCGGTGCGGCACTTTCTGTAAGACATGTTACGGGAAAGCCCATCAAATTTATAGGTACAGGCGAAAAACTTGATATGATCGAGCCCTTCCACCCCGACCGTATGGCTTCAAGAATCCTTGGTATGGGCGATGTGCTTTCTCTTATAGAAAAGGCAGAACAAACCTTTGACGAAAAGAAGGCAGCAGAGCTTGAGAAAAAAATGAGGGAAAACACCTTTACCCTTGAAGATTATCTTGATCAGTTCAAGCAGATAAGAAGCATGGGTTCAATGGAACAGTTGCTTTCAATGATGCCCGGAGTTAAGCCCGGTGCATTAAAGGATGCAAAGATAGATGAAAAGGCTCTTTCAAGAGTTGAAGCCATCATCCTTTCCATGACACCGAAGGAAAGACATAATCCCGATATAATCAACTTCCAGCGTAAGCGCCGTATAGCTCAAGGCAGCGGTAACACCGTTGAGGAAGTAAACAAATTGCTCAAACAGTTTGAGCAAACCCGCAAGATGATGAAACAGTTATCCAGCGGTAAATTCGGCAAAAAAGGTAAGTTCAGACTTCCCTTTTGAGTATAAATAATTAAGATAAAAAAACAATACAAAATTTTGGAGGAAAATCAAAATGGCAGTTAAAATCAGACTCAAGAGAATGGGTGCAAAGAAGGCTCCCTTTTACCGTGTAGTAGTTGCAGATTCCCGTTCACCCCGTGACGGCAGATTCATCGAAGAGATCGGTTACTACAACCCCATGACTAACCCTGCTGAAATCAAGATCGACGCAGATAAGACTACAAAGTGGATCGCTGACGGTGCTCAGCCCACAGAAACAGTTAAGTCTCTTCTCAAGAAGTCCGATATCATTAAGTAATCACAAAATGATGGCGGATTTCAAGACAATCCTTGCCGACATGGTCAAGCCCATAGTGGTATATCCCGATGAAGTGGTTATAACCGAGGAAGAAAAGGGTGATACAGTAACCCTTACCCTCAATGTTAATCCTTCCGATATGGGTAAGGTAATCGGTAAACATGGCAAGATTGCCAGAAGCCTTCGTCTTATCATGAAGGCAGCCGCTACCCAGTGCGGTAAGAAAGTAAATGTTGATATAAGATAAGGAGCGGAAAAATCCGCTCCTTATTTTTTTAATATATAGGAATTTGCTTTGTTTCGTGTGATTTGTCAACGCCGAAGAATGGTGAGGAATTGAATGCGGCAACTTGCCGCTTTTACTGTATCAGAATTGTTTCAACAACCCAAGCTTGTAATCATTGGCGTTTTTCTGGTTTTGAAGCATAAGTGCCGTGCGGTCATTTTCAAGATCAGCCTCTTCCAAAAGATATTCGTACAGCGCCTTATACATTTCCATATCCGCATCCTCTCTGTAACGGTAATTATCCTCGTAAAACTCGCGGTCCTTCTGATAATCTTCTACACTGTCCCTGTATTTTGTATATTCGGATTTATCAAGCTCGCTCAATCGTTCAAGCCTTTCTTTCAAATTACTGTCCGTATCAAGATATCTTTGATACGCACTTTTTTCCAATTCGGGAATAATATCGTTCAGCTTTTCAAGATAGCTTTGGTATGCCTGATTTCCTGCCGTTGCCGCATAGGAATTACCGTATCCTCCGCTTAATATACTTGCGTTTGCCATCGTATCGCGCATTGCCGCCTGACCTTCGCGCTTATATTTATCGGCATACTGCTTATACAGTTTGTCTGTATTAACATTATACTTATATTCATCTCTTGAGAGATAGTCTTTTAAAACATCATTTGCAAGAGATGAATAATTTTTGTTATATTCTTCAGGCTTTTTTGCCTTACCGGAAGAGGATTCCGGGCTTATGTTTTTACTTGTATATGCATTGGGATCGTCTTTTAATTTATAATTACTCATTGCTTTCACCCCTTATTTTTCTGTTCAGTTCATCGCATAAGTTTTCTTCACCGATATTCTCAAGAATATAGCTCAATCGGTCTGTAAGGTAGTCACAGTATTCTATTATCTGTCTGCGATCAGCTTTTCTGTCTATCTTTTTAAAAAAACTGTCAGCCATTTTCGCTTACCTCATCCATATTGTTTGTGATACTGTACAGCACAAATTTGCCCGTGCCTTCCATTCTTATTCTGAAATAGTCACACCTTTGTGCAAATACATTTATGTTGCAATTACCTCTTTTATGCGGCGGAAAGCGTCCTATACGCTTGAATTCACCGCCGTTATATGAAATATAAAGTTCACAGCTCTCGCTGCTTTCGGTATCAAGAGTCAGCTTTCCCAGATATTTTTGTTTAGTGTTATTATAGTAGATATCTCCGCTTTCCCAATACCATTTTTTGTTTTCTTCTTTTATTTCGCCAACACTGTATTCTCCGGGTATGCCTTTGTACAAGGTATAAGCGGTAACATTGCCCTCCTCAATGCAGTATTCAAGGGTAGCATCGGGATACCTGATAAAACCACAGGTTTCGGGACGCGAATACTTATGCCATATATCACGGGTTGTATCATAAACATAATGTACACCTTCTCCGTTTTGCTTGCCGAAAAGAAAAAGATACTCTCCTTCTCCTGCCATTATCACATTACTCAGGCCTCCTATAGAATCACCTAAGTTCTGAGAAACACAAACAGGCCTGGTTCCTGAATATGCATAGATTCCGTCATAAGACTTATAGTAGAGTATATCGTTTACTACACAAAGTCCCATTGGCGAATCTCCGCTTACACCACGGTAAGAATATGCCGAAAGCGAATAGCTTGAAGGTCTGCTTCCGTTTATTACTATCATCTGATCCTCCTTGAAAAATACAGGAGTACCAAGATAACTCACAGCAGCCGTAAAATCTCCGCTGCTGCCTACACTTACGGCGTAGCTGTCCGAGGATATGCCCTCATAAACCTTCCAATTACGGCTGTTGCCAAGCTCACTTGCAAATATTTCACCCGTTGTATTACTGCACCCCCACACTCTGTTGGCACCGCCGATAATAAGATCAAGCTGCGGCATATCTGCTGATATCTCTCCTTCAAGAATACGCAGCTCATTTCCGGGATTATCTATATCCGGATCCGAATATCCGTAAATATCGTTTGTAGGGAAATCGATCTGCTTTAAAATTTCAAACATTTCCACAGAGGTGGCTATCGGCTCTGTTATATAACGGCCGTTGGCATCTGTTTTTTCTATACGCACAAATCTTTCAAGCATCCCAAGTTCCCTTATAGCCCAGTTCCAATATTTAAATCCCTTTAAAAAAATATAGTCTCCTTCCTTGAACTTTCTGTAATCGGAGGCAATGTCTATTCTCAGCCTGAGATTTGTTTGCAGCTGCCAATCTCCAACTGTACTCTGCGCACTGTTTTTGGAGACCAATCTGTAGAAATCAAGGTATTTAACAAAGCAGTCTCCTACAGAAGCATCGGAAGGAAATGCCGCGGTTTCTGTTGAAGAAGCAAACTTGCCTATTTCGGAGAAATCTTCATATACGAAAGACAGCTTTACCGTTCGCCTTCCCTGGTTGGATGAAACAAGGGGATACTGGATATTAAGAGTATATCCCATTTGATCAACCTTGCCGGTTTCTATATCAAATTCGTAACGGTTATTTCCCTTTACAAACAAAGTTTTTTTGTTGAAGTTAAGTATGTTTGCCATTGTCAACGGATTTTCAAAATAGAGGCTTCCCCGTTCAATTCCCTTATAATTCAGAGTATACGAGTTTTTGTTTTGAAAAAGTATCCCCTTTCCTTTGTTATTGAACAGAAAAACATTTTCACCCGAAGGATTTTTGATACTGTCAAGAATCTTTGCGGCAGGGGATGTGGAAAGCAGAGGATACTCACAGCTGCTCATATTCAGAGTATCAAAAAATTCCTTTTCGCCGCAGTATTTTCTCTTGTTTATCCCTTTGAATTCGGATACGCTCCGTTCCTTTACATCATAGGGAATAAGCTTCGGTAAATACATCACATCCACCTCAGCTTTGCTTTTTGCTTTGGTATATGATTACGGGTATACCATTCACCGTATGCACTCAAAAGATTGTTATAAAGTATCATATTGTTGGAATAACGCTTTACATCACCGTTATTGATATCTATAAGTGCAATCAAACGGTATTTGAAAAGATCTGTATAGTTATTTGGTACACCGATTATATCCTCTGCACAAGTAAACTCCGAATAATCACAGCCTCCTTCATGTGCCGAAATTATATTTTGATGTATATCAAGCCATGTACGGTTTATTTCATCCAAAAAGAATTCCATACTGTAATCACAGCCCGGTCTTGATTTTTCTACACTGAAAATAATATCGCCTACTGTCATATACTTCTCCTTTCTTTAAATAAAGGGAGGGAAATCCCTCCCTTTATATCAATGAATAGTTTCTATAAATGCATCAGCTCTGTCTTCTGCAAGCTCGGCATTAAGAAGAACATCATAGGCGCAAAGAGGAATTTCAACCTCATAGCCACGGCGGATACGCCAACTAAGCTCACCTACCGAAACAAAAACACTTTCATCCTTTCCGCTTATACGGGGTAATTTTACCTTTACGGTTTCAAGCTTTTTATTCATATCTGTACCTCCTTAGTTTGCATCGTCGCTTTCGCTGTAGGAAGAACCGCACTCTACGCGCAAAAGTCTTTCTTCATAGAGAATAGCGGCAGCATGAGCCGCCTTCCAGCCAACGGTAGAACGCTGATTCAAGGGATCAGCTGTTCCTGCAGAGCCCTTAGCCTTTACTATCATTTCCATAGCACCTCCGGAAAGCTCTACTCTGCCGTAAGCGTCACGGCCAAAGAAGATACATCCGTAAGCAGCGCAACCGCATGCACCGCCTTCACCGGGATAGATCACATCTCCCGCCTTTAAGGTAACTGCTGTATCAAGAATTATCTTGTTTGTTCCGTTAATATTTACAATCTTATACTTTTTACCGTTGATAATAACATATCTGTTAACCGCACCGGCAAGTCCCTCTATTGTGCCAACGGTAACGGTTGTTGAAGAGCTGACATCGGAGGAAACGGTAAGATTTCTTGTAACACCGGGAACAAGATCCTCGCCCCTGAATATAGGCGCTTCGTTGGATTCAATAAATCTTACACCGTGAAGCTCGCCTATCTCACCGTTAAAGAGCTCGGTAACAGCTGCATATTTGTGTGCTTCAAGCCAACCCTCGGATTCACGAAGATCCTCGGAAACGGAGGGATGAATAATTGCGATATACTTACCGTTTATCTTGGGAGCCTTATTCTTCTTGAGCTTTGTAACCGCTTTGTTTATAACGGTTGGGGTAAGCTTTGCACTGGAGTCAAGCTCATAACGGAAGGATACCGCACTTTCAACACCCTCAACCACCTTCGGAGCAAAGGATACATTTGTACCCTTACAGATCTCATTTCTGGTAAGAGTGTCAAGAGTTAGACCTGCCTGAGCTCCATGCTCTTCGGTACATGAAAGAATAACATCGTCAACCGCGGTAAGATCAAGCATATCCGAAACGGTGGTATAATCACCGTACTGCTCCACCTGTGCCTCAACACTCTTCATGTTCATGGTATTACCGTCGGGGGTTACACCTTCTTCAAGGGGAGTTGTTGCCTTACCAAAGGTATCAAACTTTCTCCACTGAACCTTTTTACCGTTACCCTCGGGAAGATGCTGTACCTTGCCGAACTGATTGAAGAAAAGCTCTTCCTTGGCATTTTCAAGAAGTTCGGTATCATAATATTCCTTCATTGCGGCACTTAAATCGTTACCGGATTCGCTTGCGGTTGTGGTCTGTACATTAGGGTTGGCAAATGCCTGAATATCAAATATCAATTCCATAGTTTTTTCCTTTCTTTTTTCAGAGGTTACCAAACTATGCGTTCACCTCTGCGTACTCTTTTTTTAATATCGGCTCTTTCGCTCTTAGTTAAAGAACCGGGATTCTGATTTATATAAACGGCAGAAGCGGCACTTTGTGCGCCTTCTGTCGGTCTTGATGCCTTTGAGGCAATACTGCCCGATATTCTTTCCTCGGTAAGTCTTGCGGTATCATTTATCACACCGGCTATAATGTCATCATAATGCAGTATTTCAAAGGCTCTTTTAGGATCGTTATCAACCAATCTGAGAATACGGCGGAAATCAGGATCCTTGATTTCTTCCCTGATATCAAATTGGGGATAAATCTCCTTTGCCGCTTCACAGCCGTAAAGAAGTTTGAGCATATTCCTTTTTGTACCCTCTCTGAAATCTTCGTTTTTACTTTCAATATCAGAAGAAGGCTGTTTTGTATTAACACGCTCCTTGAGCTGTGAAACTATTTCTCTGGGATCATCGCTTTCAATACCAAGCTCGTCTTTAATATTTTTTAAGCCATTTTTGAGCTCATCCAAGTCTCTTTTAAGCATAGAATGATCCTTTATACGCTTTTTCACGATCTCTTCCACTCTTTTTCCGTATTCGTCGCGGTATTCTCCGCGTATTAGCTCATCAAAGCTTGGCTTATCCGAAGCAACCTCGTTTTTTTCATCTCTTTCACTTTGACCGGCGTCATCAACAGAATCAGCGCCCGTTTTCTTTTTGTATTCCTCCTCGTCGGCAAAATACTGAAGATTAAATTCATTCATCATCTTTATTCTCCTTCTGCAGTCTTTCCTGCGTGTCAATAAGTAAGCTTAATCTGCCCTTTGTAAGTAAAAAGTTTTCGGGATAGCTTTTTGATATCATGCTAAGTCCGTTTACAATCGCCTTAAATATCCTTCTTTGAGTTTGGTTTTTTTCTTTACACCAAAGAATCATTTTATCTTCGGTTTTACGGTAAGTTCCCAAATGAGCCGCGTATGTAAAGGCAAGGGCGGAAACACTTGCACACACTATGTCTTTTCCCCGCGGTGCATAATTTGCATGTCCGCGCAGAAATATTATCAGCTCATCCTCGTCATATATTCCCCTTATCACGGGCTTACACTTTCCGCAGCCATCATTTTGGCTTTTACTATGTTTGCAGCCTCTCCGGGAAGTACGGCTTTTTTGCCGTTAGCCAAGGGAAGCGTACCCACACTTTGATTGTTTCTTGATGCGGAATTTTCTATTATTCTGTTTATAATGCTTTCCTTACGGGGAAAATCCATCATTTCAAGACAGGAAAGTGCCATTTCACTTTTTGACGGTTCAAAAAATCCGAGATTATAAAATTGCAGAGCCAATTCATTTTGTGACATTTTTGAATAGGGATTGCATTTTTGCACGCTTATTTCTATATCGAACACAGGCATTCTGTAACCCATATCCATGCCGAATCTCTCACCCTGATATTTAGGCAGTATTCCTTTATTGGAGTAGGAAGTAAAATTACTTTCTCCCGTTTTACCGATAATACGGAAGAATCTTGGGCAATCATAAAACTGTCTTACAAGCTCTATGCATTGAGCAATTACCAGCTTATATGCACAATAGGATGCTCTTGTTGAATCTCTTGAAAGCTTTCCGCCCGCTTCCTGAAGTGCCGCAATTGCAGAAGCGGCAGTAACACCGTTGCTTATACCACCGTTTGCAGAATCTCTGTTACCCAAGGTCTCCTTTATCTCATCTATCTTGTTGTTAAGAATATTTACATAAATACCGTTTATGGGATTAACATCTATCTGCAAAATACTATCTTTTCCAAGTGTTGAGTTGGTGTGAACAAAATCCTTTGTCCAATCTGCAAACTCTTCCTCATTTATACTGCCGTCTCCGCGGATGAAATAACGGGGCTTTGATGCCAGCATTGCATTGTTTACAATAGAATTGTTCAAAAGATCTATCTGCATCTGGGTATCCTTGGCTATATCAATATACCCGTATCCGCAAGGAGTTCCTTCTATTGAGTATAAGGGATCGAACACAAAGGGATAAAGACCGTGTTCATACCAACCGTTTGGATATTCATTGGGAAGATTTTCTGTGGAGAACAAAAGAGTATCTCCTACAAATTTACAAAAATGAAGTATAGTTTTACCGTTTTTATGCTTACGGTAATACCAGTCTACCACCGCACTTTTTCCGTTTATATCAACATTGTCATCATAACGGTATCTGGCAAGCTCGTTTGATGCAGACATTAGCTTTCCGTCAAGTTGAGGATAGGCTTCGATCAAGCTTTCATTATCGCAAAGATTAACATAAAACAAATTCTTTGAATCCTGAATATTATTCACACCGCCCTCCCAGAACAGAGAAAGCAGATCAACCTTTTTTACTGAAATATCACCAAGGCCACCGTTTTTAGTGCTGTCCCAGAAGATTCCGTAAACCCCTGTACCCTGTTTAAGCTTGTACCATTGAATATCCGAATAAACATTTTCAATATCGTTCTGCTCCAGAATCAAGGGTATAACCGAGGAAAGCTTTTTTGCCTCATCTCTGTCATCGGGCATACGGGGCAGAATGTTAGGTTCGGGAAAGGAATCCATTGTTTCCGCGTGCTTTGAAACTATTACATTCCAAAGCCATGCCGAAGCAGGCTTGAAATCATCCTTATTTTTCCGGCTCTGCTCCCAGTGTCTTAATTTCCACCAATCCTCGTTTGAGATTATTTTCTGTTCAAGATTCATTTTATCTCTTTTATACCGCCCGAGAATCTGACGCGCCGAAGCAATTTCCTCATCACCTATCGGCAACTTTAAATTTTCATCATCCTCTTTTTTGAATTTGAACATCATATCCTCCTAATTCTGTTTTTCGTGGATACACCGATTATATTTAAAGGATCATCCACCGGCTTTTGCGCCACCGATAATGAGGTGGGAGAAATGGGACGCATCATACAAAAATATCTTGCCTCATCAGCGCAATGATCCTCAAGGGAGGAATCCAAATCCTCCGGATTCACATCACTGTAGCGAAGAAGCGGAAGGGTTCGGATAAAAGCCTTACAGTTATCAAAAATATACATCATGGGAAATCCTTCTTCATTAAAGCAAAGTCGGTAATGCATCTGCATCCATCCCGCAATTCGTTTATTATCCCCCGGAGTGAAATATATCCCGTATCTTGCAGCGGTATCGGCAACGCTTTCGCCCCTTGATGTATCCCATATAGAGGGATCTGCTACACCCTGAATATTTTTACCCTTTAACCACGGGTGTTCCCGTTCTATCCTTGCAATTTTTTCAAACTGCCGTTCGGGATTCCATTTTACCCCTTCGTTCGGATTCTTCGTACACCCGTAAAGTTCAAGAATACGGTAAACAATACCGTCATAGTCAACCGCCCACCATGCACAGGAAAAGGGTTTGTTATATCCAAAATCATAAGATCGGTATATATTCCAGCCAAAGGGTATGTTGAACGCGGGTATAACATGGGTATATTTACGGTCATCGTAATGGGAAGGATCATCACGAAATTCTTCAAAAAACTGACCTTCAAAAATATTCCAGTCTCCGTACCGCCATGCATCCTTCAGCTTTGCGGGCAGGGCATCCAACTGTTGGATATATTCGGGATTAGTATTCATCAACGCGGTATTGTCGGTTACAAGGGACTGAATAAAAAAGTAATCCTTTGGATTTTCCCCGTCCTCATACCTTCTGTCGATAAATATTCTTTTAATATATGAATGTCCCTGCCCTCCGGGATTACATGTATAGTAAACCCTTTTGGGATAGTTATTTACAGCACGAACGCAGGCACAGATGGTACGCATCTGATATTCCGAAAGCTGGGTTGCCTCATCAAGAAATATCACATCATATTCAACCCCCTGCAGTCTGTCCAGATCCCTGTCATTAGCGCAATAAGAAAAGCTTATGGTACTTGAATTCTCAAATGTCATAAGCTTTTCCCTGTCATTATATTTTGCCGTTCCCAAAAGCTCCCGGCGCAGGATATTTATATGATTGTTATACAGCTCAGGATAGGTTCTTCTTACTATAAGTATCCTTATACCGGGATAATTAAAGCATAACAGCTTGGCCTTTGCCCTCACCGCCCAACTTTTTCCGCCGCCTCTTGCGCCCCCAAAGGCAACATGACGGTGGGAATCCTTTAAAAATATGACCTGTTTGGGATTGGGCTTACCGATAACATGCTTTTTCATACAGCAAGCTCCCTTGCTTCATCGCTCAGCACAACCTCTACAGAAGTATCCTCTGTTTGTTCTTCCTTGCCTTTCAGCTCCTTCAGGGTTGACGCCAACTGTTTCAGGGCATTTCGGTCTATTGGTCCCTTTTCGATATGAAGTTCTTCGCTTTCAACGATCCTTTCCGAAACTGCTTTTTTACCTTCTTCATCGTACTCGGTGCTTTTTTCCTTGATACGGACGGTTGTAATATGGCTGTCAAGCTCATCAATAGCCCGTTCCAGCTTTTCAATCAACCGAAGAGTTACCGTATCAAGTCTTTTTTCGACACCGGACTCCTTAAAGGCTTTTCTTAATTCCACCCAGCACTCTTGCTTTGCCCTTGCGGCAATTTCGGAATATGTAACACCGAATTTCGCGGAAAGCTCTCTGTAACTTGAATTCCCCCTGATATATTCATTTTTAATTTCATCAAGCAGCTCCATCTCACCACCTCGCATATTATCATAACAGATAAAATTCCGTTTCGGTAGAGTACCCTCCAAAGAATCGTTTAACATAATTCGACAGAACAAAAAATCCTGTCCCATTAAATAAAGCACTCTGCATTTTATTGCAAAGTGCTTTAAGATTTAAAACTTAATATAAGTTCCCTCTTTTGAGCTATAGCTTTCATAATTTACCGTGGGCAGCTTTTCTCCGACAAGTTCATCCAAAGCAACGATTTTTTGCTCTAATGAATCCTTGTATTGCCATCTGCCGCGATCGACAAGATCTACAGAAGCAAGTGTAGTGTTGGGGTACTCCATAATCAGTTTATTTTTATTTATATAAAGATTTTCAACCTTTTTTTCATAAGAAACCGCACCGCAAAAATCGGAAAGTTCCTCAGAATATTCCCACAGCATTCCTTTTTTTGTTGAAACAAAATAGCTGCAATGAGCTTCGTCATACCATACCTTTTGCGCTTCATCATCTGTCCCAATAAGAATTTCATGCCTGCCGTGTCTTGATATTCTTCCAACACTCTCTTCTTCACCTATAAGATCAATTTCGGCATCAAGAATAAGCTCTTTATCATCATTGTGATCAAGGGTATAAACAAGCAACCGTTTATCCTCAGTTATATCAAGGATTCTTGTATGCGCCCTTTCATCCCTTGTACAGCAGGTCATAACTCCGCAGGATATATGTACTACCCCGTTTCTTTGTGTTATGGCGGTATCATAATCATGCCCCATATGAAAATGGGCACTTACCCAAGCCTTGATCTGCGGATTATCCCGTAAAAGAGCAACCCAGCGCTGTGGTTTGAAGGTATGATCCAGATAGGTATCAAGTGCTGCATTGTGCATAGGTCTTTCGCAACGAAGCCCCGAACCTGCAACGGGAGCATGAGCAATAATTATACACGGTTTATCCTTATTACTTTCTATTTCATTTTTCACCCATTCGTACTGCTTATCAGAAACATATACGGTATAGGGAGTAATAAAGCTTTCATAGGGCTGACGCTCTATTGAAATACAAACAACAAGAACTCCGTTAAAAATATAGGAGGTATAAGGAGATTCACCGAAAACCTTTCTGTAAGTTCCCTCCGGATCATATTCAAATCTGTTGTCCGGCCAATATTCCACATCATGATTTCCGTATATCAGATGAAAGGGACAACCTACCCTTGAAACATATTCCTTTGTTTCAAGCAATCCCTCCTCACTTCTCATCTGTGAGCCGCCAACATCACCCATAACAAAGGAAAAAGCAGGATCAAATTTTTTTATCTGTTCCATTTTAAAGCCAAGATTTTCTACCTCTGCTTTCCAATACTGAAGATCTCCTATAATTGCAAGCTTCATAAATTACCTCATAAAATAATATGATGTGCATAAGACTTTGTAAAATATTATAACACGGTAAAGGCTTTT
>JAFYPJ010000085.1 GCA_017547545.1 Clostridia bacterium | reverse complement strand
GAATTTCACACGCCGCAGGCGTATTTCACATTGCGAAGCAATATTTCACCCACCCGTAAGGGTGGATTTCGTTGAAAAAACGACAGGTCGAAACCTGTCGTTTTTCTGGCAGGGGCACAAAGACTCGAACTCTGGACACGCGGTTTTGGAGACCGCTGCTCTACCAACTGAGCTATACCCCTATATGAATTTTTCGTACTCACATATAATACCACAATTAAACAAACTTTGCAATAGTTTATACAAATTTCTTTATTAACTTTTTATGAACAAAAGGAAGGGGATTCCCCCTTCCTTTATTCTTAAAAGCTTATTTTGTTATTCTTTCAATCAAAAGTCCGTTGCCCTGTGTCTTTGCCGACCATATTATCTTACGGGGGCATACCTCAACACATTTATCGCAACCGTTACATTTTGAATAGTCGATGCTTGCAACAAAGCCGTCTACACTTATAGCGCCTGCCTCGCAATTCTTTTCGCAAAGCTTACAGCCAATACAGCCAACATCGCAGTATTTACGAACAACAGGTCCTTTATCATGGGAGGCACAGCCAACCCAATGCTCCGCATCATAAGGAATAAGGCGGATAACATTTTTAGGACACGAAGAAACACAAACACCGCAACCAACACATTTTGAATAGTCTACTGCGGCAACTCCGTTTTCAACTACAATTGCATTAAACTTGCAAACATCCGCGCAGGTTCCAAGGCCTATACATCCGTTAGGACAAAGCTTATCTCCGCCGCCGATACGGCTGGCTGAAATACAGTCCATATCGCCTTCATAGTTGTATTTTTTCAATGCATGGTCATGTGTACCCGAACACATTACCTGAGCTCTCATTCTGATACGCTCACCGGCTTCTTCACCCATTATCGCTGAGATCGCATTTACCGCGTCATCATCCGCTGCATTGCATGAAGTTGCCTTTGCTTTGCCTTCCACTATTGCCTGGGCAAGAGCCGAACAGCCCGAATAACCGCATCCGCCGCAGTTTGCACCGGGCAGGCATTCACTTATTTGTTCTATTCTTTCGTCAACCTTTACCGCAAATATTTTGGATGCAAGGGCAAGGGCAAAGCCTAAGCCTAAACCAAGAACCGAAAACCAGACACCTGCCCAAACTATATTCATTATATCCATAGTCTTCCCTCCTTAACCCAGATTAGTTCCGGAGAAGCCTGAGAAAGCCATTGCTATAAGCCCTGCGGCTATAAGAGCAAGGGGCATTCCGCGAAATGACTTTGGAGGATCCGAATACACCATTCTTGCACGCACTCCTGCAAATATTACAATTGCAAGAGTAAAACCAACTGCTGCAAAGAATCCGAAAAGCACCGAAAACAAAAGGCTTTCTCCCTTTGCCACATCGGAATACTTCTGCATATTGAGAATAACCGCACCAAGTACCGCACAGTTTGTGGTAATCAGGGGAAGGTATATACCAAGGGCATTGTAAAGACTTGGTACAGCCTTTCTTAAAAACATCTCTATAAACTGAACCAGAGCAGCAATAACAAGAATAAATGCAATGGTATAGAGATATTCAAGATTAAAGGGTACGAGAATAAAATTATATACAAGGTTACATGCAGCACTTGCCAAGGTCATAACAAATATAACCGCACAACCCATACCAAGTGCCGTATCAGGCTTTTCCGATACACCGAGGAATGGACAGCAGCCCATAAAACGGGAGAAAATGAAGTTCTCAATAAGAACTGCCGATAACATTAACACAAGAATCTCTGTAAACATTACTCATTTCCCTCCTCTGCCTTGATTTCTGTTTTTATGGCTGTATCTTCAGCCTTTGCTGTTGCAGCCTTATTTCCCTTTAAGGACATGAGCTTTTGCATAAGAGCTATAAGAGAACCCAAAATTATAAATCCGCCGGGAGGTAATATAGCCATAAGCATAGGCTGAAATCCTTTGGGCATGATATTATAGCCAAAAAGTGTACCTGCACCTAAAATTTCTCTTATAAATGAAATTGCAACAAGAGCAACTGTATATCCGATACCCATAGTCAAACCGTCAATAATAGATGGCAGAGGCTTATTTTTGGAAGCAAAGGCTTCCGCACGGGCAAGGATCATGCAGTTAACCACTATAAGGGGAATAAATACACCAAGAGACTTGTCAAGGGCGGGCAAATATGCTTTTATCAGAAGCTCAACCATTGTAACAAAGCCTGATATAATAACGATATATGCCGCAATTCGTACCTGCTTCGGAATAAACTTACGAAGCAAGGAGATAAGCAGATTTGAGCATACAAGCACCGCAGTTGCCGCTGCTCCCATACCGAATCCGTTTACAACCGAGGTTGTAACGGCAAGAACGGAGCACAAGCCCAAAAGCTGAACGAGTACGGGATTTTTATACAAGATACCGTCTAAAAGCATCTGCTTGATATTTAATTTATTCATCAGCTTTTACCCCCTGTTACGATTTCATAGGCATCAAGGGCAATATTAACTCCGTTGGCTACTGCCTTTGAGGATATTGTAGCGCTGGCAATAGGATCAATATTCTCCTTAACGGTAAACACCTCATTTTTACCCGTAAACTGAGAAAGGAATATATCATCACTAACCTTTGAACCGAGACCGGGTGTTTCGGAAAGTGAGATTATACGAACGCTTTTGCAGCTTCCGTCTGCCTGCAAGCCAACTATCATTTCGATTTCACCCTTGAAACCCAAAGGAGCAACATGTACGGCATAACCCAAAAGATAGTCATGCTCTGTAATTTCATATACATTCTTAACACAAGGATCAAGTCCCTCGGTTATAATAGCTTCTTTTATCATGATATCACCTTCAAAAACAGAAGCTATGGTATCACGCATAACCTTATCGTTATTCTTTTGAATTGTATCCTTTGTTAAACCGTACACGGCACCGAGAAGGAGCGCAGTAATTGTACATACTATAAAAAGTACTCCAGCTACACGGGCAAAATATTTGAAATTACTCATTCACTTCACCCCTTTTCCTCAGTATTTTTAGTCTTTTTTGCTTTGATCTTACCAAAGACACGAGGTCTTGTAAACATATCAATATACCAAACAAGAAGGTTCATAATAAGGATAGCAAATGAGGTTCCTTCGCTATAACCGCCGAAATATCTTATGAATACGGTTATTGCACCACAGCCAACACCGTAGATGATCCTTCCAAGGGGGGATACGGGTGAGGTTGCATAATCGGTTGCCATGAATATTGCTCCAAGCATAAGTGCTCCGGAAAAGAGTTCCATAGACATAAACTGAAATGCATGAACCGATTCAACCTTGGGGAACAGGAAGGTAATAAGAGCTACCGTACCTATGTAAGAAACAGGAATATGCCATGAAATAACACGGCGTAAAAGCAGATATAAACCGCCAAGGATCAGAAGTAATGCACTTACCTCTCCTATACATCCGGGGATATTGCCAAGGAACATGTCAAAAACAGAATATTCGCTGACACTTCCGTTTTTAAAGGAAGCAAGAGGGGTAGCACCTGCAACTATATCCGTGCCTGTAACAGAAATTTTAAATGCCGAGAGTTTGGTAAAGGGCGCGTAGTAAGAATCGTTTCCTATAATTGAAGGCCATGCGCAGAAAAGGAACACTCTTGCCGCCAGCGCAGGATTCATAATGTTTTTACCGATTCCGCCAAAAAGCTGTTTAACTATTATAATAGCAAAAAACGAGCCCACAACGGGAAGCCAGAAAGGAACGCTTACAGGAAGGTTAAAGGCAAGAAGAACACCTGTAACTGCAGCAGAAAGGTCACCTGTGGTGATGCGTTTTTTCATAAGCTTCTGATAAAAGAATTCAAAGGCAACACATGAGCCAACGCTGATAAGAAGAATGGACAGAGAGCGCCAGCCAAAAACATAAACCGCCCAGATCAGCGCAGGAACCATTGCAATAAGAACATCGAGCATGATACTGCGTGTTGTATCCGGATGCTTTATATGCGGAGAAGGAGAAACGGATAATAATTTGTTATCACTTGTCATTCTTCACTGCCTCCTTTGCCGCCTCTTTACGGCGCTTTTCTATAATTTTAGCTTTTGCAACACGGTTAAGCTGTGTGATAGGCACATTTCCGGGACAAATATAGGTACATGCACCGCATTCAACACAGGAAAGAACATCGTATTTTTCACAAAGCTCATAATTTCTTTCCTTAGCAAAAAGTCCAAGGTAATTAGGCATCAAGCCCATCTGGCAGGATCTTACACATCTGCCGCATCTTATACAGTTATAGTTTTCATTGAATTGGGGATAAGCATCCTTTGAGAAAAGAAGAATAGCTGATGTTCCCTTTGTTACGGGAGCATTTATGTCCCACTGTGCAGCACCCATCATAGGTCCGCCGTTTACTACAGCATGGGCTTCCTTTATAAAGCCGCCGCAAAATTCAACAAGGTCTTTAATTGGTGTACCTATTGCACAAAGCACACTGCAAGGCTCCTTAACACAGTCACCGTCTACGGTAACAATTCTTGAGGTAAGGGGTGTTCCCTTCACAAAGGCTCTGTATATCGCAGCGCAGGTTTCTGCATTGAATACCACACATCCAACATCCGCAGGTAATTTTCCGGAGGGTATCTGCCTTCCTGTTATAGCATAGATAAGCTGACGCTCATCACCCTGAGGATATTTTGTTTTCATAACCTTTACATTTATAATATCACTTTCCCTTGTTTTCTCGGAAAAGAGCTTGATTGCATCGGGTTTGTTATCTTCGATTGCAATATCTCCGTCACGCAGTCCAAATGCCTTTAACAATATTTTAACACCGCCGATAATATCATCGGGATATTCAAGCATCAAACGGTGGTTTGCTGTGATATAAGGCTCACATTCCGCACAGTTTATGATAAGGCGGTCTATCTTACCGTATGCAGACTGAATTTTTGCATGAGTTGGGAAAGTTGCTCCGCCCATACCGGAAATACCCGCTTTTTTTGTTATCTCAATAAGATCCTCAATATTTACTTCATCAAAGGATTTTTCGTAGGGTTTAATATCAGGAAAAGGGGTGTACTCTCCGTCATTTTCAATTACTATATGTGTAACAACATTCCCCATGGGATTGCGAATTTCTTCCATTGAAACAACCTTACCCGAAACACTTGAATGAACCGGACAGCCTAAGCCCTTTTCAAATGTACCGATGGTTTGGTACTTATATACAAAGTCTCCAACCTTAACGGTAGGTGTACAGGGTGCGCCAATATGCTGTGAAAGAGGTATCCACACCTTTTCGGGTGCTGTCATCTTTTTAATATTGAGTGAAGCGGTATTCTTATGCTCTGGTACATGCACACCGCCTCTGAATGTATATGACATTTGCTTCACCTCGGTAAAATATAATTATTAAATATTATACTATAAAACTCAAAATAATTCAATAGAATACGGGAAAGTTAATTATTTGACAAATTCGGCTGAATCTTTAAGATATACAGGAGGATTTCTCTACAAATTTTAAATACATATTCATTACAAATTTGTATCCTTAGGATACAATTTGGGGTTCGTATACATCAATGATTGTATCCAGAGGATACAATTTCTGTTTTAAATTCATTGTATAATTGCTTCATTAAGGTAAAATTATG
>JAFYPJ010000084.1 GCA_017547545.1 Clostridia bacterium | reverse complement strand
GGAGGGCATTCTTTATCTTAACCCTCAGAACAATGCAATGAGAAGCGAATGCTCTCAGATGCTTTCCAACTTCCTTTACATTGAACCCGTATATGAAATAAACGGAAATGACCTTTCTCTTTATACTATAGTTTATCCTGCGAATACCGTTGAAAGTGTTGAAGAAGGTGCATTGAAACTTTCCAAATATATTGAAAAAAGCATTGGCATCAAGCTCCCCGTTGTATCCGACGAAACAAAAACAGGCGAATACGAGATCCTTGTAGGAAAAACCAACCGCGAGGATAGCGACATAGTAAAGGTAGACCGTTCTTCCTTTACTTCTGATAATGCCTTTGAGGTTACAGCTCAGGGGAATTACCTTGTTGTAGCCGGTGTAGACAGTGATAAGCATGATTCAAGATATGCCAAAGAGCTTGACGGCAGCTTTACCGCAGTTCATTATTTGCTTGAAGAAAAGTTCGGTGTAGAATTTTATATTCAGGACGAAGAAGAAACAGGCTGCGAAGATCTTATCAAATACTCTCCCGATCCCGTGATTTCCTTTGATAACGGATACCGTTATACAGATGAGCCCTTCTTTAATTACAGGGTGTTCTATATGTCCGGGAGCATTCTCGGTAAAGGTCAGGAAAAAGGAAATTTAAGTCAGAATATTTCCAATTATCTTACAGGTAATATCGGAAGTTATGAAAATAACTACAATGCAACTCCCTGTCTTACAGATAAGACAAACAAAGAAAAAATAACCGATACCATTCTCCGTTGTATAGAGGAAAGTGATTACAGCAAGCTCTGTTTGGCAATCAATGATTCGTCAGAGTATTGCAAATGTACAGATTGCAACGCTTTGTACAGAACTCATAAATCCCGTTGCGGTCCTATTATTACTCTTACAAACGAGGTAGCAGCTAAAGTTAAAGCTCTTTATCCCGGTTTTGAAATACAGTTCGGTGCCTACACCTATACCTCAACGCCACCCGTGGGAATCGAGCTTGTTGACAATATTTCGATAGAATACATAACCATCGAAGGCTGTGCAGGCCATGCATATAATGATCCGGATTGTGCTCAAAATGTAACAATGATGGAGGAAATGACCGGATGGTATGAGCTTACCGGCGGAAAACTGCATTTCTGGGATCATTCCGGTGCCTTTGTAAAGTTTATTACACCCTTCCCCGATTGGGATTCCACCCTTACAAATGTTCGTATATTTGCTGATTACAGCTTTGAAGAATCGGGTATTCTTATCAATAGTGTGTTTGGCGGCAAGCATCCCGACTTTGGCAAAATTCGTGCATATATGTTTGACCTTATGTACCGTGATCCGTATATGAGTGAAGAAGAATATAATTATCATCTCAACAAAGGACTTGAAGCTTATTACGGTGCAGGATGGAAATATCTTAAAGCATATACAGAAATAATTGCACAAATGGGCAATGAAAAATGCCATAAATTCCATGCTCCTGCTTCGGGGTACTATAATTTTGAAACCGTTGACTCAAGAGTTGATGAAATAGATGCACTTTGGGAAAAGGCAGAAAATAATGCAAACTCACTCCAGCTTGAACGCCTGACTCTCGCAAAGCAGAGCTGGATATACTTAAAGCAAAGTGCAACTTATAACAGCCGTTATGTTAACGGAACAAACCAACAGCGTAGTGAATATGTTGCAATAAACGAAGCTCTTTATAATTATGTAACAGAAAACGATGTTATTTGGACAGAGGCGGTTCACGGTTCACTTGTTAATGTGGACTTTACCAAATCTCCGGATACATGGCAGATAGGTTGATTTATATTTACAGTAATAGAAAACGGTTTACGAAAAGATGATTCGTAAACCGTTTTAAATTATTCTTTTTTAATTATTTAAGTGTTGCCTTTGCAATTCTTACACAAAGGTCTGTACCGTAAGGTTGGGCGGTAAAGTTTACAGTAAGAGATTTATCCGCATTCTGATTAAAGCTAAGCTCTTCTCCTGTATCCATCCATTCGATCTTTTCGATATCGAACTTACAGTTTGAAAATCCTACTACACCTGAATACATACCGCCGTCAACGGTAACATTAACATTACCGTTCTTTGAGTTATCACTCATAACAAAGTAAAGGTACTTGCCGTTACGGTTCTTAACCACTTTACAGTTGCTGCAGCTTGAAAGATTATCGGGATAATATACAGGCATACTGTCATATACAAATTCCTCATGAATATCTATCCACTGCTTTACTATTTCAAGGGTTCCAAGCTGGAATGCGGAAATATCCCCTGTAGGACTTGGAGAAAGATTAAGTAAGAAGTTTACACCTGCGGCACGGCAGCCTGCAAGGGTACGGATAACCTCGGCAGGAGATTTGTAGTTAAAGTCATACTTGGAACAACCCCAGTGGGTATTAAGTGTCATACAGGTTTCGCCTGCAAAATACTGAGGTCTGCCGTCACGGTCGATAGGCTCGGTAACACCGTTCTGCTCAAAGGTAACTGCATCTATTTCGGGGTGTATCGCCTTACCCAAATTACTGAGTCCTGTGTTGTTGATAATGATAGCATCAGGCTGATGCTTACGAATAGTACCGTAAAGCTCATCCAATTTCCAGTCTTTCTTGGGATGCCACCAGTTACCGTCAAAGAAGAAACCGCCTATTTTACCGTAATTGGTACAAAGCACCTCAACACTTTGACGAAGATATTCAAGGTATTTATTATCAAAATCGTTGTAAAAATCATCCTGATACCAGTCTATTGTAGTATGGTATAAGAAAGGCACAACATCATATTTGTTACAAGCATCAACAAATTCACGAACAAGATCGCGTTTGCAATTAGGAGCATGAACAGAATCAAAATCACAAAGTCCCTTTGTATCATAAAGCGAAAAGCCTTCATGATGACGGGTGGTAAGATTTACATATTTACAACCAAGAGCTTTTGCGGTGCTTACTATCTTTTCTGCATCAAAATCCGCTGCGGTAAAGGTTTCGGCAAGCTTCTTGTATTCGTCCATTTTCTGCTTTTCCATATGATAAACCCATTCACCGCGGTTAAGCTGTGAATAAAGACCGTAATGGAGGAACATTCCATAACCTAATTTTTCATAATCAATTACTCTCTGTGAGGGAGTAGGGAAAGTTGGAATATACATAATCAGATCTCCTTTTAAGTGATATATATATTATATTATTTTTAAAAAACAAAGTCAATACAGGTATAAAAAATATTAGGACTTTTTATTTTCCGGCTTTTTTCTGAAAGATGAAAAAAGACACAAACACATTATAACCGGAAATACAGTTGCAATAAGAATCCCGAAATTAAGATCGTCATTCTTTAAGGATGCCATAGTACCCACAACAAAAGGGCCGGTGCTGCAGCCAAGATCACCGAAAAGTGCAAGCAGAGCAAACATGGTGCTTCCGCCGTTTTTTATATTAGCCGCACCAAGACTGAAGCTGCCCGGCCAAAGAATACCAACCGAAAATCCGCAAATCCCAACACCTATAAGGGATATCATAGGTACAGGGCAAAGAGATATTACAAGATAACTTACAATACATAAGATCCCACTGTAAAATATCACCTTTTCAAGATCTATATTCTTTTTTGAAAGATAAAAACCGTATATCAACCTTGATATACCCATAAGTACAGCGAAAAACAAGGGGCCAAACAAATCTCCCATAGTTTTTGAAATTCCCAGCGCCTTTTCTGCAAAGGCAGAGGACCATTGGGCAACCGAAAGCTCACAACAGGCAGCACAAAACATAATGACGATAAGAATAAGGAAATACCTGTTTTTAAAAAGACCTCCGAATGAGCGTGTTTCCCTTTCTTCCTTTGCATCCTCGTTCAAGGGCGCAAAGGCAAAAACAATTGCATTAAGTAATGGAATAAGAGCCCAGATCGCAGCAAGAATATGCCATTTCTGTATACCGAAAATACCAAAGAAAAGTGTGGAAATTACCACAACTCCGCAATATCCCCAGCAATAAAAGGAATGCAAAAGACTCATAACCCCGGATTTATTATCTGTAGGGCAGGATTCAATGATCGGGCTTACCAAAGCCTCAAGAAAACCGCCGCCGGAAGCAAGTACCACAACCGAAATAAGCAGGGCAGCAAATTTATTATCCATAAGATCAGGCAATACCGCAAGCATCAGCAAACCGCCAAAAGCAAGAACATGAGCAAAAACTATCGGCACGCGCCAGCCGGTTTTTTCGATAACAAGAGCGCACAGAAGATCCACACTTAACTGTACAACAAAATTCACAGAAATAAGAAGGGCAATTTTTGATAGCGGAATTCCGTAGGTTTCGTTAAAGGTAACAAAAAGTAAGGGAGAATAATTATTTGCAATTCCCTGAACAATATAGCCTACAAAGCAGGCAAGCATAGTTAATTTATAATTCCTTTTCATAAATCTCTCCAAGTAATGATAAATAAATTATATCATTTTATAATATTTTTGCAATAGGAGTTGCAAAAATATTTTTTATATGCTAAAATATAACAAAGAATTATTTGGGAGGACAATCATGAAAAAAACAAGAGGATTTTTTGGCGAATTTAAAGAATTTATAATGCGCGGTAATGTTATTGATATGGCAATAGGTGTTGTAATTGCAACCGCCTTCGGCAAGATAACCACAAGCCTTGTAGATAACATAATCATGCCCTTTATCGGTTGGATAATCGGTGATTTCGACCTTGCCAAATTTGATGTTACACTTGTTCCCGCAGTTATGGACGGAGATGTAGAAGTAAAGGCGGCAGTTGTTTTAGGAATCGGCACTCTTCTTACCACTATTATCAACTTCCTTATCATCGGCTTTATCGTTTTCCTTATCGTTAAGGGAATAAACAAGATGAGAGAAAAGGCAGAAGCAAGAAAGAAACAGGAAGAACAAGCAGAAGAAGATCCCAAGCCTACAACAGAACAGCTTCTTGAAGAAATCCTTGAAGAACTCAAGAAAAAATAATTTATTTTAAAATATTTTTCTACCGTTTATCGTTTTGCGATAAACGGTAGTTTATTTTTTTACTGAGGGTACTCTACCATATTGGGAAATTTTGGTGTATCATATATCTGAGGTGATAAAAATGTATATTGATTTCAAAATAGAAAATCAAAAGATGCGGCGTTGCGATAACAATACACTTGCCGCAAATTCTCAGAATATAATAAAAGCAAGATTTGTTTTTGATGAAAGCTGGGACTCTCTTAACAAAAGAGCAGTATTTGAATATAATGGTACTGCATACAGCGTTGGACTTACAAGGAGTGAATGTACCGTTCCCTTTGAGGTTCTGAAGGAAGGGGAGTTCAGTGTTGGTGTAATAGCCTCGGGTAATGACGGCAGCAATTACTTCAGAGCTACAAGCAATGTTGTATTGATAGAGGTAGAGCAAGGCCCCTCTCTTTCTTCTGTTAATGCAAGTGAACCCACTCCCCTTGAAATTGAGCGAATAGAGGAAATTGCACAGTCTGTACGCCGTGATGCAGATAACGGTGTTTTTTCTTCAAATATTTCAATAGGGGAAGTTGAGAGTGTTTCTTCTGAAAAAACGGCTGAGATAACCAATACGGGAACCTCCAAGAATCCTGTATTAAACTTTAAAATCCCCCGTGGAAAAGATGGCTCTTCCCTTTACAGCTTTTCATCGGTTGATGAAATTAAAAATCTGGTATGTACATCGGTTGGCGTTTCGCAGAATATGGAACTATATTTCATCTGGACAGGAGAAAACACCGATGTAACTATTTTGGGTGGCACAGCATATACCTTTTTAAGAGGTGCGTATTATACCGCACTTTGCGGAAGATGGGGGTTATCGGATATATCATTCAAAAGCATTCAAAAAACAGGTTATGTTGCTCAGGAGGTATGGGAATTGATTTCCCATGATGTTTTAGATTCTTCCAAAACAGAATTTTCTGTTTCTCTTTCCAACTCAAAAAAATATAATTCCCTTTCAGTTTTACTAACCGTTCCCCCCGTAGCGCAAGGTGGCGGAATCGAGCTTTGGACCGATTCGGTTTGTATAGGAAAGGTGAACAATGCTCTTTCAAGCGAAAAAACATCATATATACTCATAGATGCCTACAGGAAGTATATGTGGAATACGGCATTTAATATCCTTCATACAAACGATGAAAATGCCGCTGAAAATATTCCTGTTGGTATAGGAGAATACCAAATTAAGAATTTTTACAACGGTGGTTTTTCCGAGGATGTGGGAAACATCATAAAAATCGTTACAAGCGGCGAATTGCCCTCTGCAACTACCGTAAAGATTATGGGCAGGAGGGCATAGTCTGAACATGATATTCATTCAGATATCTGCAATAATTGCTGAAATTACTACACTTACAGCCGTTCTCTGCCCCATAATCATCAGTATAAAAAAGCTCGCAAAGGGAACAAAATGCCAGCTGAGAAGCGAAATGCTCCGCATTTACTATCATAACAGAGAAAAAGAAGAAATAAGACAGTACGAATATGAAAATTTTGTTTTTCTCTATGAAGCCTATAAGACCTTGAAAGGCAATTCGTTTATAGATAAGATTTACAACGAGGTAAAAAAGTGGGATATAGTTACTTAGGAGGAATGATTTGAATAATATTATCAAAAATATAGCTGAACTTATAAAAGTAAAAACAATTATAACCCTTATAGTCATAGCTGTGTTCTCCGTTCTTTCATTAAGGGGCGATATTTCACCGGATAACTTTATGATAATAGTATCCTCGGTAATAGCCTTTTATTTCGGGACACAGCATGAAAAGAAATCAAAGGAGTGAATAATATGCTAAATCCTTACAAGGGCGGTGAATTTGAAGTTACCTCAGTTTACGGCAACAGAACAATAGGAGGTATAAATGAATTTCACACAGGACTTGATATTGTAGGAAGGTCAGGCAAAGAGCTTCTGGCAATTTGCCCCGGTGAGGTAATTTCAAGCACCATAGTACCCAAAAGCAGCAACGATATAACCTGGCAATGGGGAAACTATGTGATAATAAAAGCGGATACAGGCCAAAGAATAATCTATGCTCACCTTTCCAAACGGCTTGTTTCAAAGGGACAGCGGGTAAATACGGGAGATGTTATAGGAATTGAAGGTAATACCGGATATTCCTTTGGTTCTCACTGCCATCTTGAGGTAAGAAACTCAAGCAATAAAACAAGTAATGAGGTAAATACACCCAAGTTCACAGGAATTCCGAACAAAATCGGAAAATATAATGTAAAGGTGGAAAAGGATTTGACAAAAGAAGAGGTTCAGGCATTGATAAATGCCTCAAAAGAAAGAGTATGGCACTATTGGGATGAAATAAAAAAAGAAGCCCCCTGGGCATACGAGCCCTTAATGAATCTATACCAAAAGGGTTATTTCAAAGGTGCAGATCCGGGAGATCTTAAGATTTCACAAACCAAAATGGAAACACTTGTGGTCATGGCAAGGGCTTTGCAGGATAAAGGAATAATTTAGCAGCAAGAAACGCATCACTTTTCTATATATATCACATTTTTAAAACAAATCAACGGATTGCCGTTGCATATCATCAACACAAAGTGTTGTATTTCATCAAGCCGCAGGAGTATGCACGCTAACGCGTGATTATAAATGCCTGCGGCTTGTATAAAAAAAGAACGAACTTTTGATAGAAAAAAGTTCGTTCTTTTTTGCGTAAGAGCGACTAAAAGTAGTATAAGTGGGGGTAAAAACGACCAAAAGTAGTGTGTTTTATCCTTTGCTATACTCATATTTAAAGAGTTCTTCGTCTTTGCCTGTACATACAAATCCAACGCTTTCAAATAATCCAATGGAAGCTTTGTTTTTCTCATCAATAGAAACTTCAATTTTATTAAAATCAAGCCTAAATTTTCCCGATTGAACATCTTTTAGCATAATTGTGGCATATCCTTGCCTTTGATACTGTGGGGAAACAACAACAGACATATACAAAATACCGTCAGCCAACTCAAGATGCATAGTACCGACTAAAATGTCATCTTTATAAGCCTTATAGAAATAGACACCATCGGTACTCGTTATATATATCCAATAATTCTCATTATCAATACCGATAAACTGCGAAATCGTTGGTTGCATATAAACAGAAAGTATAGCCGGTATATCCTTGTCATCAAATTTCTCTAACAACCGGTAAGTCATTTTGCATTCTCCTTTGCGGTTCTGCAAGATGCAACCAACATTGCTCTTAAAGATGTACACTTGGAAGAAAGCGTTTTGAAGGTTTGCTCATCGATATATTTCGTTCGAAACAAGAGGTCCAACCAATAACCCGTTTCACTTGCTTCTTTTAAGGCAATTTCAAGTTTGGAAATAAAGTCCTTCTTGCCTTGCGCATATTGTGCTTCGTGAATGTTGGCACCGATACTTGTTCCGCTTCTTCCGATTTGGTTGGAGATGATGGACTCTTTGATAGATTTCAAATACTTAACCAGCTCAATAATTTCAACGGAAAACTCCATGGACAGGTCTTTAAGTTTTGATTCAGACATAATATACACCTCGCTTTCTTCTATTATATCACAAATCTGTCTGTTTGCAAATAAGTGATAAGTGATGCAGCTGCGCCGTGGTAGGTGATGCGATGCGTTCCACACACGCGCGTGACGGCGTGCATCACAGACGAAGTCTGCATCACGCAAGTCGTGCGCATCTCGTTCCGCAAGGAACGCATCACGCAAAGAAACCTGATTTGTCTGGTAGACAAATCAGGTTTCTTTGTTGGTGCGGGTGACAGGGGTCGAACCTGCACGTCGGGGACACCAGATCCTAAGTCTGGCGCGTCTGCCAATTCCGCCACACCCGCATAACAAAATCAAAAGATTCTGAAATTTAGTTTTCCGCAGATATATATGATAACATAATAAAAACAAAAAGTCAAGGCAGATTATGTCTGTTTTAACCTATCTTTTTCTTTCTGTATTTTTATATTGAAATAATCAGGTAAATATGTTACAATACTTTACGAGGTGATGGTATGGAAAACTGGCTTTCGCGGGAAAGCGCACTTATTGGGGAAGAAGCTGTTGAAAGGCTGAAAAACAGTTCAATTCTTATTTTCGGAATTGGCGGAGTTGGCGGATACTGTGTAGAAGCTCTTGCAAGAGCAGGAGTTGGCAGTCTTACTCTTGTTGACCATGACAAGGTTAATATAACCAACCTTAACCGTCAGATAATTGCAACCCTTTCAACCCTTGATATGAACAAAACCGAGGCAGCAGCAAAAAGAATTGAAGATATTAACCCTCAGTGCTCTGTAAACTGTATTTCGGAATTTGCGGATAAAGATAATATTTCAAGAATTATAGAACAGGCGCGTCCTGATTTTATAATTGATGCCATAGACTGTGTTACCTCAAAACTGCTGATTGCCGAATATTCAAAGAATAATTGTATCCCCCTTATTTCCTCCATGGGAACGGGAAACAAGTTAGATCCGGAAAAGCTGAAAATTTCAGATATTTCAAAAACTCACACCTGTCCCCTTGCCCGTGTTATGAGAAGAGAATTAGGTCGAAGAGGAATAAAGCATCTTACTGTTTTATTCAGCGAAGAGCAACCCGTTAAAACAGGAATGCGAGCACCTGCTTCTATATCCTTTGTTCCCTCTGCGGCAGGACTTATGATCGCAGGTTATTGTATCAGAAAAATAATAGAGGTGGAAAAATGATAGATCTTTTAACATTACACAAGCAATTTTTACTTCCCCATATCAAAGAAGGGGATACCGTTGCAGATTTTACTATGGGAAATGGGCACGATACCCTCTGGCTCTCCCAACAGGTTGGAGAAAATGGTAAGGTTTATGCCTTTGACATTCAGGCACAGGCTATTGAATCTACCTCAAAGTTCCTTGAAGAAAACTCAGCACCCAAAAACTATACTCTTATACATGATTCCCATGCAAATGCAAAGGAGCATATTAAGGAAAAAATAAAAGCGGGAGTTTTCAATCTCGGATATCTTCCGGGCGGAGATAAAAGTATAACTACAAAACGGGATTCTACACTTTTGGCTGTTGAAGCAGCAATAGAGTTGCTTGACAAAGACGGCATTGTGCTTATTGCGGTTTATCCCGGTCATGACGAAGGAACGGTTGAAGGGAATCTCCTCTATGAAATGCTGAGCCAAATTTCCCGTTTCAAGCTCTGTATTTCACAATTCAAAATTATAAATTCCCCCACATCACCCTTCTTTTATATGATAGAAAGCAAATAAATATTTGTTTAACAACTTAAAACAGAGTGGCTCAAAAGCCACTCTGTTTCTGTTTTATTTAATTAGTCATATTTCCAGGAAGCCGGATTAAGATTGCCTATATTGGGAATCTGCAATTCATAGAACTCAAGGGTTTCTATATATGCATCTCTCTTTGCAGTGAAGATTGCAAGATCTTCATCACTCTTTGTATCTGCATAATCTTCATAAGCCAGGCAAAGCTCGATATACTTCATCTGGGTGGAGTCACGCTCAACTCTATACTTCATTTCCTCTGTTTGAGCAAGAGCTGCCGCCTTTTCCCAAAGTCCCATCAAGTAATCATAGTTTTCTCTGTACTGTTCTTCGGAAATAACATCATTCCAATCTTCATTCCACCAAACATGCCATTCATTTTCCTGAGAAAGCTCCCAGGTATAATCGATATATTCACGGATATAGGTCCAGCCGTCGCCGTAGTATTCCTTTAAATATTCGTCAATACGCGCCCAGTATTCCTTTTCGGTTATGGTTTTACCGTCACGAAGCAGCTGTGCCGCTACATAATTACGCAGATAGCCGAAGCTGGAGTTTCTTGATGTATCGTTCTGGCGGAACATTCCCTTAACACCTGTTTTGAAGAAATAGGTGTAGTTATCGTACATTCTGTGGAAGAAGGGCAAGGGCTGCTCGTTATGTTTTGCAGGATAGTTGTAATCCCAAACATAAAGATTGGGGCAAAGTTCAACTATTGTATCATAACATTCTCTGAAACCGTATACGGTCTTAACGGTATATCCGAAATCCTTTTCATAGGTGTTATTGGGATTGGAATCATTTCTGCAACCGGTCTGAGTGATAGAGTGTGTACCGCACATATTATCGGTACATACAAACAATGCCACACTGTCATTGATATCTTCCTTGTTGAAATTCATAAGCTTTGACCAGTTATATTTATATGCCGCACCGATGACCTCTATTTTAGGGAATTCATCCTCTATAGCATCTGCTACTATATCAAGAATTTCAAAATAGGGACCCATTCTTCCGTGTTCACGGTATGCAGCAGCACAGCTTGAACACTTACAGTAAGTTTCACCGTCAGACATAGCAACCCAGATACCTGTTTTTTTATTTGAATCATCATACTTACGAAGATATGTTCTTACATTTGCAATAATATTACTCTGAATTTTAGAATCTGTCAGGCAAGGGTCGGAATTCATATGAAGATTAGTTTGGAAAGACCATTCGGGCTTGAATTCAGAAGGATCAAGGCCAAGGGAAGGCAGAGAATGATAAAAACCAACAAAATCATTTATAGATTCCATTTTCCATTCCTGTCTGCCGTAATTACATGAAAATGTACGGTAAGATGCAGTTGTAGAGGTTTCGTAAAGATAATATCCCTCTTCAATGGTAAATTGCTTCTGAACATCTATGCTCATACCGTCACCAAGGAAATTATATCCCGCAAAATGCTCCATAAAATCATATACTGCATAGGAGGTGCCGTGATATTCATCATGCTCAATTTCATCAGAGGTAAGAATGAGATTTCCGTTCTGAACATTGATAATAATACCGTCTCTGTCTGTACAAACACTTCTGTCTACCTCAACAGTAACACCCTCACGGTTTGTTTTACCGATAAGGATCTCATTTTCACCAATTTTACTTTCGGTATCTACAACCGCAGGGATATCAAATCCTGTTGCCATTTTAATATAATCAGTAAAAATTGTAACAAGTTCGCTGTATCTTGCGTTATATACAACGGTATATTCGGAAATAGAGGTGCCTGCTATAACAATATCACCAACATTGTATTCGCTGCCATACTGAAGATTTGCAAAGTTCATTAAGATCTGCGCAACCTGTGCACGGCTTGCCTTCATTGCAGGTGCAAGAGTGGGAGCTCCCTTTACTGTTTCGCCTGTTCCGTTGATAAGCTCTACG
>JAFYPJ010000003.1 GCA_017547545.1 Clostridia bacterium | reverse complement strand
CTTCTCCTCCGTCAAGACCTTTTATGGGCAACATGTTGAAAAGTCCGTATAACAGATTGAAATAAGAAAAAAACAGGCAGGAAGAGTATAAACAGAAAATTAAAAAAAGAATAATATTGACAGCAGCACCCGCAAGAGAGATAATTATTTGTTTTTTATAGCTTATAAGCATAGGTGATGCTTTGATATCTATTCCCAAAGGCAGAATATGCACCGAATCTATCGTAATTCCAAACAGCTTCATAACCAAAAGATGTCCAAGCTCATGAAAAAAAGCGGAGCTGAGCATAAGCAAAAGATATACACTTGGCTCGATAATAAAAAAACAAACGAGGCAAAATAAGGAAAACACGGGTATTTTAAGCTTTGATATTTTTAATATACGAAAAATCACTCCGTTCCGTGTGGTGTGTTTGCTCCTCAAAAGGGCGGAAGGCGGTATTATTTGTTATGATATGTATTTTTGGGGATCAACGCATACACCGTTTTCCCTTACCTCAAAATGAAGGTGCTCTCCGGTGGATCTTCCCGTGCTTCCGGTTACGGCAATTACCTGACCTCCCATTATTTTATCTCCTTCCTTTACTTTTAAAACAGAACAATGGGCATACAGTGTTTCAAGGCTTGGCGAATGTCTTAATTTTATATAATTTCCGTAGGAGGGATGATAAGATGCTTTTGTAACCGTTCCCTCTGAATATGCAATGATATTTCTTGTGCTTTCAGGTGTTATATCTATACCCAGGTGCATTTCGCTTTTTTCCTTTTCAAAGGGATCGGTCCGCCTTTCAAAATATGAGGTTATTTTCCCTTTAAGGGGAAAGAAACTTTGTTTTTTGTTACTGTTTTTTTGATACGAAAAAGAACTCAGATGTAAAACACTTGTTTGAATGGCCTTCGTATTTTCCTTTTGTTGAGTTTCCTCCTCTGTTTCTTCTGTTATTGTTGCATTTGCCATTGCCGCTACATCTTCAAGACTTTCTTCAGGAGAATATATTACCTTTACGGCAGTCATAAGAGCGATTACACATGCCATCGCCATAATTGCCTTAAATGAAGGGTAATTGCCTTTTTTCTGGCGGTTTACAGGGGTGTTGGTATATGTTATCTTCATTTTATTTGTCACCTCACTTACATAATATTCATTTCAAGAGCTGTAAAGAACATTGATTCAAACAAAACAAATATTGTAAATTCGGCATGTAAATATATTGCATTTTTATTCTTTGTATGTTATTATTATATTTATTATAATAACAGTTTATAGAAGGATGCGGAAATGAAAAGTAATTTTATTTTTAAAAGAGCAATGTCGGCAGTATTACTCGTAACAATGCTTTTTTGTGCCGTTCCCGTAAGTGTATTTGCGGAAATTAAAAACGGCGCCGAGACATATATTTCTGAAATGGAATTGTTGGGCGAAGCTGTAGAAAAAACCGGCACTGTAAAAGAGATCCCCATGTCATATGAGGAGAATGTTGTGCGCCCCAGACAGTATGCTTCGTACAAGGGTGTAAAAACTCTTGAAGCACTGGTGGACATGTCAAAGCTTAAAAGTATAGTTACCGAAGCTCTGATGAGCTGTAAGCCTATGGATCTTTCTTCTCTCAGAATTTCTGCGACCAATGAAAATCTGGATGCATTAACGAGTTATATTTTTGAAGAGATTCCCGTAAGCTTTCATATTGAAGAGTACAGCTACTATACTTCCGGCGGTTATTTTACCAAAATAGAACCTGTGTACAAATGTACTGCCAAGGAATTTCAGAAGATGTATTCAGAGATAGTAATGGCAAAGGAAGATCTTATTAAGGATATCCGCAGCAATACATCCTTGAGTGAAGCCAAAAAAGCACTTCTTGTTCATGACAGACTTGCGCTTATATGTGAATATGACTATAACGATACCGAGCATCAGTATACCTCTTACGGAGCTCTTGTTAAGGGTATAGCGGTGTGTCAGGGTTATGCCGAAGCATATGATTATCTTCTTGGCGAGCTTGGTATAGAAAGCTATGTTTGTTCCTCCAGAGTGCTTAACCATGCATGGAATATAATCAAGATCAACGGAGATTATTATCATGTTGATGTTACATGGGACGATATTTCCTGGGACAGCGGAAACCGCGGTGCTATAGGTATGGTCCAGCATGTTAATTTCCTTCGTTCTTCCAAGGGAATTTATGCAACCGGACATACAGCAAGCGATTATGAATCCTTCCCTACAAAAAACACTTTTGATTCATATTTCTGGCAGAAATCAAATGCAGCATTCCAGCTTATCGGAAATGAGATATATTATATAGACAACGAAACTCAAACTCTTAACCGTTTCAGCGATACAAAGGAGCTTCAGAGTGTTTCTTCAACTTGGAAATCATCCCACGGTACATGGGGCAATTACGCTCTTCTTGCTTCTGACGGTGAAAATCTTTATTATTCCCTTTCCAAGGATGTATATAAGTATACCATATCTACAAAAACATCAACCAAGGTATTCTCTCCCACTCTTTCCACTAATGAAAATATATACGGTCTTGAATACACAGGCGGATATTTGATTTGTGATATCAACGATACACCTCCTTATTCAAGCTACAGTAAATACGGATTGCGTCAGGTATCAAAGCTTTATGACGGAATCATTCCCACCGTAAGTATTTCATCTACCAATAACTGTGACTCAAGCCAGACCGTTACCCTTAATATGAAGGATAATGATGAAATTGCCGGATATTATTGGGGAAACAACGGTACATACAGCAAAAATGAGTATTTCTCCGGAGACGGTAATGCTCAACCAAAAAAAATAACCGCACCGGGAACTTATTACCTTACCGCAATAGATAAAAGCGGAAATCCTTCCGAAACAGCCAGTATTACTTTTTATAAAACAACTCTTGATGCAAATGGCGGAAGCGTTTCTCTTTCATCGGTTCTTACACCAAAGGGTTCTTCCTTTACCTTCCCCACCGCCTCGAAACCCAAATATAAATATAAGGGATGGGCAAAAGAAGCAACTGCAACCTCAGGTGTAACAAGCCTTGCTCCCACGGGAAATAAGACCTATTACGCAATTTATGAAATAATCCCCGTAACGATCACCGGTGTAACTATTGCCGCAAAACCTGACGATCTCAGCTATTATATCGGAGAATCCCTTAACACTAAAGGACTCACGCTTAAAGTGTCATACAGTGATGGCTCCTATGAAAATGTTACAACAGGATTTACCACAACCGGATTCAATTCGGACAGCGCGGGAGAGAAAACAGTAACAGTTACATATGAGGGTATCAAAAACACCTTCAAGGTAACCGTTATAAAGCCTAAGGTGACTCTTTCCGGAAGTTCAAAAACCATAAGTGTGGGAGACAGCTTTACACTTAGTGTAACTACCGATCCCGCGGATAAGATAGTTGCATGGGCAACAAGCAATTCAAGTGTTGCATCCGTATCAAAGGGTGTAATAACTGCAAACGGGGAAGGAAGTGCGGTTATTACCGCTACCCTTACCTATAAGGGGCATGATTATTCGGCAACATGTAAAGTAACAGTAAAAGAGCCCACGGTAGATGCAATAGAAATTGTTAATCCCCCTGCAAAGCTTAACTATAATGTGGGCGAAGCTCTGAATACAAACGGTCTTAAAATAAAGGTTAATTATACAAACGGAACAAGCAAGAATATTACAAGTGGCTTTACCGTGGCAGGCTATGATTCTTCTGTTCCGGGAGAAAAAACAGTAACGGTTACATATCAGAAAAAGACTGCAACCTTTACCGTTACTATAAATGATCCGCCTATCAAAGAAATAAAGATCCACACCCTTCCGGATAAAACAGAGTATGTGATGGGTGATAGTGAATTTGATTCCACAGGATTAAAGATTACTATTTATTATAAAAACGGTACTCAGAGAAATACTACATCCGGTATCAAGGTAAGCGGTTTTAATACATCCGTTCCGGGTAAAAAGACCTTGACCGTAAGCTATTCGGGTGTAACTACAACCTTTGATATTACCATAAAAGAAGCTCCTATAAGCAAAATAACAGTAAATACCTTGCCCACAAAACAGAGCTACTCTATCGGTGAAGCTTTTGATTCAACGGGCTTGAAAATAACCGTACACTATAAGAGCGGTGGCAGGAGAAGTATAACAAGCGGGTTCGATTTAAGCGGATTTGACAGCGCCAGTGGCGGAACAAAAACAATAACAGTAACCTATGAAGGCCATACCGTAACCTTTACCGTAGAGATTGTTGAGCCTAATATAGACTACATTGAGCTTCATACCCTTCCCAAGAAAACCGAGTACAAAATGGGAGAAAGCTTTGATTCCGAGGGATTAAAGATCACTATCTATTATAAAAACGGAACAAAGAGAAATACAACATCCGGTTTTATAGTAAACGGTTTTGATTCCAAAACAGCGGGAAAGAAAACCTTAACATTGAATTATAACGGAAAAACATTGCAGTTTGATGTGGTTGTTAAGGAAAGAGTTATAGTAAGCATCCAGGTTGTTACTCTCCCCGCTAAAACAGATTATTATATCGGTGATGCTTTGGAGAGCAACGGATTAAAGATCAAGGTTAATTACAACAACGGTTCAAGCGAAAATATAACAAGCGGATTTGAGCTTGAAAACACATCCCTGAAGGAAGCGGGCAAAAAAGAGATCACCGTAAAATATGAAGGTGTAAAAACTCAGTTTAATGTTAATGTTAAATCGCCTTCTATCTCCCTTTCAGCTAAAAAGTTGACTATGAATCCCAAAGAACAGCTTGTACTTACAGCTACTACCGATCCCAAGGGAGTTACCGTTAAGTATAGCTCTTCAGATGATAATATTGCATTAGTTGTGAATGAAGGTGTTCTGGTAGCACAAAACCTTGGAACAGCTGAAATTACCGCAAGATTCACCTATAACGGTCTTACCTATAAAGCAGTTTGTACTGTAAATGTTGTTGAAAAAACAAAGGTTAAATTCCCCGATGTTCCCGATGATGCATGGTATGCAGAGGGTGTATCATACTGTGCAAGCAACGGTTACATTACCGGTACCGACAAGGGAACCTTTAATCCTGACGGTAAGCTCACCCGTGAGCAGTTCGTTGTAATTCTTGCAAGAGTTGCGGGAGCAGATCTTGCCGCATATACACACAGTAATTTCAAGGATGTTCAGGCATCTGCATGGTACGGTGCATCTGTAATCTGGGCAAATGAAGAAAGATATGTTAACGGTGTTGGTGATGGCTCCAACTTTGGTGTTGGCCAGAACATGACCCGTGAACAGCTTGCTACAATGTTCTTCAGATATGCACAAAATAACGGAGAAAATGTTTCTGTTAAGGAAAACCTTTCTTCCTATAGTGACAGTGCCGCAATAAGCTCTTGGGCATACGAGGCTTGCTCCTGGGCTGTTGCCGCAGGACTTTTAGGTTCTACACAGCAGGGTGCAAAGGTGCTTGCTCCCAAGATGAGCGTTACAAGAGCACAGGCTGCAAAGATCTTCATGAGCTATGATGCTTTTGTTGGAAAATAAGAATTAAAAATTTAAAGCCACGCGGTTTTGCCGCGTGGCATTAAATTTTCGATTTTTAATTGTAT
>JAFYPJ010000014.1 GCA_017547545.1 Clostridia bacterium | reverse complement strand
TTAACAGTGGATATACCGTTATCTACCGATATGATTTTTAATAATAAAAACAGAGGATTTTGCGTGAAGTCCTCTGTTTTTGTATAATGCTATAATTTGAACATCTAATTATTTATAAATTGAGTACGATTTGAAAACAATAATATTATCTATTGTATTCATTATTGATGTATGGTATAATCAACTCGTAAAATATAAACTTAAGGAGTTTAAAAAATGAAAAAAATATTAGCTTTACTTTTGGCAATGTTTATGCTTGCTTCTCTTACTGCTTGCGGCAAGAAGGAAACCGAAAAGAATGATACCACAGAAACAGAACCTGTAGTTGAAGAGGCAGTTTTAGAGGGTGTTGAAGCTCCTGTTGATATTCTCAATACTGTTTGGGGCACATATGCTGATGATGAAAAGTTTTTTGCAATGGGCGGCGATTATGATAATATCGTAGACAATGCTCCCGGTGCAGTTGATGTTTCAAACAAAGAAAACCTTTACTCTCTCCTTGTTTGCGACGAAACAGCTTCTGCTATGATAGACGGTGCTGCTTCTCTTATGCACGCAATGAACGCTAACACCTTTACAGGTGCCGCTTATCACCTTACAGACGGTGCAGATATGGCTGCATTTTCAGACGCTATGAAGGCTGCTATTGAATCCAATCAGTGGTTGTGCGGTTTTCCCGAAAAGCTGCTTGTAGTTAAGTTGAGTAATGATTATGCGGTTGTTGCATACGGTGCTGCCGATATCATTGATAACTTTGGCACAAAGATCGCCGGTTCTTACGAAACTGCTGAAACACTTGTTGATCAGGCACTTGCATAATTAAATCAAATATTAAAATAAAGGGCGGAGAAAATCCGCCCATTATTTGAATTAAGAGGATAAAAATGTTATTTTCAAGTATTCCTTTTTTATATTATTTTCTTCCCGCGGTGCTTATTCTTTATTTTTTGGCCCCTAAAGTATTAAAAAATTCTGTTTTGTTACTTTCCAGCCTTTTCTTTTACGGTTGGGGTGAGCCTGTATATCTGATTCTTATGGTTACCACTATTTTAGTGGTATATATTTGCGGACTTATTGTTGAAGCAACAAGGGGAAAGCTGTTATCCAAACTCACATTGATTTTTTCCGTTCTTTTCGGAATCGGTCTTTTGGGATATTTCAAATATGCGGACTTTTTCGTTTCCAATTTTAATGCTGTAACAGGACTTTCACTACCTCTTCTCAATATAGCACTTCCTATCGGTATCAGCTTTTATACCTTCCAGACAATGAGCTATGTTGTTGATGTATATCGCGGAGATGTAAAGGCGCAGAAAAATCCCGTAACTTTAGGTATGTATGTTTCAATGTTTCCCCAGCTTATTGCAGGGCCTATCGTTCGTTATTCGGATATCGTTGCCGAAATAAATGACCGTAAGCATAGCTTTGAGGATATTTCAAGCGGTATTGCGCGTTTTATTACAGGTCTTTCAAAAAAGGTGCTTATTGCTAATCTTTTAGGGGAGCTGTGCGATATATTCCGCGCAAGTAATGAAAAATCGGTGCTTTTCTTCTGGATGTATGCCATAGGATTTTCGCTTCACATATATTTTGATTTTTCGGGATACAGCGATATGGCAATAGGTCTGGGTAAAATATTCGGTTTTCATTTTATCGAAAACTTCAATTATCCCTATATTTCAAAAACTGTATCCGAATTCTGGAGAAGATGGCATATGAGCCTTGGTTCCTGGTTCCGCGATTATGTGTATATTCCTTTAGGGGGTAACCGTGTATCCTTTGTAAGATGGATATTTAACATTCTTGTTGTATGGATGCTTACAGGCTTTTGGCACGGAGCAGCATGGAACTTTGTTATCTGGGGACTTATGTTTGCCGCATTACTCCTTTTTGAACGCGGATTTTTCAAAAAGAAGAACGGTAATATATTAAAAAATATTCTTTCACATATATATGTTCTTTTCTTTGTAATGATAAGCTTTGTTCTTTTCAATGCAACTGATTTAAAGGAAGCATATCTGTATATCACAGCATTATTCGGTGCAGCTGACTATCCTTTGATAAATACCGAAACAGTTTATTATTTAAAGAGCTATGCTGTTATATTTATTATAGCTATAGCAGGCTCAACCCCCTTGGCAGTAACGCTGTACAGAAAGCTTAAAGCAAATAACAGGGCAGAAAAAATACTGAATATATTTGAACCTGTTGTGTTAACGGCACTTTTGACGGTTATAACAGCATTTTTGGTAGACGGCTCTTTCAATCCGTTCCTCTATTTCAGATTTTAGGAGGCAGATATGACGAATAAAACTAAATTTGTGATACAAACGGTTGTATTTGCGATTCTTTTACTCACCTTGTCTGTATTTTGCGTATTTGCAAAGACCTCGGATTTTTCCGATAGTGAGCGCAGAGCACTGGAAAAGATGCCTCAAATAACTGTAGAATCGGTTAAAAGCACAAAATTCATGAGGGATTTTGAAAACTATACTCTTGATCAATTTCCGATAAGAGATACCTTCAGGGGTATTAAGGCATTTACCTCAAAGTATATATTCAATCTTTCCGAAAATAACGGTCTTTACGAAAAGGACGGGTATATTGCAAAAAAGGAATACCCGATGAATCAAAGCAGCTATTCTTATGCATCAAAGAAGTTTAATTTCTTATACGAAAAATATTTTAAGGAAAATGATGTTTATATAGCGGTAATTCCGGATAAAAATGAATTTATCGGTGATTTGAAGATAGAGGGCGAAGCGGTAAGAAGGCATTTTGAAAAGGAATCTGCCTTTGCTGAATATTTAGATATATATCCCTGTCTTTCAATAGATTCCTATTATAAAACCGATACCCATTGGAAGCAGGAAGAGCTTATACCGGCAGCTTCTTATTTAGCAGAGCAAATGGGAACAGCCATACCCGAAGAATATACAAAAGAGCTTGCTTATGATTCCTTTGAGGGTGTATATTACGGTCAGTTTGCCTTGCCTGTAAAGAAGGATGAGATATACTTTTTGCATAATGAAATAATTGATTCCTATAAGGTTTACGATTATCAGAACGGTAAGGATATCGAAACCTATGACCGCGAAAGCTTAAAGGGTAAAGATCCATACGAGGCATATCTCGGCGGATCACTTTCGCTTATAAGTATAGGAAACCCAAAAGCAGATAATAAAAAAGAGCTGATAATTTTCCGTGATTCCTTTGGTTCAAGTATAGCACCCTTGCTTGCGCAGGGTTATTCAAGGGTAACATTAGTGGATATAAGATATATACAGAGTGCAGCCTTGGGTAATTTTATAAATACCGAAAATGCCGATGTACTTTTCTTATACAGTAATCTTGTTTTAAATAACAGCAATACATTAAAATAACCGAGTGAAAATTACTCGGTTATTTTTTTAAATCTATCGTATATTTCATTTGCAATATCCTGCATAACCTTTATATCAGGCTTTATAACTCTGCGGTCATAGGTTATAAGTCCGTTTGTTTCGTCCTCAACATCGCTTAATTGGGTAAGCACCGAAGCACAAAGTCCTTTGTCTATTAAAGGAATAAGCTCTTTTCTGTAAAGATCTTCAAGAGCAGAAGTAAGCTCTTTTCTTTCCTTAAAGAACTTATATCCGTAGGTTTTGTCAAGGTTAAAGGAGTTTTCATTTATTTTGCAGGAATAACCGCCGAATTCGGAAAGGGTAAGCGGCTTTTCGGGATGAGTTTTGATGTTTAGCTTTTTAAAGTATATATGTTCACTTATAACATCATTATGCTTGGTTTTAAACCAACCGGAAGCGCTGTCATATATTCTTGAAGGATCAAGCTCTTTGAATTCTATATAAAGGCGTTTTGTATCATACTGTCCCCAGCCTTCGTTAAATATCGTGTACTGACAAACGCAGGGGTGGTTGTACAGCATTTCGGTAATCTCTTTGGAACTTCTTTCAAACTGAGCTTTTCTTCTCTTTGATGCAGGGCGTAAAAGACCTTTTTTAATACCCACGGTGGGTAGGGCGGTGTCAAGCAAGAAATTATAGCTTCCGTTGTTTATCATATCCTGGAAAACAGCCATGCCGTATTTATCGCAGTAATAATAAAAGAGTCCGGGTTCGGTTTTGATGTGCTTGCGCAGCATATTAAAGCCTAAATTTTTTGCTGTTTGGATGTCATTTATATAACCAACGGGAGAAGCGGGTGTGTAGATCCCGTCGGCAAAATAGCCCTGGTCAAGAAGTCCGTGAAAATAATACGGCTTTGAATTCAGACATATATAGGGTATGCCTTTATGTTTTTCTACGGTTACTGTACGAAGCGCAAAATATGATTTAATCAGATCTTCACCGCTGATAAGGGTGAAGCTGTAAAGCTTTGGATTTTCCGGTGTCCAGTTTTCGGGATTCGGGATTTCGATTTCTGCTTTTTTACCTGTAAAACAGAACTCACCAACACCGTCAATAATTATTCTTTTTTCCTCCTCGCCCCCTTTAACTTCAAGTATAAGTGAAGAAAGGGAAGGATGGATCCTGATGCTTTCAATATGCTTTTCGGGAAGTGCTTCAAGCCACACGCTCTGCCATATACCGCTTATTGGTGTGTACCACATACCGCCCCGTTTTTTGCATTGTTTACCGTATGGTATGGATTTATCAAGGTTGTCTGAAACAATAACATTAAGTGTATTGTTGTTTGAGATTTTTTCGGTAATATCAAAGGAAAAGGGGGTATAACCTCCTGTATGCTTGCCTATAAGTTCACCGTTAAGAGATACTTCGGCAAT
>JAFYPJ010000083.1 GCA_017547545.1 Clostridia bacterium | reverse complement strand
TTCAAGGAATACACCTCCCTTCCTTTGATCTTCAAGCCCAATGCAGGAAAGAACACCATTAAAGACGGAAAGGTAATTACAGAGTTTAGTGTGGAAACCTTTGTTGAAGATGCTATTGCTTCTCTTGAACACGGTGTTAAATACCTCGGAGGATGCTGCGGATCTTCCCCCGAATATATTAAGGCTTTAAAAGAAAAGCTTAATTAAATTCAGACATAATAAAAACGGCTCAAACGAGCCGTTTTTATTATGTTCAAATATATTTATCAGCGTTCTTCTCTGAAATAGTTAAGTCCAAGGTTTTCGGGGGGCTGATGTTCTCTCTTTTTACGCATGCTTGTAATGATAAGTACAATAATTGTAACCACATAAGGAAGCATTTTAAAAAGCTCCTGTGTTTCTGTACCCAAGCCTGTAATATAATTGTTTGCATTACAGAGCGCACCAAAAAGGAATGAACCGATTATAGCCATAGAAGGCTTCCAAAGAGCAAAAATTACAAGCGCAATTGCCATCCATCCTCTGTCACCAAAAGCATCATTGGACCAGCTTCCGTCAGCATAAGCCATTATATACTGCAATCCGCCAAGACCTGCAACACCTGCACCTATACAGGTGGCAAGATACCTGTATTTGATAACATTTATACCTGCAGCATCCGCTGTTGCGGGATTTTCACCAACCGAACGAAGGTTAAGTCCCACACGAGTACGGGAAAGAATAATCGAGGCCGCAACAGCAATAATTATTGCAAGATATGTAAGAAAATCATGAGAAAGGAAGATGTCTCCAAACCACCCTAAATCATCAGCAAAGGGTAACTGCATTTTAAAGAACTTACTTGTTTTACCAAGAGATATTGATGACATATCTGTATCAATAAGTTTGATCAAAGAACCGCCAAGGAAGTTTCCTAAACCAACACCCAATGTTGTAATTGCAAGACCGGTAACATTCTGGTTAGCTCTTAATGTAACGGTAAGGAAGCTGTACAAAAGTCCTACCAACACAGAGCCGGTAACAGCAAATAAAAACGGTATAAGTATTGCAAGAATCATATTCATTTTCGCAATATCATTACCGCACGCCTGTTCATAAAGAAAGGCTCCGGTAACACCGCTTATCGCACCAACATACATTATACCGGGAATACCAAGATTAAGGTGACCTGATTTTTCTGTAATAATTTCACCGGTTGAACCGTAAAGTAGAGGAATACTAAGAAGGATCGCTCTGCAAATAAACTGAACTATCATGCTTTAACCTCCTTTTTATTACGGCGGAATTTAACACTGTAACGCACAAAGAATTCGCATCCAACAACGCAAAGAAGTACGATACCAACAACAATATCCGCAAAAGACGAATTCAAATGGCAGTTGTCTGCAACCTTACCCATACCCATTTCAAGGAACTTCACAAGACCTGTCATTATAACCATAATAAAAGGATTAAACTGACCAAGCCAGGAAATCATAATTGCTGTAAAGCCCTGACCGCCAATTGAATCGGTACGAATGGTATGGTCGGTACCTGCTACCAAAAGCATACCTCCAACACCGCAAAGCGCACCTGAAATACACATTGTACGGATAATTACTTTTTTTACATTTATACCTATGTATCTTGCTGTATTCTGACTTTCGCCAACTACATTTATTTCATAACCGTGCTTACTGTATTTAAGGTAAACAAACATCACAACGGTAAGAAGTGCAACAATAACTATATTGAGAAGATAATCGTTATTTAAAAGATTAGGAAGATTGCCATGCTTTTGAGGAGCAATAACATGAGAGCCGCCACCTTCAATATAAACATAATAAGCAATTATTTTCGTTGCAATATAGTTCATCATAAGGGTAAACAGGGTTTCATTTGTATTGAAGAACGCCTTGAATATTGCAGGAATAAAGCCCCAGATTGCACCGCACAATATACTTACAACAATAATTATGGGAATAAGCAAAGCGTCGGGAACCTTACCGCCAAGCTCGATCATACAAACAACAGCACCAAAACCGCCGATCAATGCTTGTCCTTCGGCACCGCAGTTCCAGAACTTCATTTTAAAAGCAGGGGTTAATGCCAAAGCAAGGCAAAGAAGTATAGCAACCTCCTGTAAATACTTCCAAAGCATTACAAAAGAACCTTCTTCTATTCTTCCCAAAACACCTCTGTACATTGTTTCAACGATAACCGAAACAGATGCATATTCGGGACGGGATACATTTGCAAGTACCAAAGCAATAGCCATCATTATAATAATAGAGGTTAATATTGCAATACCGCGTATTATCCAAGCCTTCCACCAAACCATATCATCGCGTTTTGCGATATGAATAAGGGGTTCGCGCTTTGATTTAATGTTGTTTTTCACATCAGCCATTATTCATTTCCCCCTTATAGTCTGATTTCGTCATAAGAAGACCGATTTCTTCTTTTGTGGTAGTTCTTGCATCAACAGTACCTGTTATTTTGCCTGATCCGATAACCATGATCCTATCACAAAGTTCAATTAAAACATCAAGGTCTTCGCCAACAAAGATAACAGCAACACCTTTTTCCTTCTGCTCATTTAAAAGGTTATAGATAAGATACGAGGAATTGATATCAAGACCACGAACAGGATATGCAACCATAAGAACGGTAGGAGATGAAGCTATTTCTCTTCCAACAAGTACCTTTTGAACATTACCGCCCGAAAGACGGCGAACAGGAGTAGATGCACCGGGAGTTACAACCTCAAGGTCATTTATAATTTTAAGTGCAAGATATCTTGGTCCCGTTCTTTCCAAAAATACAGTTTTACCCTTGGAGTAGCTGCGAAGCATCATATTATCTACAATATCCATATTTCCAACAAGGCCCATTCCAAGACGGTCCTCCGGAACAAAGGATAAACGAACACCGAGATTTCTTATCTGCATAGGTGTTTTATCACGGAGATTATCCGCATTTCCCGTATTGGGATTGTTATAGGTAATTTCGCCCGAATTTAATTTCTGTAATCCGGCTACCGCTTCAAGCAGCTCTCTCTGTCCGGAACCTGCAATACCTGCAATACCAAGTATCTCGCCCGCTTTAACATCAAAAGAAATATCGTCAAGCACCACAGTACCCTGTCTGTCTACGCATGTAATTCCCTTAACAGACAAACGAACTTCATCACTACAGGGTTCAGAACGGAAAATGTTGAGGTCAACCTTTTTACCAACCATCATTTCGGTAAGCTCGGCTTCGTTGGTTTCTGCTGTATTTACCGTTCCAACATACTCGCCTTTACGCAATACCGCCACCTTATCGGAAAGTGAAAGAACCTCATGAAGCTTGTGAGTTATAATAATAATTGATTTACCGTCATCACGCATACGGCGCAATATATTAAAGAGTTTACTTGTTTCCTGAGGAGTTAAAACGGCGGTAGGTTCGTCAAGGATAAGAATATCTGCACCTCGGTAAAGCACCTTGATTATTTCAACAGTCTGTTTCTCCGAAACTGACATTGTGTAGATCTTCTTTTCAGGATCGATCTCAAAACCATACTGTTCGCTTATTTGTTTAATGCGTTCTGTAGATTTTTTAAGATTATATTTGCCGTCCTTTATACCTAAAACAATATTTTCTGCTGCAGAAAACACATCAACAAGCTTGAAGTGCTGATGTATCATACCAATATTATAAGTAAATGCATCCTTAGGAGAAGCGATTACAACCTCTTCACCGTTCACATAAATAGAACCTTCATCCGGAAAATAAATTCCCGAAATCATATTCATAAGGGTTGTTTTACCGCTACCGTTTTCGCCGAGAATCGAAAGTATCTCGCCGCGGTTTACTGTAAGATTGACATTTTTGTTTGCTACAACCTTACCAAACCGCTTGGTAATATTTTTTAATTCAATAGCCGGTTGACTTGCCACTTTAAACCTCCGTTTATCATAGTTTTCAAGATAATGTTTTAATTTAAAGCACTATCTTCAAAATTATGATAAGGCGAGGAAGGTAATTCCCTCGCCTTTATCAAATTAAGATACAGTATTAACCGTAATTTTCGTCAAGAAGAGTAATGCCGTCAATTCTGAGATCGAAATAAGGACCGGAACGGAACTTAGATTCGTTGAAGATACCGTTTTCGATAACTTCTGTATCAGGAGTGAATGCATCATCATAATCAACATCTGCCATGTAGGAGGTAAGAGTTTCGCCGCCTACTGTGAAGTTAGCTGTATCAAATACATTGATATTACCTGCAATAATGTCAGCCTTAACTTCTTCAATCTTTTCAACAGTACCTTCTGCAGCTACATCGGTATTAACATCGGTAAGAACTACAGATTCGGTTTCGATAGTACCTGCCCAGTCGGTATCAATAGCTTCACCGTCCTGAACACAGGTAATGATGTACTTGAAGTAGGGTTCCCAGTTGATTCTGGAAGAAACGATAAAGGTTTCGGGGCAAGCTGCCAATGTGCTGCCGTTGTAAGAAACATTAGGAACACCTGCATTTTCACATGCGGTAGGAGCACCCATAGAGTCTGCGTGCTGGCTGATAAGCTTGCATCCGCCTTCGATAAGAGCTACTGCTGCTTCCTTTTCAAGCTGTTCATCATACCAGGAACCGGTGAACTTAACATCCATGGTAACGGTAGGACATACAGACTTAGCACCGAGATAGAAAGAGGTATAACCGGAGATAACTTCAGCAAATGTGAAAGCACCTACATAACCCATCTTAGCTTCTTCTGCGGTAAATTCGCCTGCATCGATCATTTCATTGAGCTTCATACCTGCAGCAACACCTGCAAGATATCTGCCCTGGTAAATGTGAGCAAATGCATTGTGGAAGTTATCAAGACCTGCTGTGTGAGCCTGTGTACCTGTAGCATGGCAGAACTGAACATCTGTATATTCTTCTGCAGCCTGCATAAGGAAGGACTCGTGACCGAAGCTATCTGCGAAGATAAGATCACATCCGTCAACCTCGATGAGCTCTACTGCTGCATCGTAGCAAGCTGTAGATTCGGGAATCTGTGTTTTCTGAATGTACTCAACACCCATAGCATCACATGCTGCCTTAGCTGCATCGATGAAGTTCTTGTCATAGGTGGAGTTTTCGTCGTGGAGGAAGATAAAGCCAACTTTAAGATCGCTTTCAGCCTTATCGTTTCCCTTCTTTGAGCCGCATGCTGTAAATACGCTTAACATCATAACAGCAACGAGTAAAAGAGCGAGTAACTTTTTCATTTCGTTTCTCCTTTTAAAAATAAATATTAATTATCCCTTCATAGGGAATAATTTCGTTAAATCAATCAATGAACTTAATTCCGTCCTGAACACTCATTGATTCTATGCGGGCAAGCGATTCAACACGAATACCTCTGCCGCGAATAAGCTCTCCGCCGGGTTGGAAAGCCTTTTCTATTACGATACCGCAGCCAACAAGCTCAGCTCCGGCATCGTTTACAAGGCTGATAAGCCCGTTCAATGCGCTTCCCTGCGCCAGAAAGTCATCAATAATAAGCACCCTGTCTCCGGGAAGAAGAAATTCTTTGGATACGATTATATCGTAGGTTTTTTTATGTGTAAAGGACTCAACCTTACTTGTATATACATCAGAAAAGATATTTACCGTTTTAGTTTTCTTTGCAAAAACCATGGGAACTTTAAAAAACTGCGCAGTTAAACAAGCAATACCGATACCCGATGCCTCGATAGTAAGTATCTTGTTAACATTGCAGTCCTTATACAAACGGTAAAATTCCTCGCCTAACTTTGAAAGAAATTCAACATCCATGCGATGGTTGAGAAAACTGTCAACTTTAAGAACATTACCTTCACCGATCTTACCGTCATTGATAATTTTTTCTTCTAAAAGTTTCATATTTCAGCCTCCGCATAAATGAAAATCATATTAAATAACAATTATAGACCTATTATAGTATATTTTTTTATATTTTGCAATAGTATTTTCAAATTTAATATACAAAAAATTAAGAGCCTTGCGGCCCTTAATTATTTTTCTTCAGTTCTGAAATTTTATAGATCTTAAATCCCTTATCCGGCTCTTTATCAAGACGCACTCTTACCAGCTCTGCCAACGGATTGGTTTCAACAACAGTACCCTCGCCGTCCGGAGTTATAACCTTGGAATCAAGCTTAGGCGTGCGTTTAATTGCCTCTTCGTAGGTTTCATGCTCGTATCTCAGACAGCACATCAATTTTCCGCAGGCTCCCGAAATTTTGCTGGAATTGAGCGAAAGGTTCTGTTCCTTAGCCATTTTAATGGATACCTGCGCAAATTCGGATAAAAAGCTCTTGCAACAGAAGGGACGGCCGCATACGCCAAGACCGCCTACAAGCTTTGTTTCGTCACGGATACCGATCTGCCTTAATTCGATTCTTGTTTTGAAAATACTTGCAAGATCCTTTACAAGTTCGCGGAAATCTATTCTTCCGTCTGCGGTAAAATAGAACAAAAGCTTATTGTTATCAAAGGTATATTCAACATCTACCAGCTTCATTTCAAGATTATGTTCAGCTATCTTTTGCTGGCAAATTTTAAATGCTTCCTTTTCGCTGTCCACATTTGCCTCATGCTGCTGATCATCCTGCTTGGTTGCAATTCTCACAACACTTCTTAACGGCAATACAAGAGTAGATTTATCTACAACTCTGTTTGCAATTGCAGTTGTGCCGTATTCAAGTCCGCGCGCGGTTTTAACAATAACATTCTGACCTACAGAAAGCTTGAGATCTTCGGGAAGAAAATAGTATACCTTTCCGTTATTCTTAAATCTAATACCAACTATTTCAACTTCATCAGGCAAGGCATCACGCATTTCGTCAAGCTCTTGCTGAGTATATGTTTCATTTGTTTCAGACATTATTATTCCTTTCGATCATGAGTGGGCGCGTTTCCACATACCGCTCATGAAGTTTATTTTAAGCAAATTCATATTTGCATTAAGCTCATTATTTTTCAGGGCCTCGTTGCAAAAGCCTATCATATTTACTATGCTCTCAAGGGTAAGCATTGATGCAAAAGCAATTGCTTTTTCCTCTGAAATAAAGAACAGCAACTGCGCCTGCGTGCTTTTTTTTACGCAGAGTACATCTCTTAAAGCTATTCTTATATCAGAAACAAAGCTTACAAATTCCTCTCTTTTTTTAGAGTTTATTTCTTCCTCCAATGAAATAAAGGAATACTTATCATTACCGATCAGGGCGCAGAAAAAATCCTCAATAAGCTGATAACGCTTCGTTGTATTGCCAACCGAGCGTTTATCAAGATTTTCAATAACCTGCCCAAGACAACCGTTTGCAGCCCTTACAAGATATGAAAATCCTTCGGGATCATCGGCATTAAGCTTTTGCGCCTTTTGATAATTATTCAACAGTATATCGGTAAGCTCCTCGGCTGTGAAGCTCTGCATTCTGAAAACCGGAGCTCTGGATACAATTGTAGGAAGAAGAAGGGATGCACTTGTTGTAATAAGTATAAAAACTATAAAGGAGGGCGGCTCTTCAAGAACCTTTAAAATTGCATTTTGAGCCTGAACGGTCATCTTTTCACAGTTACGGATAATATAGAATTTATAATCATTTTCTATAGGCACTTTAGATGCAGAGCTTTTGATATCTCTTACCGCATCAACCGGTATAGAAGCCTTCCCTTCCGGCAAAGTTACGGTTACCACATCCGGAGAAATACCTTCCTTGAATTTTCTGCAATTATTGCATATTCCGCAAGGCTTTTCCTGCGCTTTACAACACATTGACATTGCAAGTTCAAGGGCAAAAGTGTACCTGCCGCTGCCGTTTTGTCCTTCAAGAATAAGGGCATGCGGCATAGCCTCACCCGTTATAGCTTGAGAAAAATAAGATTTTAAATTCTGATTTCCGTGAATTCTGTTAAAGCAAACAGACATTTTACACTCCGGAATATGCGGAAAATCCTCCGTCTACAGGAACAACAACACCGTTTACAAAGCTTGCAGCTTTTTCATTAACAAGCCAGAGAAGTGTTCCTACAAGCTCATCGGGAGTTCCGAAACGGTTCATAGGAGTGCTGTTAAGGATCTTTTGGGAACGTGGAGTAAAGCTTCCGTCGGGATTAAGAAGAAGTGCGCGGTTCTGCTCGGTTACAAAGAAACCGGGAGCAATAGCGTTTACACGGATTCCAACGGGAGCAAAATGAACTGCAAGCCACTGTGTAAAATTGGAAACAGCAGCTTTTGCACCTGAATATGCAGGAATTTTGGTTAACGGTGTAAATGCATTCATGCTGGATACATTAACAACACAGCAATCCTTCTTTTCGGCCATATCCTTTGCAAATACCTGGGTAGGAAGAAGGGTGCCGAGGAAGTTAAGATTAAATACAAATTCTATACCCTTGGGATCAAGATCAAAGAAGGTGATAAGATCCTTATTATCGTTTGCAAGATCCTCGGGGAAAAGATATTCTTTTGTAGTTGTACCGCGGGGGTTATTTCCGCCCGCACCGTTAAGAAGAATGTCACAGGTACCGAATTCAGCATTTATCTTATCTCTTGCCGCCAAAAGGCTCTCTTTATCAAGTACATTACATTCAACCGCCATAGCGCATCCGCCGGCAGCAACAATTTCATCAACTGTTTTCTGTGCATTTTCGGGACGCAGATCACAAACTGCAACCTTTGCACCGCAGGCAGCCAAAGCTCTTGCAAATTCGCCGCAAAGCACACCGCCGCCGCCTGTTACAACCGCTGTTTTATTATTTAAATCAATTTTGAATGGAAGTTCCATAATTATTCACCTGTTCTTTATTGTATTTTTTACAGTAAGTGTAAAATATGTTATCATGCTTGCACATCCAAATGTGCAAATCAGTTGCGTAACCCATAAGGGTATGTTTAAAAATCCAAGGCAGAAGATAAGAGGAATACAAACTGCGTTAAATGCACAAAGACAAACACAGGATTTATTAAATTCCTTTTTTATAAACTTAACCGCCAAAGAAATTATTGTAACCAGTGATAAAGGAAGCCATAGCGTAAGCATCCTTATCAGATAAAACCCATTTGTATCATACCACGGCAAAAAACTTAACATTGTTGAAGTTATATAGAAAAAGTACAGATACATCAATGCCATAATAATATGCAAAAGGATATCGGCTATATTTAAAAACCTTTTCATTTCAATCCGTTGATATCAATCAGATCACATATAGCATTATAACAGTAATCCGCAATAAGTCTGTGACCTTCCTCTGTAGGATGAACACCCTCTTTAGTCCAGTATTCGGGGGGCTGAACTACACATGCGGATGCAAAAATACCGTCAAGAGGAACAAAAACATCCGCAAACTCTCTGGCAAGCCTTCTTACTATTCTGATCTTTTCTTCAATATCGGGATGGAATCTTTCCATATCGGGAAAATCCAGAACAAACTGTTCAAGCATTACTATTTTAGCTTTTGTTTTGTTTTTGATATCACTAAGAAGCTTGCGGTAATTACTTTCAAAAAGCTCATTAGGAATAAAATCACCTTTTGAAATATGATGCCATGTATCGTTAACACCGATAAGAATAGTAATTATATCGGGATCAAGAGATACGGCATCCTCCTGCCAACGGGCAAGAAGATCCTTTGTTTGATGCGCACTAATACCTTTATTGATAAATTCAAATTTCATATCAAGATAAGTTTCACGCAGAAGCTCTGCCACATAGCGGGGGTATCCTCCGCCCAAGGATTTTATATTATCACGGTTTCGGCCACAGTCGGTTATACTGTCTCCCTGAAACAATATTCTCATATTATTAACCTCCTATTAAGATATAACTACTATATTATAAATTATAAAAAAAAATATGTCAATACACTTGACAAAAATAAAAATATTATGTATAATAACATGGTTTAGAGGCAGTGTAATTTTTTTAAACACTGTTTCTCCTTACCTGCAAACAAAAGTGTGCAGGTCATAAGTCCATAGGGAGGTGTAAATAATGGCAAAAACAAACACAAATTACGAGACCATTTTCGTTTGCGATTGTTCCAAGGGCGAAGATGCGATCAAGGCACTTGTTGAGAAGTTTACCGACCTCATCAAGGCTAACGGTGAGATCACCGAAGTTAATGAGTGGGGCAAGAGAAGACTTGCATACCCCATTAACGATATGAACGAGGGTTACTATGTTTTCGTAACCTTTAATGCTCCTCAGGCGTTTGTTGCAGAGCTTTACCGTATCTTCAACATTACCGACGGCATTTTGCGTTCTCTCGTAGTTAAGGCTGACGAGAAGGCTTCCATGCCCGCAAGAGCTCAGGAAACTGTTGCAGAAGCAGTAGTTGAAGAAACCGCTGAAGAAGCTCCCGCAGCTGAAGCTGCTCCCGAAGCAGCTGAGTAATCAAAGGAGTACAAAATGGCTAACTTTAATTTTAACAAGGTTATCCTGGGCGGCAGATTAACTGCCGATCCCGAACTTCGCCAAACCCCTCAGGGTATTTCGGTAACATCCTTCAGTATTGCGGTTAACAGACCTTATTCCAAAAACGCTGAACAGCAGCAGGCTGATTTTATCAACTGTGTTGCGTGGCGTTCCAATGCTGATTTTATTACCCGCTACTTCAGAAAGGGCAGCTCTATCTGTGTTACAGGTTCTTTACAGACCAGAACATGGACTGACCAGCAGGGACAGAAGAGATATGCCACAGATGTTGTAGTAAGCGAAGCAACATTCGTAGACAGCAGAAACGAGTCCGGCTTTACATCAGCTGCTCCCGTTGCTGACAGCTACAGTGCTCCTGCTTATTCTTCAACCGAAGAAGAAGCGCCTAAATTTGAAGAGTTGTCCAGTGATGACGACCTTCCGTTCTAATATTTTAAAGGAGGATGCTAATAATGGAAAGAGAAAACACCACTCAGAAGCCTTTTCGTAATAATATGAAGAGAAAGAAGAAGGTTTGCATATTCTGCCAGGATAAGATCGATCACATCGACTACAAGGATACTGCAAGACTTCGTAAGTGTACAAGCGAACGCGCTAAGATTCTTCCCAGAAGAATCACCGGCACATGTGCATACCATCAGAGACAGCTCACAACCGCGATCAAGAGAGCTCGTCAGGTTGCAATGCTTCCTTACACTACCGACTAATTTAGTCAAATTAAACCACCCGATTTTTCGGGTGGTTTTTTAATATATATTAAAGCTCACTCAATTTCATACCGTCACGGGAAATAAACTGTCTCCAATATTGAACCGTTTCGCGCAAGCGCTGTAATGCCGCACGGTTTATATCGGCAGTACCGGTAAACATTTCAAGGGTAAGAACTATTTCATCACACTTTTCGGGCATATCCGAATCCTCTTTGGAATAAGCTTCTTTAAGAGCAGCTATAACCTTTTCACCCGTAATTATTCCCTTTTCATTGCATTCTTTTGTAAAGGGTTGATGTCCCGAAGAACTGCCGTTAGTCTGCTGAAGATGAACTATGGGTGAATATCCGCCAAGTTCACGAAGCCATTCATAAGGATCACCGTCCTTATAAGGAGCAAACATATAACTGTGAGAATCCATTTCAGCTTCAATCTTGTCAAGCATTTCATCAGTAGTTTCGGTTGCATTTTCAAAAATTTCAAATGCCTTTGCACTTCCCAACCAAAGAGAGGGTTGGAAATCACCCGTAAGATACTTTCTGTGTGCTTGCGCGATCTCATCACGGCTAAGACGCACAAATTTGCGTTGTCCGCTCTGGTGTCCCACATCCACGGTAATATACATAGGCGCACCGCTGCGCTTATATATCTCACTCATCATTTCACGGGCACCCTCAACGGTCCAGGGAATCTGATGAGGTGAATACATCTGTTCAACACCAAGGTAAGATGCACCACTTTCCTTACCGTAACGGGCAAGCTCTGCGAGATCATTTATAAGATTTTCCTTAAATTCTTCATAACGGCTTGCATCCTGCAAAACGCTGTCCGAAAATGCATGACAGAAGAATCCGAAGCCTGAGCCTATCTTATTTGCTGTATCAACCATAGGCATAAGCCAGCTCTTTAAAAATCTTTGCCTTACTCTTTTATCGGTATGAGCAAGACCAAGGGTTGCATAGGTGCCGTGTCCCGAATAGATATTGGCAACCTTAACACCTGTTTTCTTTGTACCCTCATTAACCTTTTTTGCCCAATCATCCATATATTCATCACCCATATACAGAGGATCGCATTCTGTGTCGGCGCTTGACTCAACATAATAAAGTCCAAGGTCCTTTATGGTCTCCATCCATTCTTCAGGCTCTGTCCATCTTTTTGAACCAAAGCAATTGTCTATAGCTAAATATATCTTGGGATCTTTCATTTCAATTAACCTTTCAATAGAATATTTTCATAGCAAAATACAAAGCAAAATCCTGATCGTTTGCATACGAGTCATAGAGCTTACCCTTTTTTTCGCCGATGCGGTGAGGGTAAAGATAAGCACAGGAAGCTCTGCCGCAGGGTGTGAAAAGACAAAGACAGTTTTTAATATTTTCCTCTGCCATAAGTTTATATTTCATGGTTTTATCCGGCATAAGATAATAAGCCCAGCCCGAAAGCACGCTCCAATAATGAGGGAATGTATCGCCAAAGGTCTGTTCCTTGCCAAACCAATAATCATCCCAATGACGAATTGGGGTTTGATATAAATGATAGTCCGGAGCAAGAGAATCAAAGCGTTCAAGATTTTCCAAATGAAGCTTTGCATTTTCAAGATATTTTTCCTCACCGGTCAATCGGTAAAGCGAAAGCATAAAGGTAACTGCCGGTGTAACGATAGTCTGCTCATAATCAACCTCGTGCTTCGGGTAGAAAACTCCGTATTCCATCATGTTTTCACAATGCTTTACCGCATATTCAAACAATGCCTGTGCCTGTGTTTCCATTTCCGCCTTGCGAAGCAGCTCAATGGGTTCGTAAATAGTAATACCGTTGGGATAAAATTTATCTCCACCGTTTTCATAATAATGCTTCATAACCCGGAACATTATTTCAAGGTATTCCTTCTCTTTTGTAAGGTTATAAAGCTCACAGCAGAATACACAAACCCAAGGTGCATTATAAAGTCTTACCTGTGTTGCATCCTTGCCTATTGTATCAAAGACCTCTCCTGTTTGAGTATCGCAGAATTCACGGAAAACAAAGCTCTTGTATTCCATAAGAGAGTTATAGAACTTTTCATTTTCAAAATGCTGAAGGTATTTTGCAATAACTATACCCATACCAAGTCTTTCGCGGCTTGCATTATGATCGCTTACCATATTGTTAAAATACACACTATCAGTTTCGTTATCATAGAGAAGGTAAGCTCCATCGAGCGCACTTCCCTCTTTATGATACTGCTGTTTATCAACAATAAACTCTATTCTCTTTTCGAGGAGCTTATCAAGAGAAGGGGAAACGAATATAAGAGCATGAGTTTTTAAGCCGTTTATTTCTATATCAAAGCGTATTTCGCCCAAGGTATCACATTTATATACACATCTTATTCCGTCCTTAAAAGGAGCGGCATTGGCATCAACACCGTTTGCACTTATCTTAAAATCCTTTATTTTTCCCTTATAGTAACATTTAATATCAATATATTTATCTAAAAATACGGTATATTCATCGGGATCAACATAAATAAAATTCTCATATTCACGAATCTTACTGTAAAAATCCGCTTTATCCGCAAAAACAAACATTTCATGAGAAAAGGTGTAGCTTTCACCGGGAAGAAGAGAAAAGGGTGAAAAATCAAGTCTGAAATCACCTCTGTCATTTTTAGCATAAGGCGGAGTGATCTGAGTATACCCGCCAATACTGCCTTTTGTAACCATAAGACCGGTATTCAGCACACTTGCCCCCATACGAAGTGCCATTATATATGAAGAATTCTCACCGCACCAGAGATGTGTATTGCATCTTTTTGTAAGGCAGGTTTCGGCATCCTCATAATTATCGTTAAAGGGCATATCTATTCCTAAATCACCCATAGGAAAAAAGAGCTCATTGGGTGAAGTATTTGTAATAGTGTATTCCTCCCGGTATTTTTCAGAGTTTTCGCGTTTAACCTCAATACGAACACATGGATTGGAATAAACCGCGTTGCAGATATCATTGTTTATATTTACGCTGTCAATCTCAAAACCCATAAAACGGTTAAATGCAACCTGAAGCTTGATATACGGAACACCAAAGGTAGCAGTTTGAGATTCTACCCAGTTCATTTCATACTCGTCACCTTTTATTATAAGGGATTCAAGACCGCCGTTCTCAGCATTATACTTAATATTAAACATAATTCCTCCGAATTCCAATTATTACTTACATTGTACACTATTTCATTATATATTTCAATATAATTATTGATTAAATATCTTAAATATGGTAAAATTAAATAACGATAACTAAGGATGATATAATGATAATTTACTTAAAGAAGATAAAAACGGATGAAAATCCCCATGCCGAAGCACACAGATTGCTTTCATCGGTTTACAAAAAAAACTATGTTTTGGAATATAACAACAGATCAAAACCTTATATAAAAAATGACAGCTCTTTCTTTTTCAACATTTCTCATTCCCATGAATGGGTATGCCTTGCTGTATCCTCAAAGGAAATCGGTGTTGATATAGAAAAACACGATCCCGCAAAAACAAGACTTGCAAAGCGTTTTTTTTCAAAAAAAGAACAGGAATTCTGTAAAACCGTTAAGGATTTTTTTGATATATGGACACAAAAAGAGGCATTTATAAAGGCAATAGGTGTAGGTTTATCATATGGAATAAATACATTTTGTTGCTTTGAAAAGCAGAAGGGCTATACTATTAAAAACTTAGAAGCACCTAATGGCTATTCCCTTTCCGTATGCGAAAAATCGGATAATATAGATGAAATTGAAATAATATATATAAAAGCAGGTCTGTGACCTGCTTTATATTATTCTTTTCCGTTCCAGCAATAAGTACATAACTTTTCACAAGGAAGTCCTGTGGCTTCAATAAGGTCCTCCACCGTAGGATAACGAAGTGATGTAAAATGCATCATTTCACGGATCTTCTCAACCATATTCTGATACTCTTGAGTAGTAGGATCTGAATATTTTTCAACCGTTTCAGCATCGGGAAGCTTACCTTCAAGCTCTGCTATAACCTTACGGGTAATAAGATCCATATCAGAATTTGAACGGGAAAAATTAAGATATTTACAAACATACATAAGAGGCGGGCAGCCAAGACGAATATGCACTTCCTTTGCACCGCTGTCATAAAGAAAATCTGTGGTTTCGCGAAGCTGTGTACCTCTTACAATAGAATCGTCAATTAGCAAAAGCTTCTTATTTTCGATAAGATCGTGAATTGCAAGAAGCTTCATTTTTGCGATAAGGTTTCTCTTGGTTTGGTTGGGAGGCATAAAGGAACGGGGCCATGTAGGTGTGTATTTAACAAAAGGTCTTGAATAGGGTATTCCCGACTCATTGGCATAACCTATAGCATGAGCAAGACCGGAATCGGGTACACCGGCAACTATATCGGGATAAACCACACCTTTATCCTTACGGGCAAGAATCCTGCCGCAATTATATCTCATCTTTTCAACACTGATACCCTCATAAGAGGAAGCCGGATAACCATAGTAAACCCACATAAATGTACAGATTTTCATATCTTTTCCGGGGGAAACAAGAGTCATAACACCTTCCGCCGTCATTACAACGATCTCGCCGGGGCCAAGCTCTTTATAGTCGGTATAACCGAGATTAAGATGAACAAAGGACTCGAAGCTTGCGCAGTATCCTTCTTCCTTTCTTCCTATAACTATAGGTGTTCTGCCGAGACGGTCTCTTGCGCAATATACACCCTTGGGTGTAAGGATAAGAATACTGAGCGATCCGTCAACGATCTCCTGAGCATAACGGATACCCTCTATGAAATTATCCTTTTGATTGATAATTGCCGCAGTAAGCTCGGTAGGATTGATCTCACCGTTTCTCATTTCAAAGAAGTGAGCCTTGTTTTTAATAATATCAGCTACTATTTCATCCGCATTGTTTATCTTGCCTGTAGTAGCTATTGCATAGGTTCCGTGGTGTGAACGGACAAGCATGGGCTGCGCCTCATAGTCAGAGATACACCCAATACCCATTGTTCCACGCATAGAGGTGGATTCTGATGTAAACTTGGTACGGAAGGGTGAATTTTCAATATTGTGCAATGCTTTGTCAAATCCCTTTTCCTTATCATACACAGCCATACCCGCTCTGCGCGTGCCGAGATGTGAATGATAATCTGTTCCATAAAACAAATCGAATACGCAATCTTCCTTTGATACTACGCCAAAAAATCCGCTCATAAAAAACCTCGCTAATTAAAGTGCCTAAGGATACACCGAATTCCGCCCATTTCATACTGTAACTACACTGCACAAAATGTGGCAATTTACTG
>JAFYPJ010000082.1 GCA_017547545.1 Clostridia bacterium | reverse complement strand
TTCTGAGGAAGAGTCATTCTTCCCTCTTTTACCATCTTAGGGTCGGTAGGCCATGCGGAAGGAACAAGGTCAACTACCCACTCATCACGGGTAGGCATTTCAAGGATAGAAAGAAGCTCTGCAAAGTAATATTCAACACGGGCGATGTTCATTTCGTCGAGGATGGTAAGATAAACATCATCGGTGTACTTTGCTTCGTACATCTTCTTTAAAACTTCTGTTTCATTAAAACGCTTTGTAAATTCGTTAAAGTAACCGAAAATTTCTGTTCGGTCACGCCAGGAAGGCTGAACAGAAGCTATTGTAGTATCATTCTGAATAAATTTACCGAAAGCATAGGGTAAGGAGGTTTTACCTGTACCGGAAATACCCTGAAGAATAAGCAAACGGGTGGATGCAAAGGAAGCTATAAACAAACGGATAGTTTTAATTTCATAGAAAAGTCCCATTCTTGAGCATGCGAAGTTTCTGAACATATCACAAAGCTCGGGAAGAGTAATATCCTTATTATATACGGGGGGAGTATAGTTTTCATACGCCTTATCAACCATTTTAAGCTTGTAGAAACGGCCGATATCCTCGTCGGAAAGAACTTTTTCTTCTGTTTCCTCTTCCTTCTTCTCTTCTTCGGTTGCACCGATCTCATTTGATTCATCGGGACGCAGACCAAGCTGGGATACCTTCATTGCAAGAATTCTTTCCTTTTCTTTAGTAAGCTTAACTATTTCACGGTTAAGGTTACCCATTTCTTCAAGTAATTCTTCCTTTGAAACAAGAGATTCACGGAATCTTACATATTTACGGATAAGAAGATATACAAAGAATACTATTGCAGCAAGTAAAGCGAAAACAACGATAACCACAAGAATTGCAAGAATCCAGTCTACAACTCCGAAATTCCCCATATTATTCTTAAAAACCTTAAAATATTCGGGGAAATTAAACATTCCCACAATACCGTTGAATATACCTTTGATAAGTGTCCATATACCGTTTATAAACACTGAAGTAAATTCCTTAATAAAGGTACCTATAGCTTCCATAATATATACCTGCTTTCATAATATTTAGTCGTTTGTTTAGTAAAATCATAAAGACTTTATTGATAAAACCAATATTTTGATTTAATCAATAAAGGCTTTATGCAATTTATTCCCTCTCTCTTCCCTTAACGGGAAGAAAGAGAGAAGTATATACATAAAAATACAGTCTGATATTTCTTAATTGTTTTCGTCTTTATCTTCGGCATTGGCAGAATCGTTATTTCCCTGCTCCTTTGCCTGTTTTGCAAGATATTCTGCTATTGCAGCTTGCTTTTGTTCTTCTGAAAGCCCACCTTCGGGAGCCTTGGACATTTTATATTCAATTACAGTTTTTATAAACTTAATGAGAGCCCAAATAAAGAAGATTGCCATAGGAATAACAAGACAGATAAATAAACCTGTGGGGCCGGTTATAAAATCATAAACCTTGCCGCCAAAGGGAATTTTCTTTCCTGTATACTTACCTATAACTCTTGTACCGTGAACAGGAACAGCATCAGGATCGGGCTTACCGTCTTTATCATTATCGGGAGAGTTGTCACCGCAAGTTATATATTGTCCTGTTTCGTTAATATCAATAATTCTATGTATTTTAATAATTTCTTGTTCAACATTATTTTCATTTATAATTGTTGTTTTAAATGCAATAACATCATTTATCTGAAGAGCATATTTATCTTCAGGCTTTTTACAAATAGCAAGATCTCCAACCTTAATAGAGTCTTCGCTATCTGTTTCCATTGAATCGGTTAATACATTCATAAAGGTATAGCCAAACAATGAAGGCACACCGTTATTCATAGAAGTAAATATAGACACTGATATCAATACTGTAAAAAGAATATACAGCACCGTTACAATATTAGTGATTATATTTAAAACTTTTTTTCCGGTGCTTTTATTTTCAGCAACCTTAGTATTCATAAAATTACCTCTTTTACAGTATTAGTTATATTTTTGATATTTTGGGCGGCGGCAGCACCGCCCTTTAATATCAAAATACAAAATTTGTTATTACTTATATTTTAAATACTTAAATGATTAAGCAGCGGTTTGTGCCTGCCAACCTGTGAAGTCCATAACAACATCGATATACTTCATATCAAAGCTGCCTACACAGTCCTTATCCATACCTTCAAGCCAAATAGCAACGGTGAAGTGCTTAACTTCGTTCTTAGCAAAGGATACTGTACGGGTGGCTGCCCATGCAGACTGAGTTCTTGCATCACCGTAATTAGCGGCAGTATCAGTACCGGTAGTAGGCTCGAAGTAGTAATTGTTTTTATCTTCATCAAATACTTTCTGTGCAACTGCTGCATCAGACTTCATGGGCTTGTAGCCGTCAGTACTATCTACTGCCAAGTCGTATGTTGTAAGAGCATTATCGCCTTCAGCAAATGCAACTTTTACTGCAGATTTGAACAAATCAAGCTGGCCATCCTTCATATCGCTTGTGCCATCTTGTTTTGTGTTTGCAACAAAATCAAGGTTGAAACTAGCTGTACCAGCGGAAGGAGCCTTTGCGTAGAAGTCGATTAAGATATAACCATCAGAAGTTACATTTGCATCCCATTCACCAGCGGCTGTATAAGTTGTAGCAAAGAAGTTTTTACCGTCAACTGTAGAAACTGCGGTAAGTATATTGGGAACCTTCTGACCGTCATCAATAAGCTGCTGTTTTGTAAGAGAAGCTCTCCAGTTTTCTTTATTTTCAGAAAGCTGAATTGCAGCATCTGCACCCTTAACTTCTACCTGAAGACCTGTAATTTCGGTTGCACCGGTAGCGGTAAACCATGCATAAGATGCTGTTGCGAGGCACATAAGTGCTACTAAAAGAAGTGCTGTGGAAGTAATTAACGCTTTTCTTTTCATTTTAGATTTTCCTCCTAAAATATATTAAATTGATATTTATATATTTACGCCCATCCCCTGCGCTATTATCATGTACAATCTGCCATACACGCACGAATATTCGTTTTAGTTTAGGGAAAATTATGGCCAAATATAACTAAGTTATTTATCCGACTTTTCTTTAATCGGATTATCTACACAAAAATCCATTTTAAACTTTATTTTTGAGTAGAAAATGTCGTTTATACACTGCTGATCATGACCTTCAAACCACATAACAACCGTGTATTTATCAATGTCTCCGGGTTTAATTTCAACACCTTCAACCTTAATAAGCTCCTCTTCACCGAGGAATGTGTTTACCGCTTCTTCCCCATCATAGGGAGCATCAGCCCATACAACCTTTTCACCGTCCTTAATTATCATTATGCGTATTGCATCAAGGGCACGAAGATCTCCGGGAACATATTCCTCAACAAGATCAAGATCGTATGTATAGTAAACTGTGTTTTCAGACACATTTTTGGTATGGAAAGTATAAGCAAGATAACTTGGATCAACACTTGAATGAGCACCGCCCTCGGATTGATCCTGGATATCTGCAGGAATCCAATCTCTTGTACAATGCCACATATCATGTTGGCTTGTACCTTCAAGTACAAAAGCGGTTTCCTCGAAATCACCGAATTCGCTCATTGTAATAAGGTTACGCAAGTTCTTGTCAATGGTAACGGTGAAATCACCTTTATCGCCGCCTTTTCCGCCTGCTCCGCCAAGGAGTATAAAAAGCAGATAAAGTAATATTACAAGACACAACAAGGCTAAAAGTACCCATTTTGTTACTTTGATCCTCTGTTGCAGTTTAGCGATCTGTTTACCGGTTCTCTTGACCACAAAGGCGCGTTCCGGGGAGAGATCTATTTCACCGTTTGGGGTAACGCGTGGTTCTTTACCTATTTTTTTGGCCAAGATTTCACCGCCTTTCTCTTAATGTAATCATGTTTTTAAATAATAGCCGCATTTTCGCGTTCGGGAGTTGAAAAATACTTTCCTTCTATGAGGAAGCAACGCATACGCTTCATAATATTAAGCTGTTCTTTGGTATCAATGCCATCGGCAATTACCAAAACTCCTAACTTACCGCAAAGATCAACAATTCCTTCTGTGATGCTTTCGGTTCTTTTATTTTCTGCAACATCGGCAGTAAATGATGTATTGAGCTTAACATAATCAACCGTCATTGTGGAAAGCTGTTTGAGTGAGGTTGATTCGGCACCGAAATCACTAATTATAACCTTGGCACCGCCCTCACGGAGCTTTACGATGTTTTCATAGAGCGTTGCATTACCCGCCACAAGCTCGGCTTCATTTATCTGAATGCCGAAGCGCTTGTGGGGAATCTCATACTTGTTAACTATCTTTAAAAACTGATCGTAAAAATCGGGTTTTGAAAGGAATTTTGCCGAAAGGGTTATAAATATTCTATGTATGTGTTTTCCGTAAGAGTTCTGACGCTTTATAAGCTCACAAACCTCTTCTATCTGCCATTTACCCAATCTTACCGCAAGGTTTGATCGGTTGGCTACAGAAGAAACACGGTCATAGGTTAAAACCCCAAGCTTTTTATCATTGATAACAAGCTCGGCATCATAGCCAAGAACTGTATTTGAATTTACATCATAAATCTGGGTAAAGAGATATTCTATGGGTCGAAGCGCCTGTGGATTTTTTCTCCTCGGTCTCTTCGGCTTATTCTCTTTTGCCTTTGCTTTTGTTTCTGCCATGACTTTTCCTTTTCATATAAATTAAATTTGGATCGTATTTGTTATAGCATAACACAATCTGCCACTCTTATCATAGTAATACACATATGCAGCAACATACCGTGTACCTGCAGGAACAAGCAGCTTAAATGTGCCGTTGTGTGATTCACTTGCAGATACGATCTTTTCATAATTGCTTGATGTACCGCAATTACTAACATCGTCTATTACAAAGGTTTTGTTTGTAGTTGATACAAGGAAGCCCGCTTCAACAAATGTATAATCCTCAGGAGCCGCATAGGTTGCAATTGCTCCTTCTCTTGAATCTTCATTTGAAGAAAGTCCTGTAATAGAAACAGTTTGTGTACGGCTTCCGCTGTAAACAGCTTTTACCGTAGCATCACCCGAAACTCTGTAATCAAATATTGGCTCGTAGCTTACAAAGCTACCGTTAACCTGCCAACCAACAAAATTATCTACCCCTGTAATCAAGGTGATAAGCTCATCATAGTTCTTTGTATAGGTTGTATTTATAAATCCAAGAGTTGAATTTTCAACCGTTACCGAATATGATGTTTTAGCCTTATTATACAGAGCATAAGAAGGTGAAAGATTTGCAGCATATAACGAATCTGTGGAATCTCTTAACTTATTGTGTGAAACATAGAGTCTCCACGACCATTGGTTAAGGATCCAGTTATTTCTGTCGATCATCAGTTTTGTACCGTCTGTTGTACTTACAAACTGAGCAGTCATGGTTGTATCACTTGTAATAATAAACCTGTACGATGCTTTCGTTGTAAGTATTCTTCCGGGAACTGTGGGGAATTTTTGATTATTCCATGTCAGATATTCATACGAATATCCGGAAGCGCTGCTTATATTGTTAACGGTTATCTGAGAATCGGGATGAACACGAATTGTGTCGGTATTTTCGAATGATTTTGTGGCATTGTCATAGTATTTATCCTTATACGATGCTTTTGCAAATGTATCGGCACCGCCGTTTGCAACATCTTCATTCAATGTATAATTATAAATCCTTTTCCAAACCGCTTTGAATACACAACCCGGTTCCTTTGCATAAGTATATGCATCATAAATGCTGACCTCATAATTGCCCCAATATATCATGGATTCAGTTCTGTCTAAGCTCTTGGAATATTCATTAACCTCAGGCCTCATTTCCGGAGGATCAATTATGAGATAAACATCAGGTGTGCTGCTGTTATAATCATGGTCATACTTAATTGCATTTCCATTTTTATCGTACAGCTGCCATCCAACCAATGCATAATCATCACATGTGAACATCTTCTTATTCTTACCCTCTGTTGCAACAAAGGAATTAAAGAATCCGTGAACAAAATGATTACCGTTATCATCAATGTTTACACTTCTATCTTTACCTTCCGAATCTTTAGGCAAGGTTTTAGGATAACCGTAAACATCATCATTTGTTTGATTGGTTGGGTAATTTGAATTAAATTCTACCTCAAAGTCCCACTGAGTGTAGTAACATGCCTGCATCGGTCCGATTCCGTCAAGTACTGTTGAATACATTGACACATAACCGTTACCGTCAGGATAAGTTAAGGGTATTTTTGCACCGTACGAATCACCGAAATCATGATAACCCAAACCGGTTACAAAATAGATCTGTGCATTTCCATGGGGCTGAACAGGTGTGTAAAGAGCATCGGAACCGCCGATATAATATGATATACCGGGATATCCTAAAGGTAGCTTTTCATCGTTTGCGCCGTATCCAAAGCCTGCCCATGTTGCATGCTTTGTATAAATATTGCATATAGGTGCTCCGCTTGCTGCTCTTGAGAGTTTGAATAAGCTTTTTTGGGGTAAGGAATTATAATATGTATTTCCGTTACCGTCATCAACAAGATCGAAGCCTATGTCCGTTTTGCCATGCTCATAATCTCCAGGAGAATAAGCAACACCCATCGGATCCGCAACAACTGTTGGGAATACATAATGGTCACCTTCTCCAAGATAATATGTATACCGTTTAGGTTCTTTTGCAATAAATACATCAACATTATCAAAATAACCTGCTGCATCATATACACTTACATTAACATCTGCAATAAACTGTGAATGTTGTGTAGGTATAAAGAAGCTTGCTTTTAACTGGCCTTCTCCGTTATAATCAGAGGGATCATAAGCAAATATGGGAGTACAGGTATAGGAACTGCCAGACTTTTGATACATATAATACATAGTTCCGCCCGAATTTTCATCAGGATTAAAATATGCATTATTATAAGTTGCGGATGCCGCTTTATTGTTTGCATAGAAGGTTGTAAGATATCCCTGAGCAACACCGTCATCCTGGGTTTCGCCTCCGTCACCGTATCTCGGTTGGCTGAAATACCAGGGGGACATCTGAATATCAGTTTTTAAACCGTATTTATTATGACAGGTTACGGAGTTCAGAACTTTATTACCGTACCATGCATTAGCCATTGTGGAAGTTTTTTCTATATCATTAGTACCAGTAAAGTTATTGGAGTCTGTCCAGCCAATGCTTACATACAGCATCAAGGAAGCCATTGAGTATTGATACCAGCCTCCGCCTTCATACTGTATGGGATTATAATATGTATCAGTAGCTTCTCTGGTATGATAATACTGAGCTATATGCTTTGCCTGAGGGATATAATCAACGATATCATGATAGCTCTGATCTTCTCTTATCGGTAATACACCGTAACGGTAATTTGTATCAACGATAACACCGTTGTTTGGTATATATGACCAATATTTATCGATCTCCTCACCCTTTAATCCGTTGCCTGCATTGAATACAATTTCGTTATAATCGTTTTCATATTCAGATCTCAGGCGAAGATGATGGTTCCAATTCGGATCATCCTGGTTAAATATTATCTGCCTTGTTTTCTGCGCCGGAAGATACGGATCTTCAATTTTCCAGCCAAGCCATCCCGCATTACGGTCTTTTGCGGCAGAAATAATAGGATTAAACTTTATTGTAACTATCGGATTAGAGGCTTTAATATCAAGGAAGTCTATAATTATTCCGTTAGTCGAATCATAAATACAGTTTTCATAATCAAAGAGATTCTTTTGATCAACTCCGTATGACAACAGAATATCTTCTTTATTATTATAACGGGCAAGGAAATTTATTCTGTATCCGTATGCACCGTCCATATTGCATACACGGCAGTTACCGATAACTCTTGCATCGGTTTCTTTCCATGTATTTATACAATTAGTAAACTTTGAATGTTCACATATAAAGAATGCTGTGAATACAATATCACAATCTGCATCAAAAACAGCAGTGCTCCAGTTTGCGCTGTTAAGTGTTATTGATTTCTCATTTCCCTGTGAATCATTATAAGTTACAGCCCAACCGTTAAAGGTATAGAAATCATTACTTGCAGTATAATAAGCAGAACTTACAACATCTGAATATTTCTGATTATATTTGATAGAATAGGTTTTTTCAGTAGTACCGTCCGGTAATTTTCCGGATACAGCTACCATCTTTGACACAAGATCTTTTGTACCTATCAAATAACCGTTGGATTTAAATGTAACGGTATACTTTGCAGATTCACTCCAATGTGCATAAAGTGTTTGAGCTGCAGTTATTGTAACCGTTGTACTGGATTCTATCTTTGTACCGCCTGTAGCAGCCGTATACCAGCCGTCAAACGAATAGTCTGTAAGGACAGGTGTAGGTAATTCACCGTAGGTACTGTTGTAGGTTACAGTTTTGGATGTTACAGATAATGTTGCATCGGTAGCATTCTTATTAAAAGTAACCGTATAGGTATTAGGAATCCACTGAGCAACAAAGGTAACATTCTGCCCCCATGTATAGGGCTGTGTTCCCCAACCATCTTCCCAATGCTCACCGGTTTCAAGCAGCTTCCAACCGTCAAAGGTATAACCGGTTTTGGTAGCTGTTGGGAATTTACCGATTTTATCCTGAATACTCTGGTCTTGTTTTATGGAATATGAATTATTATAGCTTCCTACCTTGGTACCGCCGTCACGGTCTAAAGTAAGAGTATAACTTTTTGCTGACCAATGAGCATAGAGAGTATGATCTTCGGTTTTAGATACTGTTTTGGTATTTGCGTATTTTGTACCACCGGATGCAGCCGTATACCAACCGTCGAAGTTGTATCCCAAACGCGTGGGTGTAGGAAGATCTGCATATGTTTCTCCGTAGGTAACAGTTATGGATGTTACAAGACATTCCGGTTTTGTTTCATTTTCAGCATAATTGAGATCAAGAGTTACAACGCTCTTGATTGCTTCCCACTGTGCATAAAGAGTAACATTACCGTCCCATGTATAGGGCTGTGTTCCCCAACCGTCTACCCAATGTTCGCCGGATTCAAGCAGCTTCCAACCGTTAAAGGTATGACCTGTTTTTTTAGCAGTAGGAAAGCTTCCGATAACATCGTTTAAGAGTTGATCGTAATCAAAAGTATAAGTTGTATTGTAGGATCCTACCTTGCTACCACCATTGAGGTTAAAGGTAAGTTTATAGGTTTTTACTGACCACTGGGCTTCAAGAGTAGCGTTATAAGGTACACCCCATAAGTTGCTTTCCCATTTGTTTGTTGGAGTCCAGGTTTTTGTATAACCTGCACCGTTGTTCATTTCGGGAACATTTATCATCCAACCGTCAAATGTGTAGCCCGGTTTTACAGGTTCATATTCATCCCAAGGGAATGTACTTTCCATAGATGCTTCAAATTCAATATCTACAGAATATGTGGATGAACCCTTTACAGTACCTCCCTTTGCATCAAAGGTTACTTCAAAGGTATCCTTTGACCAAAGAGCAATTGCCGCAGCATCATTAAAGAAAATATATTTTGCCGAATTCCATGCAGATTCAGAAGCCCAGGTAAGCCCTTCATAATGCCAACCCTTGAAAACATAACCCGGTCTTACGGGTTGAATATTTGCCCATGAATATGCATCGGTAAAAGAAGTATAATAGGATACAGTTTCCCTTTTGGGATCTGCAGAGCCGTTAAAATTACCGCCTGAGGGATCAAGGGTGAATGTAAAGGAATCGGGACATACATATTCAAGATATGAAAGTGACATCCAGCCCTGATATAAGGTATTGTTATAATATGTGGTACAATATGCCCATTTGCCAGTCATTTGGGTAACACTGACCTTTGTACCGTTAGGGAAGGAGTTGATTGAAGTATAGGTTGTGCCAGGGCCGTCACGCATGGAGAGCCATGAAGCTGTTGTTGTATAGATACCGTATACAGGAACCCACACAGCATCAAAGGTAACATTTTGAGCCCAGGTAAAGGGTTGTGTTCCCCAACTGTCTGTCCATTTTTCTCCGGATGCGGAAAGAATCCATCCGTCAAAGCTATAGCCGTTCCGTTCAGGTACAGGAAAAGATGTTAGAACATCGGAAAGCAACTGATCCTGCCTTACTGTATAAGACAAATTAAATCCGCTGTTTGTTGCACCGTCTCCGTTAAGGTTAAGAGTAAGAGTATACTCCTGACCAAGCCAATGAGCATACAGAGTATGGTTACCCGATGTAGTACAGATGGTGGTGGAGGTAACCTTGCTACCACCGCCGGGTGCTGTAAACCAACCGCCAAATGTGTAACCGGAACGGGTTGCGGTAGGTAATGTGCCGTATGCTTCATTATAATAAACAATTTTAGAAGCAGTGGAACAGTTACCGCCGTTAGCATCAAAGGTTACGGTATAGGTAGGATTAGCGGTCCACAGTGCTTCAAATGTTACATCATAAGGGATGCCCCAAGTGTTACTTTCCCATTTGTTTGTTGGAGTCCAGGTTTTGGTATAGTTCATTTGGGTTACATTGATTTTCCAACCGTTAAATGTATATCCCTGCCTTACAGGAACATATTCATCCCACGGAACTACCGATTCCATAGAAGCATTGAATTCGATATTCTTGGAATAGGTAGACGAGCCCTTAACAGTACCTCCCTTTGCATCAAAGGTTATTGTAAAGGTATCGGGTAACCAAATTGCATTCATTGTTACATCGTTTGGAACATTATAAGGTGTAGCATCCCATGTAGCCTTATCAGACCAAATAACATCGCCTAATTTCCAACCCTGGAATACATAGCCTTCCTTGGTAGGTAAAATATCGTTCCATGCAAATACGGTATTAAGCTTTGCACCGTACTCAATTGTTCTTGTTATTGCAGACTCGCTGCCGTTAATAAGACCACCCATGGGATCGATTGTAAGCTGATAAGGAGATGCTTCCCACTTTGCCTTGAAGGTACCGTTACTCTCTACGGCATACTGATCTGCCATAGAAGCGGAAGTGAGAGTGTAAACAACGCTGCCGTTTATTATAGCATCCCAGCCTACTAATTTATAACCAGGCAATACTGCGGTAGGATAACTGCCGAAAATATCGGTATAGCTGTCGCCGTAATGAACTGTATAGGAGGTTGAATGACCGCTTGTCATTGTACCGCCGTTAAGATCGATTGTAAGGGTATAAGCTTTTCCCTGCCAATGCGCATACAATGTATGCGCAGAAGCTGTACTAACCGGAGTTGAGCTCCCAACCTTATTGCCGCCCGATGCTGCGGTGTACCAACCAAGGAAGGTATAGCCTGTACGGGTAGGTGTGGGCAAGTTGCCGTAGGTTGAACCGAAGGTAACCTGCTGAGATGTAGTTGAAAGGGATGCATCGGATGCATTCTTATCAAATGTTACAGTATACTTATTTGCAGTCCATTGAGCTGTGATGGTAATATCCTGCTCCCAAGTATAGGGTTGGGTTCCCCAGCTGTTTGACCAAAGATCGGAGGAGGTACCTCTCTTCCAGCCGGTAAAGGTGTATCCGGTTCTTGTGGGGATCGGGAATCCGCCAATCTTATCGGAAAATTTTTCGTTAAGCTTGAAAACATATGTAGTGGAATAACCTGAGGGCATTGAACCACCTGCGGTATCAAGTGTTAAAGTATAACCGATTTCATTCCACTGTGCTGTAAGTGTTAAATTATAGCCTGTTTTGATAGATGCACCTGCTTCGTATATCTTACCGTTAACATCCGAATCGTTACTGGTTGCCTTCCAACCGGCAAAGGTGTAACCGGAACGGGTGGGTACAGTAGAAGAAACCGTATAGGTTGCTTTTGCCTCAGGTTTGTTGGAACAGGTATATGCCTTATTAGTATTAGACGGAGCACCTGTGCCGCCGTTTGCATCGTAAGTAATGCTGTATCTCTTGGCATTGGCATATCCGCAGACACTACAGCTTTCAAGATAATAGTTGGTTAAGGTTTCTCCAACGATCTTATGGTTATCACCTGTAAAGCTTGCGGGAGAATATGAGTTCTTACAGTCACTTACAGACTGAACAACAAATGCGGAACTTGTGATAGGCTTAACACCTGCAGAGGTAGAACCAAGAGCTGCGGAGAAAGCACCAACACCGTAATATATCTGAGCATTGTCATCAATATTAAGACCTGTTGCAAGAGTCTGTGACAGTCCGTTTGTATTTGAAAGAACAATACTGTATGTATCTGCAGCAGTTCTTACAAGTTTAACTGTAATAGGTGCAGTACCGTCTGCCATTGCGATCTTAGAGGTAAGATTTGCTTTTGCATCGTAACTTGAAGAACTTTGAAGATTTGTAAGAGCACCGCTTGAATTGGTGTAGAAAACTCTGTAATAATCATAATAGTTCTTTGAATTTTTATCAGCTGAAAAGGTTATTACATAACCCTTTGTTCCTGCAAGACCGTAATTTGCACCCCACAACCAATTGTCGAAGGGTGAAGTTGAAAGTCCGCTTTGCTGGGAAATTGCAATACTGAAGGAACCAAAGCCAGAACTGTCGGTTATAGAGTCTATGGTAACACCGGGAACATCCATACCGGTTTGAATATTAACAGTAATACTGTATCCTGCAGGTGCGGTATATCCGTTTGATGAAACTGCAACAAAGTCATCCCAACCTCTGTTACCCTGCATAAGAGTAGATACGATCTGATTGCTTGAAACACTAAATGGATTAAATCCCTGCTGATGAAGGTATGCACCGGTAACACTGGTATAGGTTGGAACGGTTAAATTTCCAAATGCATCAAAGGAGGAACGGTCATTAAGATAACATTCATACCAGCCTCTCCAATTGCTTGCATCAAAAGCAAGATTTGCCGCTGCATTGCTTACAGGAGCCTTTATATATATAAAGGAAGAAAAAATCATAAGAAGCGCCATTACAAACGAAACTATTCTTTTATCCAATAAAAAAACATTATTCATTTTAACGCTCCTTTCCAATATGTTTACAATCTATTTTATTCTGTTTGTACACAGAAAATACATAATTGAATTTTGGGTATAAATAGACTTATAGATAGTATATCATACATTTTTATAAATGTCAACCTTTTTTGACATTGCATTTAGTATACTATAAAAAACAAACAAAGAAAGAAAAATTTTTTATATTACTTTTATTGAAAAAACTTATCAAAAAAGTGTTGACAAAATCATAAAAGTGTGGTACTATATGTGAGTCCGTATTGATGACTCATTAGCTCAGGCGGTAGAGCACATGACTTTTAATCATGGTGTCCGGAGTTCGAATCTCCGATGGGTCACCATAAAAAGCACTTGCAAGGCAAGTGCTTTTTTGTTTATTCTATGTTTATTTTACTCTATATAATATAAATAGGAAGATTTTCTACATAAAATTTCATTTTGTAACAACATTTTAATAATTGTTATGTATACTGTTATATTATACACTTTAATTTTTGAGGTTAAAATGAGTTTAAGAATTGGTTTGGATGTTGGTTCAACAACCCTAAAATGTGTTGTGTTAAACGAAAACAATAATATTATATATGCAAATTACGAAAGGCATTTTTCAAAGATATCTGAAAAATCCTGCGAACTTCTTTGTGCAATTGCAAACAAATTTCCAAATGAAAGAGATGTTCACATTGCTGTTTCCGGTTCAGCCGGAATGGGATTTGCAGAAGATATTGAGTTAAATTTCATACAGGAAGTATTTGCAACCAAAATAGCTATATCAGCCTATATTCCTGATACAGATGTAGTTATTGAACTTGGCGGCGAGGATGCAAAGATACTTTTTTTGACCGGAGGAACCGAGGTTAGAATGAACGGAAGCTGTGCCGGAGGTACAGGTGCATTTATTGACCAGATGGCTTCCCTTCTTAACATGACCGCACATGAGCTTAATCTCGAAGCAAAAAACTATTCTAAAATATATAATATTGCCTCAAGATGCGGAGTTTTTGCTAAATCCGATATTCAGCCTCTTATAAATCAGGGTGCAAAAAAGGAAGACATTTCAAAAAGTATTCTGAATGCTGTTGTTAATCAAACAATTTCAGGTCTTGCACAAGGCCGAGAAATAAAAGGAAAGATAGTATATCTCGGCGGTCCTCTCACCTTTCTTTCCGAATTACGCGAAAGCTTTGACTATATTCTCGGTAATAAAGGTATTTGCCCTGAAAATTCCCTATATTTTGTTGCAATTGGTACTGCATTAAGCTGTGACGATAAAATAATAAACATACTTGAATTGAAGGATAAAATCAAAAACACAACTCAAAACCGAACATATAATGCCTTACCGCCTCTTTTTGAAAACGAAGAACAATACAATACATTTTTAAATCGCCATAATAAAGCTGTAATCTCAACAGATGCACTGTTAACCGATTCAAAAATCGCGTATATAGGTATTGATTCCGGTTCAACCACAATAAAAGCAACTCTTATCAATGAAAATGAAGATATAGTTTACTCAATATACAGACCAAACAGCGGAAACCCCGTTCCAATAGTAAAGGACTTTTTAACTGAGGTTTATAATAGGTATCCCGATATTAACATTATGGGTTCCGCCACAACCGGTTACGGTGAAGAAATAATCAAGAATGCATTCCGATGCGATTTTGGTATAGTTGAAACAATTGCTCATTATACTGCCGCTAAAAAATATAACCCAAATGTTGATTTTATTATAGATATAGGCGGCCAAGATATCAAATGCTTCAAAATAAGTAACGGAGCAATCGACAATATTTTCCTTAACGAAGCATGTTCTTCCGGTTGCGGCTCATTCCTTCAAAGCTTTGCGGGCGCACTTGGTTATTCTATTGCTGACTTTGCAAAACTCGGACTTTACGGTGAACGCCCCGTAGATCTGGGATCCCGTTGCACCGTTTTTATGAATTCATCAGTAAAACAAGCACAAAAAGACGGCGCAAGTATTGAAAATATTTCCGCCGGACTGTCTATAAGTATTGTAAAAAATGCTCTTTATAAAGTTATCCGAGTTTCATCGGCAAAGAAACTCGGCAACAATATTGTTGTTCAGGGCGGAACCTTTTTGAATGATGCGGTATTGCGCGCCTTTGAACAGGAAATAGGACATGATGTTATCCGTCCCGCAATTTCGGGTGTAATGGGGGCATACGGCGCTGCTCTTTATGCAAAGCAAGCTTCCCGCGGCAAATCGGATATAATTAACAAGGAGACTTTGAAAAGCTTTAAGCATGAAGTTAATGCCATTACATGCAACGGATGCACAAATCGTTGTAAGCTTACCGTTAATACATTTTCAGATACAAATAAATATATAGCCGGCAACCAGTGCGACAAGCCGATTCAAAAAAATAAAAACAAAGAATGCTACAACATGTATGAATACAAACGGCAGTTGCTGTCTGCTTATACAGACTGTAAAGGTATAAGAGATATTACTATCGGACTTCCAATGGCCCTGAATATGTACGAAATGCTTCCCTTTTGGCACACCTTTTTTACTAAAATGGGTTTTTCTGTAAAACTTTCAGGGCGTTCCACCAGAAAACTGTATTTGAAAGGTCAGAATTCCATACCCTCTGATACTGTTTGTTATCCCGCAAAATTGGTTCACGGACATATAGTGAACCTTTGCGAATCCGGAGTAGACGCTGTTTTTTATCCCTGTATGACCTATAATTTTGATGAAGGCTTGGGAGACAATCACTATAATTGCCCCGTTGTAGCCTATTACCCCCTTGTTATAGCAAAAAATATGAATGAAATTCAGTCTACCGTACTGATAAATAACTATATCGGTATAGATCAAAGAAAGTATTTTCCCAAGAAATTCACCAAAATACTGTCTGAATATTTCGATGATATAAAATTCAAGGATGTTAAAGCCGCTTCGGATGCAGCATATAAGGAATATTACGCTTATATTGAAAAAATTGAAGAAAAGGGCGAGGAGTTCCTTAAAATTGCTAACGAAAAGAAGCTTCCGGTTATAGTTCTTTGCGGCAGACCTTATCATCTTGACCATGAAATTGACCACGGAATAGACAAATTTATATCCGAAGCAGGCGCCGTTTTAATTTCGGAGGACGGACTTGGTAAAAGATATTCCCCCTTCCCCACTACCGTACTGAATCAATGGACATACCATGCAAGACTTTACGGTGCAGCTAAATTTGTTTGCGATTCCAATAATCCCGACATCAATCTTGTTCAGCTTGTTTCCTTTGGTTGCGGTGTTGATGCGGTAACAACAGATGAGGTAAGATCAATTTTGTGGAAAAACAAAAAAATATACACACAGATAAAAATTGATGAAATTACCAATCTTGGAGCTGTAAAGATCAGATTAAGATCATTGTTTGCTGCAATTGAACAAAAAAAGAATAATGACAAGGCAGGTGGTACGGAATGTTAGATCAAAACAGAGTTGAATTTACGCGGGAAATGAAAGATTCCTATAAAATCCTTGCCCCCAATATGCTCGATGTTCATTTCAGCATGATCGAAAACCTATTTAAAAGCTCCGGTTATAATGTTGAGGTTCTGCGAAACACCGATCAGAGTGTTATCGAAGAAGGCTTGAAATATGTTCACAACGACACATGCTATCCTGCTCTTCTTACAATCGGACAAATGATATCTGCCTTGAAAAGCGGCGAATACGATGTAAACAAAACAGCCCTTATGATGACTCAAACGGGTGGCGGCTGCCGTGCTTCAAACTATATTCATTTGCTCAGAAAAGCTCTGAAAAACGCAGGTTTAGGCCATGTTCCTGTTATTTCCCTCAGTATTGGAGGGATTGAGAAAAACAGCGGCTTTAAACTGACATTATCTATGATGGTAAAAGCACTTGCCGCACTTTCATACGGTGATATGCTGACAGTTTTGAAAAACCAGACAAAGCCTTATGAGATAAACAAGGGTGAAACAGATGCACTTGTTAAGCGTTGGACAGATTTCTTTTCAAATGAATTTGCACATAATCGTGCATTATCCCCGTTAGCAATAAAAAAATACATGAAAAAAATCGTTAAATCCTTCCTTAAAGTTGAAACAGAAGACCGCGAAAAGGTAAAGGTTGGCATTGTAGGTGAAATTTATGTAAAGTATTCGCCCTTGGCAAATAACAATCTTGAAAAATTCCTTTTTGACCAGGATTGCGAAGTAAATGTTCCGGGAATCATGGGATTTATGATGCATGTGGTTGGAAACGGACTTGACGATGTTGAGCTGTACGGCGGAAGTAATTGGAAGAAATTAAAGACCAAGCTTGGTCTTTGGTTAATGTCGAAATATGAATCTTATATAAATGAACCTCTGAAAAACACTAAATACATACAGCCCGCAACCTATTCGCATCTTCGCGAGCTTGTTGCTCCTGTAATGGGACACGGTTGTAAAATGGGCGAAGGTTGGCTTTTAACTGCGGAAATGATGGAGCTTTGTGAATCGGGCTATAAAAACATTGTTTGCGCTCAACCCTTTGGCTGTTTGCCGAATCATATCGTTGGAAAAGGTATGGTAAGAATTATACGCGAATATTATCCAGATTCAAATATCGTTGCGGTAGACTATGACCCCGGCGCTACAAAAGTTAATCAGGAGAACCGTATAAAACTCATGCTTTCTGTTGCAAGAGAGGAAAATGTTTCAGATAAACCCGAAACGGTAAGGAGTTTTTAATGTACACTTCATTTTACGAAACAATGAATCATGATACAGATATGAACGGATATCTGCGCCCGTCTGCCATACAAAAATATATGCAGGAAACAGCAAATCATCAAATGAGAGATTCCAAACCTACCTACGAGGATCTTTTTAATCAGGGAAAAGCCTTTATTCTGAGCCGTATGGTTGTTAAAACCTTTCGCCCGATAACTCAATATGAAAAATTGCGGGTAGAAACATGGCCAAGCAATAAAGATAAAGGTGCAAGCTTCAACCGTTGTTATATAATCTATTCGGGCAATAAGGAAATAGCGCGCGGACTCGGTCTTTGGGCACTGGTTGATACAAAAACCAAAGGACTGCTACGGGTAAGCGATATGGATTTCACTAATTATGAAATGGGAGAACCCTTTGAAATGGAAGGCCTACGCTTTCGTATACCAAAAGAAACCATGAAAAAGATTGGCGAATACAAGGTATACTATCCTTTACCCGACTGCAATCGCCATA
>JAFYPJ010000081.1 GCA_017547545.1 Clostridia bacterium | reverse complement strand
TAGCTGCAACCGCCTTGTCAACAACCTCGGTATGACCGAGAGCGTCAACTATATTATCGGTGTAAGAATAAGAACAATTTGTACAAGTATAGGTTGTGTAACCGTCAACTGTACAAGTAGGCTGAGTTACAACGCTTGAATAGTTGTGTCCTGTCTTATCTATACTCTGTGTTTCTTTTGCAGAACACTTGCTGCAAATACGAGTCTGAACACCCTCGGTTGTACAGGTAGCTGCAGTAGTTGTGGACCAAGAGCCGTAGCTGTGTCCTGTTGCTGCAACATAATTATCAACATAGCTGTTTGAACACTTTGAACATGTATAGGTTGTGTAACCCTGTGCCGTACATGTAGGAGCAGTTACAACAGAAGTGTAGCTGTGTCCTGTTGCTGCAATGTTCTGGGTTTCTTTTGCAGAACACTTACTACATGTACGTGTCTGTGTACCCGCTGTGGTACAGGTAGCAGCAGTAGTTGTGGACCAAGAGCCGTAGCTGTGTCCTGTTGCTGCAATGCCCTGGGTATCATTTGCGGAACACTTACTACATGTACGTGTCTGTGTACCCGCCGTGGTACAGGTAGCAGCAGTAGTTGTGGACCAAGAGCCGTAGCTGTGTCCTGTAGCATTAATGGTAGTAGTACTTACTGTTTTACCGCAAGTATTACATGTAACTACTGTTTTACCGTTAGATGTACAGGTTGCTGCAGTAGTTGTGGTCTTTGTACTTGAGTGAGCACATTCCCAAACAGCAGTCATTGTAGCATTGCCGTCTAATGTCCATGTATTGCTGCCCATATTGCTTGCTGTAAGACCAAAGACACCGTTATTATAATCATAATACTTGAATGTATAACCTGATCTTACAGGAGTCGGGAAGGAACCTCCGAAAGCAGAGGAATATGTCTGTCCGTACTTAATACTATAAGATTTTGATGATGAACCGTTGATTGTACCGCCGTTACCGTTAAGAGTTAACGTATAGGTTTTTTGAGTCCAAACCGCGGTCATCAAATGAATCTGATTCGCCGTAGCCTTAGGGAACGACTTTCCGGAATCACGCGCGGCGGCAAGAGTTTTATAAGTTTGTCCTGTATAAGTACACTTATAACCACCAAAGGTATATCCGGTTTTGCTGGTAGCCCACAGATTAGCATAATAAGCATCATAACCGGAGGCAGAGCCAAATACGGTACTAAAAGGATTCGTTTGATTATCAAAGAAATAATACGGTAAATCCAAATAGTCACCGTTGCCGGTCCAGTTTTCAAAACGAACATAAACCAATACAACTCCGGCACTGGATGTTATTCCGGTTGCCACAAATGTGGAAACAAGCATCATCAATACCATGAGTATTGATAACACTCTCTTGAAATTTTTCATGTTTTTCTCCTTTCATGAAATACTTTATTTTTTGATCGTTTCATCAATTCTGCAGATATTGATGAATCCCGATCGATAGTTTGCAGGAACCAAAGGTTAAAAAGAAAGTGTCTTCTTTAGTTTTGCGCAAGTTCAAAAAAGATTTATTCCCTTCTTCCCTTTCCTGCATTTTTGGCATTCCTGTATATGTCCGTTAATGAGTCAAAATAAGATTTGAACAAGGTCATTTTTAACGGCATCAAATGATCTTGTTTTTATCATTATTCATTCTTCAATCTGTCCTTAATGTGCAAACAGAAGCGGAACCCATATCCGTCCGTTTGTCGGCAAAGGCTTGTTGCTTGCCACACGGATCATATTTGCACCCTCTTGCGGTAAACAGCTTCCCTTTGGATCGGGCGGATGTGGATTCCGCCCCTGTAATGGGTGATATGCTTCCGCGGACACAGGAGTGCCGAAGGTTTTTGTGTACAACACCGAAAAGTGGATTTTCGGTGTTTATTACCCCCATTTTGTAACGGCATTAAAACGGGCATAGATACACAAGGATATTTTACCATAAAATACCCTTAATTGCAAGTAGTTGGTACAAAATTCTATTACAAATCTTTAAATTATTTCTTAAATATATTATAATATACATAAAACAAAAACTGCAGAAAGACCGATTGGATCTCTCTGCAGATAATACAATATATATATATTATTTTTTTGTTTTATTGTTCCTGTCATAAATAATCATTCCTATAAGTGCAAAAACAAGCTGTGTGCCATGGGTAAAAAGCACACCGTAGGATGCGGAAAGAATATCATACAGGCACCATAAACCCATATTTACAAGGGTCCAGAAACGGTATTTTGAACCAACCTTTTGCCCGATGCAAAGTATAAATGTAAGGGAGGCTGTTATGGCAAGCAGGGTTAAGTAATTAAAACCGCCAAGCAAATTAAGTAAAACAAACATAAAAGCATAAATTACAATAAGCCATTTCGGAAGCGGTTTTTTCTTTGCATCAAAAAAATAATTTATTATTGTTTGAGCTGCTCCGATATAACAGGAAATAGCACCGTTTATTCCGTTTTCCGAAAGAAGATAGCTTGTTGCAACAAGCATACTTCCGCTGAATACAAACAGCAATATCGTTTTCATGTTTTTGCCTTTTATCAAGGATGCAATTATCATTGATAAAAGACCTCCAAGGCTTAATATATAAGAAAGCACCACTTGTTTTATCTCCGTTCAATTATTTTAACAGCCTAAATTATACCATAAGACAAGTATAATATCAATAAACGATAAAACAAAGTTTTATGTGTATTTTGTATTATTGTTGTAACTTATCACAAATAAATAAAATCTCCCGAATTTTTCGGGAGATTTCAAGCGTGTCAATAAAATATCGACACGCTCGCAGACTTTGAAAAACGAAGTGTAGGTTTTCGTGAAAAGGTGCCGTCAGCTTACTATGTAAGGTAGTGCGCCTTTTCGCGGAAAAGTGTGAAAACGCGGTGTGAATGTTGAATTCACACCGCGTTTGAGTACTTATTCAACTACATTGGGAACTGTATTTAAAAACTATATCTGTTTTATAATAGCAAACCAAACTTAATATAGTTTTTCTTTCACACGCCCGACCGAGTTTTTCGACAGTCTGAAAATCTCCCGAATTTTTCGGGAGATTTCATTCACTTATTCAATTGTAACCGTATAATAATTATAGCTTTCATCATTGTACTGTACACAGAAGGTGTACACACCGGGAGTCAAGGTTACGGTATAACTGTCCCCTTCGATCTTATAACCCTGAACACTTATAGCTCCGGGGGCATTTTTGATCTGGGTTGATGTTGTATATTCACCCTTTGCATATCGTATAACCTTGAGATCATTAAGAGAACTAAAGGTAACGGTATTTGCATTCTGTATAAATTCGGGTGTTTTCTTAGCAATGTCATAATGATAAATTACATTATATCCGTTCTGATAGCATACCGCCACACTTATTCTGCCGTTTTCACGGTATTGGATCATATATTCGCTTCCGTTAATATCTCTTGCAGAAAATGAACGGGAACCGGGAGCGCGTTTTATCTCACCTGCGCTCTTATACTCTCCGTATGCGGTTCTCACAACCTTTACGCCTTCAAGATTATCAATGGTAAGCTGCAAGCCGTTTGCCAAAAAGGCAGGCTCTGTTGCCGTTAAAACGGTTTTAAGTACCTTATCGGCAATATTCGTGTTGTTATAACGGATATATACGGTATACGCGCCGGGATTGGGGAGAATATAGGTATAGCTGTTATTGCCTGCAAGCTTATTTTGTGTAAGCATAACTACAAGATTATCCTTAACTTCTCTGTAGCTGTTCCAATCACCTTTGGCAATAAATATATCGCGAACTCCCTGGAGCTCATGCATATTAAGGGTAACACCGTTTGAGGTAAGATAGGGTTCGGCGGCGCGTTCACCCGCCTTCATGCCGTTGAATTTGAAGAAAACATCGGAAGAGGTAGCGTTGGATTGATGCAATACTACCGCAATTACATTACCCTTCTCCTTCAAACCAAGGCTCGCAACAAGATCGCCGCAAATAATAAAACGGCCTTCATCTGCATTAAAGGATGCCAGCATATTTGAATATCCCGCACCGTTCTTTATCTTTTCGGTATTATAGTTTGCAACCTTTACACCGTTTATGAAAACGCTGCATGCATCATCAAATAAAAACTCACCGCTTAATACCGAAACAAGCTCAGGAGATTCAAGATCAAAGCTGTGCCTGAAGAAATAGTTAGGGATAGCATTTCCTTCGTTGGCATGGCCTGTGGGATAGCTGTAATTAAGCAGGGTTTTTGCTTTGATACCGTTATGTGAACCAAGCTGGCCGCTTTTAGAACCAAAGCCGGACACACCCTTATTCCATGCGGATGAATCGTAATCCGAGGTTGCCCAGGTTGTTATATCATTTCCGTTATAGGGTGTGGTTCCGTCATCAAGGAAATCCCATGTAACATCCTCGCCCACAACCTCTTTCATATCATAGTGATAGGGATCTGTTTTAGAGAATTTAATTCCGCAGAATTTAAAGAAAATGTCGCTTGAGGTTGCATCTGATTGGAAAAGCGAAACTGCAAGAACATTTCCCTTCTCTTTAAGATTCAAGGATTTTATGATATTTATATCGGTTAAATTGAACTCCCCAAGATCTGCTCCGTTTGAACTTGTTTTTGAACAATAGCCGGCACCGTTTGAAACCTTAGCGCAATTAAAGGATGCAATTTTAACTCCGTTAATAAAAACCTCGCAAGCATCGTCATAACGGACAGAACCCTTTAAATACTGAATAAATTCAGGGTTTGTAAGGTCAAATTCTGTTCTGAAATAATAATTTGGAATATTATTTCCCGCACTTTCATGACCTTCGGGATAATACTGAGTAAGCAGGGTTTTTGCTCTGTAACTGTTGTGCTTACTTAACGCTCCCGCTTTTGCTCCAAAGGGAGAATAACCGGTTTTCCATGAGGAATCGTCAAAGCTGTTTGTTGCCCAGGAGGTAATATCGCTGCCGCTGTAGGGGGTAGAACCGTCATCTATATACTTCCATGCAACCTCACTTGAAACCTCTTCCGTATATGAATAGGGAATCATTTTTCTTGTTTTTTGTGTGGTGTTCCCCATAGAATCACTAACGGTATAGGTTAAAACAAACTCATTTTTATTGTCTATCTCTCCCGTATATGTGATCTTATGGCTGATATCACCCTCAACATTATCATAGGCACTTACACCGTCAAGAGGATCAAAGCCTTCGTTTATATCGAAATATGTTTCGGGCTCAACGCTGAGAGTGGGTGCATAATAGTCCTCATCTGTACTTCTGTGTATTGCAAAGAAGTCAAACACATCATTCATAGAATTGTTTTCAGAGATTCTGTGGGTTGTAAAGCTGATAGAATCCCATGTAACATCAACCTTTGTAAGTGTTTGAACATTTTCCTTGCTTGATACGCAGGTAAAGGGCATAACATTGGAATTAAGGTTGTAATATTTACTTCCCGAACCCGAATTTACGGTAAGGTAGAAAACATCACCGTCGGCGGGATCGTAAATACTTCCGTAGCTGTCACCATTAACTGCCGTATAAATGCCTGAATCATCCTTTACGGTAGTACCGTTCATCATATACGCTCTTGTATATACATGATCATGGCCAGTTAACACAACATCAACACCAAGCTCACTCAAAACAGGCGCAAGCTCGTTGCGCTGGGCAACGGTAAATTCATATTCTGCACGAACACCCTGAGAATATATAGGCTGATGGAATACCGCTATAGTCCAGGTAGGTTCACCGTAATATGTGGTATAGTTATTTATTGCCTTTTCCATAAACGCCTTATGGGTAGCAATACTTGTGTTGTTAAAATTGAGGGACATTATAAGCGCGCTGTCATAGGCAAACCAATAGTCTCCGCCGTACACGCCGCCGCTTGTAAGCGTTGTCTGGTCAACATTGCTGTATGTATAGTAATCACTGTAATTTGTACCGTTATCATGGTTTCCGACGGTAGTTACGGTGGGAATACTGCGCAGCCATGAATTACTCATAAAACCTTCATATTGCACATGCTTGGTGCTTGAATTCACCTGGTCTCCCGCGGTCATAAGAAACTCTATTTCATCGCCGAACCACTTATGTGCATTGTTAAGAGTATTGTTCCAGTTTACGGTATCAACGCTGTTGGAACCGCTGGCGCCGATCTGAGGATCTCCCGATAAAATAAAGGAGAATGCACCGTCCTGATCAGAGGTTTTGAAGGTATATATCTGTGACCAGCCTGCGCTGTCACTTCCAACGCGGTAACAGTATTCGGTGTCATCACTAAGTCCCTTGATATAGGCTCTTGCGGTATATCCGCGCCCTGTTGATGTAATATTTGCCTGAACCTTATTTGCGTTTTCAGGCATTGCTCCGGAATTCAGATTAACAGCCTTTGTATACTGGAGATATTCCGCGTTAAGGGATACGGCTTCCCAGGTAAAATTATAGGAAAATTGCTCTGTACCGGGTGCAAAGATTATGTTTTTTGTATTCTCGCCAAAGAGATCCGCCGAGGCAATTTCACCCGTAACAGCATCGCTTTGTCTTTGCGCACCAACAGAAAATCCCGTTAATGCCGAAAGAATAAAGGAAAATACAAGCAAATAAGAGAACGCTTTTTTCATAACATATCTCCTTCCGCAAATAATAATAAATTATCCTTCGATATAACCTAATTCGATCATTTTTAAGTATAACTGATCTGCAAGAAGCTTATTGAAATAATGATTGCCGTGCTCAAGGTCTGAACGGAAGGATGAAGGAATTTCTCCAATGGCAATATCCTCAAGATCCTGTTCAGTAGGCTCGATTCCCGCCGCTTTAAAAGCTTCATCGGTAAGAAGATAGCTTCTGAAATCAAGGAATTTTTCACCGTAGTATTCTTTAAGACCTTCATTGAATTTGTCTACATTGGGCAGATAATACCAGCTTGTTAAGCTAATAATAATATAATGATCTGTACCCATATATTCTATCATGTCAGACTGCGCTTCGATAAGCTTATCATACTCATACCATTCATAGCCGTTACTCGGGCCGCTGAATATAAGATGAATATCATTAGCATTCTGAATTCTCATACCGTTTGTAACAACACGGGTAGGTCTTGTAACCTCGACCTCTTTTTGGGGTGTTGTTTCGATACGGTTAAAATAATAAATTCCGTCATCACCAAGATGAACATTTCCTTTTATGCCGTGTATCAATACGGGAGTAAGTCCGTTATTACCGAGATACAAAAAGCCTTCTTCCCAATGGATCTCTCTGAAGGTGTCATCAAGAAGTGTAATAGCAACCTTTTCGGTTGTGGCAGGAATGGTAAAAGGAGCAACATAAAGAGGAGTGCCGCCCTGCTTCATCGAAACAAATTCAGCCTTTTCACCGCCGGAGCTGAGATTACGGACTTTAAGCTTATAGTCTTTTCTGAGATAATCGGGGTAACCCTGAGTCATACTGTCACCCCAACAAAGAATTGTGGGATTATCAACATACTCCATTTCGATTGCATCAAAATCGGTAGTATCCGGAGGAACTACACCGTTTTTGATCATAAAATCAACAAAATAGAATATTTTTGCGGCTTCAACTCTGGTTGCAGTACCCTTGGGATCAAGAACAGAATCACCCTTACCGGATATAATGCCGTTGTAAACAGCCCACGCCATACCGTCCACGGCCCAGGAGCTTACATTTTTGGAATCATTAAATACATCTAAGGTATCGGGGCCTGCGGCATACTTGTTGGAAACACCGTACTTGTCCGCAAACTGAGCTATCATAAGTGCCAATTGCTCACGGGTTACAGAACCGTTGGGATCAAATCCCCTGCCTGTTCCCTTTGCTACACCCTTATCAACAGCCCATGCAATAGCTGCGGTGTACCATTCACCCTCGGCAACATCGGGAAACTCTGCAGTTTTATAATCCGCAAAATCATCACCCGAAAGGCGGGCAAGAACCTGTACTGTCATAGCACGGGAAAATTCCATTGCGGGCGCAAATTTTGTGGAAGAAGTACCCTTCATAATTTCATTTTCCACAACATATTCAACAGATTTTCCGTACCATGCATTCAAATTTACATCAGTAAAAGTGTCCGCGACAGGTGCGCAAAATACGGAAATTGCAGAGTTTGAAGCCAAAAGCAAGCTTAAGGCGGTCAAAGCGATTTTACGAAAAAAAGTTTTTTTCATTTTTGATTCCTCCAAAGAGATATTATATAATAAATTATAGCAAAATAATGCCGTTTTGTCAATAAAATTCAACACTTAACAAAAGAGGACAGAGCAAACACTCTATCCTCCAATTATTAACTTAACCCATCATTTCTGCCGAAATGATATCAAGTACCTTCTGATAACAGCCGCCGCAGCCGGTGGAGCAGTTTGTGATGCTCTGAATTTCCTTAAAGGCACAAAGAACGTCGTCAAACTTCTTCTCGGTATGGAGTGCTGCAACTATATCGTTGTATTTAACCTGCTTGCAGTTGCAAACTATTACGTTTTCCATATTACTCACCTTTTAATAACTTATATGTGTGGGGGACCGTGGGTTTTCACCACGCCAATCTGCGACCCGCCCATCGGGCTGTGTCCCCCTTATAAGCTTACTTAAAGTATCTGTTGAGAAGTCCCTGGAAAGCCTTGCCGTGACGAGCCTCATCCTTTGCCATTTCGTGTACTGTATCATGAATAGCATCAAGATTGTTCTGCTTTGCCATCTTTGCAAGCTCAAACTTACCTTCGGTAGCACCGCATTCTGCCGCAACTCTCATTTCAAGATTTTTCTTTGTGGACGCAGTTACAACCTCACCAAGCATTTCGGCAAACTTTGCTGCATGCTCTGCTTCTTCCCATGCTGCCTTTTCCCAGTAAAGACCAATTTCGGGGTAGCCTTCACGGTGAGCAACTCTGGACATTGCAAGATACATACCAACCTCGGTACATTCTCCTTCAAAATTAGCGCGAAGACCGTCGATAATTTCCTTAGGTACACCGTCTGTAATGCCTACCTCATGCTCGCAAGCCCATACCATCTTGCCGTCTTCAACCAATTCTTCAAATTTATCGGGACCAGCCTTACAAAGAGGGCATGCTTCGGGAATAGCACCTTCAACTATCTGTCCGCAAACTTTACATTTAAATTTCATAATTTCAATCTCCTTTATATAAAAATATTAACATCTCTGTTACAATGTTATAGTATCATAAAACTTTTAAAAATGCAATATTATTTTTATGGTTTTTTAGATTAAATCTTCTTCATTTAGCCATTTTTTGAATTCATCAACTGTTTTTTTGCAAAACTCGAAAACAAGAGAATTCGGGAAAGCCGCTGATTCAATTGCATGGGGTAATTTGTGAACCGTTACATTATGTTCAATGTAACCCTTTATATTCTCCACAGGGTAATACAAAACAGAGGAATATATATCCGTATCAGCATTTTTCATATCCTCCCAAAGCTTCTCTGCCCAGGAAATATGCTTGTACATAAACTTACTGATATATCTTATCTCCTGCCTGTAGTCACTAAACCAATCGTCACCCTTGTAATTGCTTTTATGCTCTGCCATAGGCCCAAGATCCCAGCTCATATCGGTATAAAGATGTAAAAGAACACCGAACTGATAGGGATCGTCAAGCCTTAGGGAATCAGCCAATTCCCTTAGCTTTTTCAATCTTTCATCGGCATTGTAGATCCTCAGATGATTCTTATCCTTAAATTCTCTTATGTCAATGCAGTCAGGGGCAATATTACCGATATAAAAACCGATATGAGCATCATAATCAAATTCTTTTGCACACATAAGGTGCATCATCGCACAGGGCATACATCCTCCTATTTATAAAAGATCTCAATTTCTTCCCCGTCTCTCCAGGGGCCAAAGGCTTCATTGTCATCATTGAAAAACATAGGCATATATTTATCAAAATTCTCTGCCTGCGGCATTTTGGCAGCCTCTTTAGGAGTTGCCCAAAAAACCTTTCCTTCTTCGGTTTCACCGATAAGCTCTCCTGAGAAATCCGAAGTCTTATAAAGAAAAACTATATATCTGTCATCGGTATCCTTGTTGCACCAATGGATAACTCCGCAGGACTTCAGATTATAAATATCAAGCCCCGTTTCCTCTTTTATTTCACGAACGGCAGAATCCACAAAGCTCTCTCCAGCCTCAACATGTCCGCCGGGAAAAGTTATTCCCTTCCAATACTTTACTCTTTCCTGCAATAGTATCTTGCCGTTATCTTTATCTTGCACCATTACCATATTGGTAAGCTCATATTTTGGCATTTTATACTCCTTACATTGTAGGTGTTGAAGGACCGCCCGTAAAAAGAATAATAAGCGCAGCAGCCCACAAAAGCGCAACCCCAACAATAAGCCCTATATTTTTGATTTTTTTAAACCTTAATTCCTTGTATTTAAGATTCCAGTCTACATTCTCTGTATTCCGTTTTTCACAAAGTGCCGCTTTTTCTTTTCTGCACCTTGAAACAAGTGCTTCGCTGTCACGGTAATCACCGAGTTTTTTAAACATGATGACAGCCTCATCGTAATCATCCTCGTTTACGGCATACACCATCTTTGAACGCGCCTGCTTATATAAAGCCTCGTTATCTTTATCCTTTGTTTTTTGATATTCCGACATTATACACCTCAAAATATTTATATAAATAATTATATTACATTTTACACAGCTCTGTCAACCGCAATCAAGTAATTATTCCAAGGTGTTCAAATAAAATTTTCAAGCCGATTATAAAGAGTATTATACCTCCCATAAGCTCCGCCCTGCCCTTGCACTTATCACCGAACGCCCTGCCAACAAATACACCCGTAATCGAAAGGATATATGTAACAGCAGCAATAAAAATACTGCTATAGATTATATTTATTTCAAAAAATGAAAAAGTGATACCAACTGCCAGCGCATCAAGGCTTGAAGCAACTGCTGAAATAAGAATATCAGAAATAGAAGCGCCATCAACAGAGTCAACATCTCCCTCAAAGGCAGAGTAAATCATTTTACCGCCAACATAGGAAAGAAGTATAAATGATATCCAATGGTCATAACTGCATATAATATCCCTTAAACCGATTCCGAGAATATAACCGAGAATCGGCATCAATCCTTGAAACAAGCCAAACATCAATGCCGAAATAAAATATTTTCCGTTTTTATTTTTTATACCCGTACAAACCGAAATAGCAAAGGCATCCATGCTCAGAGCAAGTGAAAGAAAAAACAATTCAGAAAAGGTCACAAAACCAACTCCCATGATTATTCTATGCGCAAAAAAAGCCTGTTATCACACAGGCTTTTTAATCTTATTTGAAGCATTTATAAGTATATCTCTTTCACAAAAAGGAATCTTTTGCGTACCTATAAGCTGATAATCCTCATGTCCCTTTCCGGCAAGAAGAATAACATCACCCTCAGAAGCAGAATTTACGGCATATTCTATTGCATCCTCCCTTTTAGCATAACGCACATAGGGCAGACCGCCTAAATGACCGCATATCTCGTCAATAATCGCATCAGGATCTTCTCTTCCCGGATTGTCACTTGTAACAATAGCAAAATCAGCATATTTTGCCGCAGCCTCGGCCAATTCCTTACGGCGAAGCTGTGTTCTTTCCCCAACAGAACCGAACAGTACGGTCAATCGCGGGGGCTCATATTCCTTTAAAGTCTTTAAAACACTCTCAAGGCTTATACCGTTATGGGCATAGTCTATAATAAATGTTGCATACGGAAGAGCATCAACAATTTCAAATCTTCCGTTTACTCTGCAATAGGGCAGATTTTTTGCAATGTCAACAGCACCGAAACCAAGCAAACGGCATACGGAAAATACAGTTAAAGCATTGTAAACGCTGTAGATACCGGGAGTGGATGTTTTAAGCTCTATGCTTACACCGTTATTCCTGCACATAAAGGACATTCCCAAAACAGAGGAAGTGGAATATCTTTTAATATTTTCTGCAGTATAGCTGCCCTCATTAAATGAAATTGAATATACCTCACCCTTTGCAGCCTCGATCATATACGAAGAATCATCGTCATCCGTATTTATAACAGAAATTTTACTGTTCGCAAAGAGTCCGGATTTACATTCTCTGTATTCCTCATAAGTCTTATGCTCAATATCGCTTATATGGTCGGGAGAAAGGTTAGTAAATACACCTATTTCAAATTCAATACCGTGAATACGGTTCAATTTAACAGCTTGAGAGGAAACCTCCATAACGCAGTAATCACAGCCTGCTTTAACCATTTTATCAAATGTACGGTAAAGCTCATTGCTTTCGGGAGTAGTATTAACGGTAGGAGTATGTTCCCCGTTTATATATATACCGTTAGTGCCAATAACCGCTGCATTTTTACCGCATTTGTTTATTATCTGTGCTATCATGTTGGAGGTGGTGGTTTTACCCTTTGTACCGGTAATTCCTATAATTTTAAGCTTTTTATCCGGATATCCGAAAAACTCACGGGATATCTGCGCAAGGGCAATTCTTGTGTCATCACAGATAACAACCCTTGCATCACAAGGTAAGTCAAGCTCTCTTTGCGCAAAGAAAAGGCGGCTTCCCTTATCATATGCTGCCCTTGCATAATCATGTCCGTCACTTGCCGCACCGCAAAGGCATACAAAGGCAGTATTTTCTTTAGCTTTTCGGGAATCGTATACAATATCCGCGATTCCTGACAAATCATAATTCATTATCAAAATCCTCAAAACCTATCGGTTCTTTTCCGCAATGTAATATAGAGCGCCAGCAAAGCACCTCAAGAGCGTCAATATAGAAGGAATCAAGATTATAATTCCTTTTTATCACCGAAAGCTCGGTACAGCCTAAAATGATCTTGTCTGCACCCATTTTTCTAAGCTGTGCCGAAACCTTATTGAATTCACGCATATCAACAGGTTTGCCCTTTTTAACAGAGCCGTATATTATATCCATAACACGCTGTTGGTTTTCGCTTGAAGGAACAAGGCAGCGAATACCGAACTGCTGTGCCATACGCTGATATGTTTCGGTTTTCACCGTACCGTCCGTTGCCATAATACCAATGCATTTTGCACCGTTATCCGCACAGTATTTTAAGGTTTCATAAATTATATTTATTATGGGAACATCAATATTTTCCTGAAGCTCGCTGTAAAAATAATGGGCAGTATTGCATGGAATAGCAATAACATTACATCCAAATTGAACAAGCTTTTTTGCATCCTCAATCATTCTCGGAGCAGGGTTGTCCTCGGTATTGCCCAGAATATAACCCGTTCTGTCAGGTGTTGTAGCGGAGCTTGAGAGTACAATATCAATATGATCCTGATCACATTCAGCCTTGGTATGCTCGGTTATCATTTCATAAAAATATGCACTTGACATAGGGCCAAGACCGCCGAGGATACCTAAAATTTGTTTTTCCATTTTAAAATCCGTTATATCTTATAGTATGTTTTAAATTTTTTAATATGATTATGCTCATGTATATTAACAAAAGCAAATCTTTTCAGATTTCCCTTCAGATCAAAGCTGTAACGCAATGAAGAATATGCCTTTTTAGCTTTAATAAGGCTCTTTACCTTTGCCTTTTGCTCATCGGTAATGTAGTTATAAACCACCTTATCGGGAACATATCTCCAATAGATCTCCTCAGAGTTGAACTTGGTTTCGGTAAAGGGCTTATTTTCAATTCTGTCCTCAACTATCTGCCTTGCAATATTATTACCGGAAGCTGTTACATAATAGTTGCTTCTTCCCTGCCTTACATTTATTTCAAAGGCCTTGTAGCTGCCGTCACGACTGTCATATTTTATATCAAAATTGGAATAACCCACAAAATGAATCTCTTCAAGGAATTTCTTCATCTTCTGCATTATTTCATCATTTCTTTCGGTAATAATGGCACAGTGATTTCCAAGTCCCTTGGGGGTATGTTCCTCTAAAAGCACATTACCGAGACACATCATGCGAACATTTGCATCCTTATCCGAATATGAAGTAAGTACATACATTGAATTATCATTACCGGGAATGGTGTCCTGCAATATTATCTTATCAGGATAACCCGAAGCATAGATATCATCAATGATCTTTTGTGCTTCTTCCTTAGATTTTGCACGGTAAACCTTTTTCATGCCCTCAAATTCATGCTTCCAATAGAGTACGGAGCTGGAGGGCTTAACGATAACGGGATAGTCAAATTCCAACTCATCAATGCTTTCCCCTTTGGCAACAACCTTTGTTTTGGGGTAAGGAATACCGTATTTTTCACAGTATTCGTAAAAATGCTCTTTTAAGGTAATTTCGTCAATAAGCTCTTTTGTAGTATAGGGTGCAATATACGAGGGATCAAGCTTATCCTTGTTCTTAATGATAAGGGAAACATAGTCATCGGTACAACCCATTACTATAAGCTTTTCGCCCTTATGCTCTTTTGCAAAGGCATTGAGCACCTCCACCATCTTTTCGGATGTGTCAAAATCCGCAATTGCGGTGAATTTTACTATCTTTGAGTTCATTGTAGCGCCAATGGGGTATCTTCCAAAGGCATGGCTTATAACCCCGTATTCCTCATGAAAGGCTCTTGCCACATTATAACAGTTAAGATCCGCGCCCAAAAGCACGGGGGTAATCTTTTCGTTCATTATTATACCTCGTCTATAAAGAATCTCTTATACCAAGTAAGGAAGGTAAATACAGTCCATATTTTACGCTGATTATTAGCTTTTTCTTCTTTATGATCGCAAAGAAGCTTCATAAGCTTTTGTGTATCAAAGAATTCCTTTGCAAAATCTGCTGTAAAATATTCTTTTACAATATTAAAATACTTTTCTTCACGCAGCCAATAACGGATAGGTACGGGGAAACCAACCTTAATACGGTTAACCCATTCCTCAGGAAGTGTTTCGGCAGAAGCACGGCGAAGAATATATTTAGTATTTTCGGGAGTGATCTTATATTTGGAAGGAATACCTGCCGCATGCTCCATAACAACCTTATCAAGGAAAGGAACTCTGAGCTCAAGAGAATGAGCCATACTCATTTTGTCCGCTTTTAAAAGTATGTCACCGGGCAGCCATAGATTAAGATCAAGGTACTGCTTTTTAATAAGCTCATCCTTATCCTTAACCCTTGAGTATATCTTACCGGTTATCTGCTTAACGGTTGGAGCACAACGGAATTCGGGGCGAACAATATCGTTTGCCTCCTTTTCCTCAAACACCTTTGCCTGACCAATAAACCAATTTTCAGGCTTTCCGCTTCCCTTTATAATAAAATCATGGCCCTTGAAATAAGGCAGCTTCTGCGCTACACCTGCCGCAGCACGGCGGACAAATCCGGGAAGCTTTTTATATTTACGCATTGCGGGGCGCTCATCATATTCTTCATATCCCGCATATATCTCATCCGCGCCTTCACCGGATAAAACAACGGTTACATGCTCTGTTGCAAGACCTGCAAGAAAATAGAGAGGAACACTTGAAGGATTGGACTGAGGCTCATCCATGTGATACTGAATGGTGGGAAACATATCAAAGCATTCATCTGCACTTATAAGCTTACGCACATTTTCAATACCCAATATGTCCGAAAGCTCCTTTGCATAATTGGTTTCATTGAATTTATCATAATCAAAGCCAACCGAAAAGGTCTTATCAGGCATAAGGGCTGCAGTAATATAGCTTGAATCTATACCACCCGAAAGGAAGGATGCAACCTTAACATCACTTATTCTGTGAGCATTAACAGATTCGTTTATAACCTTGTCAAGCTCTTTTTTATATTCCTCAAAGGGCTTGTCCTTTGAATCAAAATCAACATCCCAATATCTCTTGACTGTCATTGTATCATTCTGATACACAAAATAATGAGCCGCAGGTAACTTATATACACCCTCAAAGAAAGTCTCCTCCTGGGATGAATACTGGAAGGTAAGATAAGGACGCAGAGCGTTGCGGTTTACCTTCTTTTCAAAATGGGGATGCTCAAGAAAGCTCTTTATTTCAGAGCCGAAAAGGAAGCTTCCCTTTTTTGTTTTGGTGTAATAAAAGGGCTTGATTCCGAAAAAGTCTCTTGCGCCAAAAAGCTTTTTGTTAACCTTATCCCAGATAACAAAGGCAAACATACCGCGAAGCTTATAAACAATATCCTCGCCATACTCCTCATAACCATGCAAAAGAGCCTCGGTATCGCAATTACTCTTAAAGCAATATCCCTTTTCCTCAAGCTCACGGCGGATATCCATAAAATTGTATATCTCACCGTTAAAGGTAATTGTAACATTGCCGTCATCACTTGTCATCGGCTGGCGGCCCGCTTCGCTAAGGTCAAGAATACTTAAACGGCGAAAACCCAGGGCAACATCACCCTCTATGTAATCTCCCGCCATATCGGGACCGCGATGGATAATTCTATCCATCATTTTATTCAATATTTCTTTTTTATTCTCGATTTGTGAAACAAAACCAACAAATCCACACATATTATTCTCCTAATTTATCAGAGCAAAGCTGCGCTGCCTTAACTGTATTTTTCAAAAGCATTGTAATGGTCATAGGTCCAACACCTCCGGGAACGGGGGTAATAAAGGACGCCTTAGGTTCGCAGCTTGCAAAATCAACATCTCCGGTAAGCTTACCGTCATCGCGTCTGTTAATACCAACATCAACAACAACCGCACCCTCTTTTATCATATCGCCAGTTATAAAATCCGCCTTTCCGATAGCCGCAACAAGAATATCGGCAGAAAGACATTTAGCCTTGAGATCTGCTGTTTTGGAATGACATATGGTTACAGTACCGTTAGCATGAAGTAAAAGCATTGCCTGAGGCTTACCTACAATATTACTTCTTCCTATAACAACACATTCTTTTCCCGCGGGATCAATTCCGTAATGGGAAAGAAGGCACATAACTCCTGCAGGTGTACAGGGGAGAAAATCATAATCACCCGTCATTATCTTACCAACATTTACAGGGTGGAAAGCATCAACATCCTTTTCGGGAACAATTGCATTGATAACAGCAGTTTCATCTATATGCTTTGGTAAAGGAAGCTGAACAAGGATACCGTGGATATCCTCTTTACAGTTCAATTTTTCAATTAAAGCAAGCAGCTGTTCCTGAGTTGTTTCTTCGGGAAGATCATAGCTTTCCGAATATATGCCAACCTGAGCACATCCCGCCTTTTTGTTTCTTACATATACCTGACTTGCAGGATCACTACCAACAAGAATAACCGCAAGTCCGGGTTTAATATTCATCTTTTCTACCTGAGCCTTCAAAAGCTCTCGCTGTTCTAAGCTAACAGCCTTTCCGTCAATTATCTGTGCCATTGTCATTATCCTCCTCTGAATCTGCCAGATCATCTTCAATTGCGTCTTTAAGATACAGGGGTTTTTGTGTTTTAAATCCCCTGATTCTGAAAAATATAAGTAAACCGAGGCAAACAAGGAACGCAATTAAGCCTATAAGCTGTGAAACCTTTATGCTGCCGTTAAATATAAAGAGTGAATCGGTACGCAGTCCTTCAATAAACATTCTGCCGAGACCGTACCAACCTAAGTACCAGAGAGCAACCTCTCCGTCATATCTTTTCTTTTTGTAAAAGATATTTATAAATATAAAACCTATAAGATTCCATACACATTCATAGAAAAATGTAGGTTGTACGGCAATCTCGTTTATACCGTCATTTATAACCATGGTAAAGGGGTTCTTTTGCGCCCATGCGCTCAAGGAAAAGCTCTTACCGAAAAATATAAACTCGGTTGAAGAACCGTAAGCCTCTGCATTCATAAAATTGCCCCATCTTCCGATAGCCTGAGCAAGCATAACACCGGGTCCAACACAGTCAAGAACCTTAGGTACATACATCTTTTTAATTACGGCAGAAATAATCAAAGCACTCATACCGCCTATAATACCGCCGTAAATAGCAAGACCGCCTTCCCAAACCTTGAAAATATCCCAAAAGTTTTTGTAATCCTCAAGGTTGGTAAGAACATAAAATAAGCGTGTGCCGATAACACCGAAAACCACGGTGGCAATGGCAAGATCCATATAATGGTCGCTTATGATCTTTTGCTGTTTTAATCTCAGATATGAATACAGAATCGCTGTTAATATTGAAGTTGCAATAATAATTCCGTACCATGCAATTTCCACACCGCCGAAATCAATGGCAACGGGATCTATAAAAAATTCTTTAATTCCCAGGTTAGGAAAGGATATACCGTTCATTTTATTCACCTTCCACCGGCACAACGGTTGTCATAGTGTAGAATTCTTCTTTAAACATAGATTTGAAAAGCTCATTTGTATAATCGTAATCAAGCTTACCCATAATGTCCGTGAAATCAAGAATATCTCCCTCGTCAAATACATATCCAAGGAAATTGTTAGCAATTTCCTCTGTTGAATCAAAGCTTTTAACAAGGCCTGCATACATCACGCGCTTGCATCTTTCAAAATCCTCTTTGGAAAGACCGCTTACCTTTGTATCTTCAACATGTTTTGTAAATTCATCATAGAACACTTCGGGTTCATTTGCTTCCCCGGAAATACTGATAAAGGAATAGGAACGGTTATGCTCTGCCCAAAGATCAATTGAGCCGGAAACAATGCCCTCATCATACATCCTGTTAAAGAAGGCAGAGGATTTACCGAACAGCATATCCGAAATAACAGATATAGCCGCATTCTTTTTCATTCTGAGATTAGGATCAGGGCTTATGTCTATATCCTTTACACCTATTGAAAACATGGGCATGGATACCTGCATGCTGTAGCTACGGCGCTTTTGTAAAACCTCGGCAGGTTCGGGCTTTGCCTCACTTATAACCTCAAAGGGTTCAGCCTTTTTAAGATTTCTGTTTGCCGATTCTATAACCTTTTCCACCGAAACATCACCGCACACACAAAGCGCCATATTATTAAGATTATAAAAGGTGTTGTAACAGCTGTATAAAAGTTCGGGAGTTATCTTTGCAATAGAATCAACGGTGCCGGCAATTTCAATTCTTACATTATGCTCCTTATACATAGACTGAAGCATACCGAAGGTAAGAGCTCTTCCCGGATTATCCTCGCACATTCTTATTTCCTGGGCAATAATTCCCTGCTCCTTATCAACAGTTTCCTTTGTGAAATAAGGATGGGTTACAAAATCCAAAAGGATATCAAGGCTTTCATACACCTTTTCGGTTGCGGAAAAGAGATATGCAGTCATACCAAAGGAGGTATATGCATTAGCCTGTGCTCCTGTTTTCGCAAAACGGGCAAAGGTATCCTCACCGTTTTCGTTTTCAAACATCTTGTGCTCAAGAAAATGAGCAATTCCGTCAGGCACCTCTATAAAATCAGCGTCACCCTTCTTTTTGAATCTGCAGTCCACAGAGCCGTACTTTGTACCGAAAAGTGCATAGGTGCTTGCCATTTTCTTTGGGAATACATATATATCAAGACCGCTTTCGTGCTTGATGTAATAATATTTTTCATTGAGAAGACTGTTTGATTTTTCTGTAATATTATTCATTTTCCGCCTCCTCTTTAAGTGTGGGCTCCATAAAGTATACAGTATCAAGTGTTATACCGCGGGCAACCTCTGCAACATCCTCTTTGGTAACGGTTTTTATCTGCTCTGCGGCCATTGCGGGAGAATCATTCATTCCCGCAAGCATTCTGCCGAGATACCAGCTTTCTATTGATTCGGGACTGTCATCAAGCTCACGGTAAGAATTGAGAATAGAAGAACGGGCAGAAAACATTTCGTCATCAGTAATCTTTGCATCGGCAATATCCTGCAATTGCTTCAATATCTCATTCTGTGCCGTCATTTTATTCTTAGCTTCGATTCCTGCGGCAACTATCATAACACCCTTTTGAGGTTCGGGAATCGAACGGCAGTAATAACAAAGACTCAACCTTTCACGAACATTCATAAAAAGCTTACTTGTGGGTGAAGAACCGAAAATATCGTTAAACATAACAAACTTATAATAGTCACCGTCGCAAAGCACCTTACCGCTTCTGAATCCAAGGGAAAGCTTTGCCTGAGTTACAGCCTGAGGCTCGGTTACCTCTTTTACGCTTTTTGCTTTTCTTATAACCTTGGTTACAAGTTCCTTTTCTTCCCTTGGTTCAAAGCAAAGGGCATTCTTTATTTTCTCAACAGTTTGCTCATCACACACGCCCACAAAGAATATTTCAACCCTTGCAGTTTTAAGAAGTGATCTGTAATGTTCGTAAAGAGTTTTACCGTCTGCCTTCATAACATCCTCGGCATAACCGAGAGAAGGTATTCCGTATGCCTCATTCTTGCACATTTCTTCATTTGCACGGGAAACGGCATAGGAATTCTTGTTATTTATCTGAGAAGCTATTCTGTCACACAGATTTTTCTTCTCTGTTTCAAGATACTTTTCCAAGAATCCCCCGTTTTCGGTACAGGGTTTGAAGATAACTTCATTAAGTATATCAAGAGCACCGCCTAAAATATCGCATCCGTCGGGTGCATAGGCGTTGTTAAGAATACCCATATTAAAGCCAACAAACTGGATCTCACCCTTTTTGAAGCATCTTGTGTTTATAGTTGTTGCATAAAGCTCATCAAGGGCAATGCTCATTTTTTCCATAGTGGGATAGCTCACGGTACCTCTTGTAAGAATGAGAGGTAAAAGCGCGTTATAGGATACCGTATCCCTTAACAGCTCCTGCGCAAAGGAAACGGAAAGATAATTTGTTTTGAATTTATCTGTGTTATAAAGGTTAAGATAAACTCCTTTTGTTAATTCGATCCTTTTTAAAGACATAAAAAATCTCCGCTAATAGAATTAAAATAATATAATATTATATAACATTATTGTGAAAATTTCAACTATAATAATGAAACAATATTACTATTCTATATAAAAATTACTGTTTTCATTCAGTAAAACTCTCTTATTATCCTTGATATTTTCGGCAAAAGAACTGTTTTTCTCCGAAATCACAAGGGTATCACAATCAAATATCGGATAATTTTGGAGCTTCTTTCTTGTTCCGTTACTACCCATAAATACCGTATCAGCATCATAAATACTGCTTGAATAATCAAAATATCCCAAGGAATAATATGCAATTTTTCTGTTGTCTGAAGAAATATATGCACTATATACATTCTTTTGACAATAGCCTTCGGGGTATGCTATAAATACCGAAAATCCGCAAACATCAAAGGCTTCTCCGTATTTAAAAAACTCTGTATCACAACATTCCTTATCTGCATAATAGATAATATCCTCTGCCATAACTTGATCCACATCATTTTCGGGAACGGGAAGAAAAACCGTTTTGATGTATTTATTTTGAAGATATTTTTGCATGGTAGCACAAAGATTCTCGGAATACGCACCCACAACCCATGCATCAAGCTCGGTAGAATAAAGAGAATCGTTCATACGGGTAAAGCTTTCATTGGCACTTCCCTTTGTATTATTACCGAATTCAAAATAAACCGCAGTTCTTTTGTCCCTTAAAACAATGCTGTCATTACTCTTATAAACCGAATATACACAGGAAAAATCGTCAACAAAGAATCCGTATACCGCTGAGCTTATAATAAAAACACAGAACCAAATAAGATAGCTAACCAAAAACAGCCGTCTTTTGTTGAAAATAAAGGCGGAGAGCATAATGCAAATGTAAAGAACCAAAGTAAGCAAAACAAAAGGATATGCGGTGCTAAGGGTTAATTTTTCAAATCCTGCAACCAGCTCAACCAAAAAGAGTAAAGCTCTTGTTAAGATATCAAGCACTGCACCTATTCCGAAAGCAACAGGCCAGAGCCATCCGAAAATAAGAAATATCGGAATCAAAGTAAGAATTGCGGTGATAAATGGGCAAAACAAAAGATTTGCCAAAACCGAAAGAAGCGGATATTCATCAAAATAGAGCAAAAGAGGTACAAGACTGAAGGTAAGTGCAGCCAATGTTGTAAATATCGGCAGAACAATTATTTTCAAAAACTTACCGCGCAAACCCGTTTTATTAAATATCCTCTTTTGAAATCCGGGAAGAATGAGAACAATACCAAAGGTAGCACAAAAGGAGAGAATGAGACCGATATCATATATTGCAGAGGGTGAAACAAGTACAATAAGTGCAACAGCGGCAAAAAGGGATGTAATACTGTCCGATTCTCTTTTAAAGAAGAATGCGGAATTCATCAGAATAAACATAACACCCGATCTTAAAATCGAAGCCGACATTCCCGCTAAAATAATATAGAAGCTGCAAACCAAAATAACAAATAGCGATTTATTGCGGCGGGATATATCAAAGGAATCGGAAAATGCACCAAACAAAGACATAATAACAGACAAATGCATACCGCTGACCGCAAGCATATGGGATATTCCAAGCCTTGAAAAATCCCGTTTCACCGAATCGGACAGCTCTGATGTATCACCTGTAACAAGAGAAACCAAAAGAGGCTCAGAAATATCGGAGGTATAGCGTAAAAACAAATCTCTGCATATACCTCTTATCATTTCAAAAGCATTTTTCACGGGATAATTTTGTGTATACAGAACAGTAACGGGATAATCTGTATCAATATATGCATTATTGTATATACCCAGAGATTTGCAGTACTTTTCTTCATCAAAGGAAGCGGTTTTTTCAAATTTGCAGAACTTAATGGCTGCACTTATAACATCGCCTTTGCATATTTCGGTTTTTTCGGATTCGTCACAGTAATAGCTGAATTTACATTTAAAGTTTGATTTTTCTTTGTCAAGTTCTTTTACCGTACCGTTAAAATATACGGTATCATCACTTTCGTAATTAACAGAATATACCTCGATTTCAGCATAATGAAGAGTGTTATCCACAGGGTAAGAGGTATGGATAAGATTGAAAAATACATATGAAAACAGAAGTGCAAAACACAACGCAAAAAAGACTCCCGTAACAGAATCAAATCTTTTTCTTACAATAAAAGCAACGGTAAAAACTACAATGGATATTGCAAAAAGAATTGTTTTTAAAGAGGGAGAGATCAATAAGGATATATACAATACTGTTAAAAACGCAAGAAGCGTTGAGGCAAGAGGCCTATTCTTCAAGGTATTCATAACTAAATTATAATTTGAAAAGCAGAAAGTGTCAAGTAAAATGCTTGATTTTCAGATAAAAATATGATATTATATACAGTACCACTGCAAAGGAGTAAATTCATGAAATTAACCGAAGAGGAAATAAAAAGAGTTAAAGGCTTAGGCTGTTTAAAGGATAAAAGATACAACGATGTGTTTAATGTAAGAGTTCTTACGGTAAACGGTAAGCTTACAGCAGATAAAATAAACACAATTGCAAAGGCAAGTGAGCTTTTCGGTTCGGGCGAGGTTGCCTTAACCGTTCGCCAGACCGCAGAGATACAGGGAGTTAAGTACGAAAACCTGGAAAAGCTGTTTGCATACCTTAACGAAAAGGGACTTGATTGCGGCGGTACGGGACCAAAGGTAAGACCTGTAGTTTCCTGTAAAGGTACAACCTGCCAATACGGTCTTATAGATACATATTCTTTGAGTGAAAAGATCCATGAAAGATTCTATAAAGGATATCATGACACTGTACTCCCCCACAAATTTAAGATTGCGGTAGGCGGATGCCCGAACAACTGTGTTAAACCCGATCTCAACGATATCGGTATAATAGGCTCATGCATACCCGAAATAAGCAAGGAAAACCACTGTATGGGCTGTAAAAGCTGCGGTGTTGAAAATACCTGCCCGATGAAAGCGGCACGCTTAACAGAGGGTAAAATTTCAATAGATGCTTCATTATGCAACGGATGCGGAAGATGCATAGGCAAATGCCCCTTCAAGGTAATTACAGCACCGAAACAGATGGGTTATACTGTGTATATCGGCGGAAGATGGGGTAAAAAGGCTAACAGAGGAAGCTATTTTTGCACCGCTTCAAGCGAAGAAGAGGTGCTTGATGTAATAGAAAAGCTGATACTTTTCTTCAGGGATAACGGAACACCGGGAGAGCGTTTTGCCGATACGGTCAACCGTTTGAACAAGGATAACTTTATTCAGAACAAGATATTATGTTAAAAAAACTGATTTTATTTGTAATATGTTCTTCTCTTCTGCTTTCCTTTGGCTGTTCAGGTAAAAATAACAATACCAAAACAGCTTTGCCAAGCAATCCGAACATGAATTACCCCTATTCCTTTACGGATAGTGAAGGAAATGAGATAACCTTATACGAAGAGCCGAAAAATGTTGCTGTTCTTTTCTCCTCGTATGCAGAAATATGGACTCTTGCAGGCGGAAAGGTCAATATTACGGTTTATGAAAGCGTTGAACGGGGTTTTGCGGATAAGGACTGTATTTTGGTAGATTCTTCAAGCGGTCATACCTCAATAAACACAGAGCTTCTTATCGCATCAGAGCCCGACCTTGTAATAGCAACCAAAGATCATGAAATCCAGACAAAGGCAGCTTCTTTATGCCGTGAAAACGGTATTCCAAGTGCAGTATTCAAGATTGAATCCTTTAATGATTATCTTGAAATGCTGAAAATATGCACCGATCTGTTAAACCGAAAAAGCCTTTATGAAAAGAACGGAAGCGATATAGAAGAAAAGATAAACAGCCTTATTTCCTTAACATCAGACTGCAAGGATAAAAAGGAGATACTTTTTATAAGAACAGGCTCAAGCCAACGCTCCTGCAAGGCAAAAACCGCAGAGAATAATTTTGTTTGTGTAATGCTTAACGAATTAAATACACAAAATATCGCCGATTCTTCACCCCTTCTTTTTGAAAATTTATCCCTTGAAGAGATATTGGTTCATGATCCTGAGCATATATTCATCACAACCATGGGAGACGAGGATGCGGCAAAGGAATATATGAACTCACTTTTGGAAAATAAGCAATGGAATTCCCTCAGTGCAGTAAAAAAGGGTAACTGCCACTATTTACCCAAAGAACTGTTTCATTATAAACCGAATGCAAGATGGTATGAAGCATATCTATATCTTGCCGAAATACTTTACCCGGAGTTAGATTTTGAAAACTAAAAGAACACTGACAAATGCATACATAATACTGCTGCTTATTTTAGCGGCAGTTTTTGTGCTTTCACTTTTGTTTGGTTCGTCATCTGTTTCTGTAAAAGAGATAATAGACTCTATTAACTCTGAAAATGAAACCGCAAAAATAATCATCAAGGCAATAAGGTTACCCCGTGTGTGCGCCTCAATGCTTGCAGGTGCGGCACTTGCGCTATGCGGCTGCCTTTTACAGAGTGTCACTTCAAACGAGCTTTGCGCACCAAACATAATAGGCATAAATTCAGGTGCGGGGTTTGCCACGGTACTGATTCTTGCCATAGCACCAAGCCTTTGGGCTCTTATCCCCTTTGCGGCATTTACAGGCGCCTTATTGTCATCGTTTACTGTTATGGGAATAAGCTTTGCAGGTGCAAAAAAGACAAAGGGTGGCTCTATTGTGTTAGCCGGAATTGCAGTTTCTGCTCTTTTTAATGCAGGTATTTCATGCATCACCTTTCTATTTCCCGATACAATTTCCTCCTATGCAGCATTTTCAATAGGCGGATTCTCATCACTTACATTCAGAAACATCACCATCCCCTCTGTTGTAATACTGATTTTTGCAGTAATTTCACAGCTGATCTCAAAAAACCTGAATCTGCTTTGTTTAGGAGATGAAATGGCACAGAATTTGGGAGTTAATGTTAAAACGCTGAGAATAATTGCAATAATATCCGCATCGGCTCTTTCCGCATCAGCAGTCAGCTTTGCAGGTCTTTTGGGATTTGTGGGTTTAATTGTACCCAACATTACAAAAAAGCTTTTTACCCGTGACACAAGATTCTGTATAACCCTTAATATGCTTCTTGGTGCAATAACCGTTTCTATTTCGGATCTGATTGCAAGAATAATATTTCGCCCCTTTGAGATACCTTGCGGAATAATTATGGCACTTTTGGGCGCACCCTTCTTTATATATCTGCTTATAAAAAGGAGGACAGGCCATGATTGAATGTAAAAACCTTTCTGTTAAAGGAGGAAATACCACAATACTTTCAAATATCTCCTTAAAGGCAAAACAAGGAGAAATAGCGGTAATTTTAGGTAAGAACGGAAGCGGAAAAACTACTCTTTTAAGAGCAATTTCTTCAAGCATTCCCTATAAAGGCGAAATATTCATAGGCGGCAGGAACATAAAGGAATATTCAAAAAAGATGCTATCTCAACTTGTTGCCCTGATGCCGCAAAGCCCACCGGTTGTTCCTCTTACGGTAAAGGAGCTTGTATCCCTTGGAAGATATCCCTATACGGGAATCAGCGGAATTTTATCAGAAAATGACAAAAATGAGATTGCAAAAGCGATAAAAAGTACAAAGATTGAGGATATTGAGCATAAAAGAGCCGATATTATTTCGGGCGGTGAAAGAAAAAAGGCATATTTTGCTATGATGCTTGCAAGAGATCCGCAAATTCTTTTATTGGATGAACCTTCTTCAAACCTTGATATCCCATATCAAAGATACTTTACAAATATGCTAAAAAGCTGTCAAAACAGCGGTAAAACGACAATCTGTGTTTTGCACGATATAAATCATGCTATAGAGATTGCACAAAGGATCATTCTTTTGGAAGATTCAAGGATAGTCTTTAACGGTACTGTTGATGAATTTATTTCAAATAAAATCCCGGAAAACTGCTTTGAGCTTGAAAGAATCGAATATACCGATTCCCAAAACAATAAGAAATTTGTATATAAATAAAAGACACTTCGCCGGAAGTGTCTTTTATTATTCACATTGTAAGATAGTAAATTATCGAGGCAATACTGCCGCCAACCATAAGAAGCGCAAGAAAAGCACAAAGTATTCTTGCAACCAATTTGCTCTTATCTGTTTTTTTATTGTTAGACATTATATCAACCTTTCTTTATATCAAGGACATCTGCATGGCATCAACATCCCGTTCCTCAAGAACCACACCCGATGCAGGCAGCTTTGTCTTTTTATATTTTTTGAGATTATCGTATTTATCGGCATGATCTGTTATTGCAGATTCAATATACTGATTTTTACGCAAGGTATAAAGTGCCGCACCCTGAGCCGTTCTTGTTGTTTTATAGGTAATAAGCTCGGAATTAACGATTATAGCCTTACTCATATTGGATATAAGCATAATATCCATAGGCTCCTTTTCGCAGAAAGCCGCAACAATGGGCGAAACATCGGAAAAGGCACCAATAAGCTTACGACGGTTATTCTTTGTTTGGTATGAGCTTAAAGGAACTCTTACACCCTTGCCGTTTTTAAAGATAAAGATCATATTATATTCGGGCTTGTATTCACTTACCCTCTGCATATAAAAGACCTTTTCTCCCTCGTCAAAACCCAATTCAACGGGGATAAATTTACCGAAATCGGATGCTTTACAGTTATCAAAATCAACAACCTTTGCCTTATAGGCGTTAGCTTTATCGGTAAAGAATATCAGCTCTTCCCTGCTGTTAACATCTTCATTGAAGATGATCTCATCACCGTCCTTGAGCTTTTGAACATCACTTCCCTTCAAGGACTGCTGTGTAATCTTTTTAAAGTAACCTTCCTTTGTGAGAACAATACGGTAATTTACATCCTCAACCTCTTCGGTTATCTCAAATTCTTCTATATCCTCTT
>JAFYPJ010000080.1 GCA_017547545.1 Clostridia bacterium | reverse complement strand
GAACTTTCCACAACTGAATATCTCCGCCAAAGAGCATTGGGATATGAGCCGAAGCCGACTCCTCCCGATGCTCTTTTTCATTTCTGCGAAAGGTTAGATGCCCTCATTTAGCAACCCTTCTCTGCGGAAGTAAATGATGCGGCGATGACTTTGCTCAAAGATATATCTGCAGAGCTTATCACACCAAGAAAGGAGAATATGCGCAAATGGCAACCACAGGCTTTTGGCCCGTCAGAGGACGGTTAAAGAAAGTTATCGACTACGCCAACAATCCCGAGAAAACCACCGCAAAGGAATACCTTGACGAAGATCTGTATGCCGCCATCCGCTACGTGGAGAACGATGATAAAACCGACCAAACGATGTTTGTATCGGGTATCAACTGCTCTAAGCATAACGCCTACCCGAACTGTATGTGCTGATAACGCCAAAATGGAAATGTGCGCCGCTGCTTAACTTTGAATACCAATTACGGCAAGCACAGCGGAAAGATACGGTACAGTTATTATTTGAACTGTTTATTGAAATCTTAAAACTCTGCACAGGTAACAATATCCAAGAAGCGGATAACCGCTCACTGTCCCCGATGATGCGGGCAGAGGTACAGAAATTAGATAAATATATTGAGGAATACAAGCTCCTATGCGACAACCATATTGAGTCGCCAAAGGAGCTTTTGTCATTTCAAGAGAACTTATCTGCCCGTATCTCTGCATTGGAGCAGGAACGGTATGCTCTGCGGCTGAAACTGCGCCGTGTAAAAACACCCGAAGAAGATGCCGCCCTGAATGAGGAGGCAAAGGAACTCACCAAGCAGATTACGCCTTTGCAAAAAGAATTAAAAGTCGCCCTGCGCATTGAGGAGCATATTCCAAGAATTAAGGAACTGCTGGATGCCGAGCGCAATATCGAACTGAAACACAACGGTTTAACTATTAAGAAAGAACGAGGTTATGAACGATGAAAAACACCAAGAAAAATATCTCTACCCAGAAATTACACGCATTTGAGAACCGCCCCTACAAGGTGCAGGATAATGAGGAAATGGAAACCCTTGCCGAAAGCATTAAGGCACACGGCGTTGTATCTCCCATCATAGTCCGACCACTTGAAAACACCACAGACGAATATGAGATCATATCCGGTCACAGACGGGTAATGGCAAGCAGAAAGGCAGGGATTACAGAAGTCCCTGCCTTAGTTGTTTCCCTTGATCGTGATGCGGCGGCTATTGTACTTGTAGACAGCAATCTACACCGAGAGCATATTTTACCGTCTGAAAAAGCCTTTGCTTATAAGATGAAAGCGGAGGCATTGGCACACAAAGGAAACCGCACAGATTTAACCTCGGTGCAAGTTGCACCGAGGTTGGCAACAGAACAAATTGCAGAAGATGCGGGAACAAGTAAGGATACCATTAAACGCTATATCCGTCTTACCAATCTCATCCCCGAAATTCTGCAATATGTGGATGACGGGCGTATTTCCTTTACTCCCGCCGTTGAGCTTTCCTATCTCAACGAGCAGGAACAGTATGACCTTTTGGAGCAGATGGAACTGAATGATTGTACCCCGTCACTCTCGCAGGCTTGCCGCTTTAAGAAGATGAGCCAAGAGAACGGGCTGACTCCCGAAGTGATCGCCGCCGTTATGAGCGAAGAAAAAGCCAATCAGCGGGAAATGTTCAAAGTCCCGATGGAGCGCATACGCCAATATGTTCCTAACTCCAATGCAAAGCAGGCTGAGGATTTTGTTTTGAAGGCTTGCGAGCATTATCGCAAATTCTTAATCCGTCAGCGCAACCGTGATGAAAGGTAAGGTGAAGAATATGAAAAAGGTTGATTTATACCCGAATAACGAAGCGGTGTTTGTTGTGCCGCCTGAACCAATAGACGAAAGTGAGCCTATCTGCCTTTTGGATTATCTTATTCCCGAAAGCAGAGAAACAAATCGGTATTACGAAAAAGTGCGCCGTTTCGGTGAAGATACCTTCGTCAAAAAAATAGGCGGAACCACCTATGAGGTTTCCACACACTTCAACCCCGACGGTAGGCAAAGTGCGTTGGAGCAATTTAAGCAACTGATATGATCCGAGCGTTTAATCTAACGCCCGCACAATCGAAAAAGACACTCGGACTTAGTATAATATATATGTCTTTGCTAAGTCCGGGTTGTCGGAAAGGAGAAAATTTTAATGACAACTGCAAACTATAACAAAGGACTTAATATAAACAACGATTTGATTACCGCTAAAAAGCACGGATATACCAACACGATGTTTTTCGTGGATGACGGCATTTCGGGTACGAGCTTTGATAGAAGCGATTTTAACCGTATGCAGCGTATGGTTGAGGAAGGTAAAATCGGCACAAATATTGTAAAAGACTTGTCCCGTTTTGGTCGTGAGCATATCGAAGGTGGTCGCCTTGCAGAAATCGTATATCCTACGCTCGGCGTAACCTTTATATCCATTCACGAAAATGTCAACACCTCTACGGGTGAGGGTATGGAAATGATGCCGTTTTATAATATATTTAACGAATGGTATGCGGCGCAGACCTCCAAGAAAATCCGTGATGTTTGGAAATCAAAATCCGACAACGGAAAAAGGGTATCGCCCACTGTTCCGTTTGGATATATGAAAGATCCTGCCGATAAAGAAAAGTGGCTGATTGACGAGCCTGCCACAGAAATCGTGCGAAAGATATTTGCTCTTTGTCTTGATGGGCGTGGCCCTTCTCAAATTGCACGGCAATTAGAAAAGGAAAACATTATGGTGCCGTCTGCTTACTACCAATCGGTAAACCGCAAATGTTCGCAAAAGCTTCCTATCGGTTCTTGCCATTGGGATACGAAAACCGTCGTTCACATTCTTGAAAACAGACAATATACGGGATGTGCAGTGAATTTTAAGAGCAGTACGGTCAGCTACAAGGTTCACAAGAAAGTCTATTTTGACGAGGAAGATCAGGTAATCATACCGAATATGCAAGAACCAATTATATCTGAGGAGGATTGGTTGAAAGTGCAAGAGCTTCGTAAAAACAAACGCCGCCCCACCAAGACGGGACGGACGAGTCTATTTTCGGGATTGGTATTCTGCCCCGATTGCGGTGCAAAGCTTCATTTCTGTGCATCAAAGAGCCTACGCGGTGACCAAGAATTTTTCCGTTGTGCCAACTATAAGGATGGCAGAGGAACTTGCAAAATCCATTATATCCGTGACATTGTCCTTGAAGATATTGTAAAGGAAGCAATCAGCGGACTTGCCGATTTTGTGAAGTGCCACGAAGCAGTATTTCTGTATATGTTGGCAAAGAAAAACAGCGCAATGCAGAAAGCAGAGTATAACCGTATGAAATTAGCGGTGGAGCGTGATGAAAAGCGTATCAAGAATTTTGACCGCTTGATTAAATCGCTCTATGAGGACAAAGTTCTTGGTGAGTTGGAGGATGACCGATATTCCACGTTGATGGTGGAATATGAAAAGGAACAGCGTGAGCTAATTGCTTCGGTTGCGGCAATGCGAAAGTCTTTGGAAAGAACCGATCAAAAAGCGGAGGATTTAAGACTTCTGCTTAAAACCCTCAGAGAACTTACCGACGTAAATGAGCTTACACCCACAATCGTCAATTTGTTAATTGACCGTATTGAAGTTCACAACAACGACAAATCAGGCGGTCATTGTTACGTGAAGGTCGATATTTATTTCTCTGCTGTTGGAATGATTGATATTCCTACCGCAGAGGAAATCCGTGCTATGATAGAGGAAATTAAGAAAGATCCTCAACAATCCCGCTATGTGGCATAAAAGAGGAAACGGTGCAACCCCTCACGGGGTTACACCGTACCTACATAGATATTACTTCCTTATGGGACTGACCCAAAAAGAGTTCCTTTTACATTATATATCGTTTTTACAAAGATCTTCAAAGCTTTCACGGCGCAGAGCAAGGTAAGATCCGTTTTTGTTTATCATTACCATAGCGGGACGGGGAATACGGTTGTAGTTTGAAGCCATTGAATAGTTATAAGCACCTGTTACAAACACAGCGGCAATATCACCGCGTACAGGTTTTGTAAGCATCATACCTTCTCCTATAAGGTCACCGCTTTCACAGCATCTACCTGCAAGGGTGCATTTATAGTTGGGGGTAAGATTTGCCTTGTTTGCAATTACCGCTTCATAGGTGGACTGATAAAGTGCATAACGGGGATTGTCCGGCATACCGCCGTCAATAGAAACATAGTTTCTGAAGCCCGGAATTTCCTTAACCCCGCCAACGGTATATAAGGTAATACCGGCATCGGCTACTATACTTCTACCCGGCTCCATAAGGATCTTTGGCATTTTAATGTCAAGATCTTTGCACTTTTTCTTAATAAGTGTTGCAATACCGTTAAGATTGGAGGAATAGTTGATCTCAGGATCACCGTCTGTATACTTAACACCCATACCACCGCCAAGGTTAAGCTCTTTTGCTTCAAATGAATATTTTGCTTTCATTTCAGCAATAAAATTAAGCATTATGGTTGCTGCATCAACAAAGGGCTCATATTCGAATATCTGAGATCCTATATGACAATGGAAACCGCAGAGGTCGATATTGTCAAGGGAAAGGGCAAGAGCTGTAAGAGAATCTGCCTGGCCAGTTTCAATGGCAGCACCGAATTTTGAATCCACCTTACCCGTGTTTATTGCTTCAAGGGTATGGGGATCAATACCGGGAGTGATACGGAGAAGTATTTTTTGAGTTATACGGTGTTCGCCTGCTATATCTGAAATTGCGCGAAGCTCATCTGTATTATCACAAACAAAGTAGCCGATATTATTTTCTATACCGTATTTTATATCAAAATCCGTTTTATTATTTCCGTGGAAATATGCCTTAGACAGATCAAATCCTGCTTTTTTTGCAGTATGCATTTCACCGCAGGAAACTATATCAATACCCATTCCTTCTTCGGTCATTATCTCATATATTCTTTTAAGGGAAAGGGCTTTGCTTGCAAAAAGAGGAACGGAGCCATTGCCGAAATGCTCATCCATTGCCTTTTTGTATATGCGGCATCTTTCGCGAATGCGTTCCTCATCCATTACATAAAGGGGAGTACCGTATTCCTTTGCAAGCTCTACCGTGTCTGCTCCGGCGAACACTAAATTGCCTTTTTCATTTATAGAAACATTACTGCTTGTATACATTTTATTATCCTTCAATTAAATCTGTCATGCCGTAAAAACCTGCAGGTTTTGTAACAAGATATTCTGCAGCAGCCACAGCGCCCTCAGCAAAAAGGGAACGGCTTGCCGCTTCATGCTTTATGGAAAGGGTTTGTGTACCTGTTGAAATTATAACCTCATGTTCGCCAACTACATTTCCCATGCGAAGTGAATGAATACCAATCTCTTCCTTGGTGCGCTTACCGTCTTCATGTCTGCCAATATTATAGGTGGCATTGGTTCTTATTTCCTTAATACCGTCGGCAAGCATAAGAGCTGTACCGCTTGGAACATCAAGCTTTTGATTATGATGCTTTTCTATTATTTCGATATTGGCATCGGGGAACATCTTTACAGCCGCTTTGCAAAGGGAATTCATTACCGCAATACCTAAGGAATAGTTTGCTGCAAAGAATACGGGAACATTCTTTGATGCATTAACAATCATCTTTTTCTCTTCCTCGGTATGAGCTGTTGTTGCAACAACAACGGGGATGTTACGCTCTGCTGCAAATTTCATAAGGTTTTCGGTAACTGTATGATGGCTGAAATCAATTATTACATCAGCCTCACCGGTGAAATCAAAGAGATTTTCATATATGGGAGTATCGGATGCCGCAACATTGTTAATATCAACAAGTGCAACAACCTCTGCGTTCTCCTTTGCGCTGACTATTTCGTTAACCGCTTTACCCATTCTGCCGTTAGAGCCGTTTTTAATTAATTTCATATGTTGTTACCCGCTTTTTTCATTTGTTCAACCAATACTGCCTCGTGAGCCTCTTCCATGGGAGTTAAGGGAAGTCTGAGATAGTTATCGCAGAAGCCCATGTGAGCCATAGCCGCCTTTACGGGAATGGGGTTAACCTCGCAGAACAGAGCATTGCAAAGGTTGAGATAGTCAAATTGCATCTTTGCAGAACCTGCAACATCGCCTTCAAAGAACTTCTTGCACATCTGCGATGTTTCGTAAGGAAGAAGGTTGGAAAGTACGGAGATAACACCCTTACCGCCAACAGAAAGTACGGGAACGATCTGGTCATCGTTGCCGGAATATATATCAAGCTGATCGCCAACCAGCGCTGCTGTTTCAACGATCTTGGAAATATTGCCGTTTGCTTCCTTGATAGCCGCGATCATTGGGTGTTTTGCGAGTTCAACATAGGTAGCGGGTTCTATTGCGCAACCTGTACGGGAGGGAACATTGTAAAGAATGATAGGCTTTGTGGAAGCATCTGCAATAGCATTAAACATAGTTATAAGTCCCTTCTGGGTAGCCTTGTTGTAGTAGGGGGTTACAACAAGCATTGCATCAGCACCAACCTCACAGGAGAATTTGGTAAGATCTACGGCATAGGCTGTATCGTTAGAGCCTGTTCCTGCTATAACGGGAACTCTCTTGTTTGTTCTTTCAACAGCATAACGGATACATTCTCTGTGTTCTTCGTCGGTTAATGTGGAGCCTTCGCCTGTAGTACCGCAGATAACAAGGGCATCAATACCACTCTCTATCTGCCAGTCTATAAGCTTACCGAACTTTTCATAATCAACACCGTTTTCATTTAAGGGTGTAATAAGGGCTGTAGCCGCGCCTGTGAAAATTGTTTCTTTCTTCATTTTTCTGTCTCCTATAATAAAAGCGTGTATGCACGCAGCAAATTTCGCTCCAATCCTCATTAAATAATCAATTCTTTTACTGCACGAGGCGGAACGATTACCTATAATGCAAAAAAGATAGCCTTTTACGGCTACCATAAAAATCAAATCACATAAAAATGGTTTAATAATTACGATAGCACTCCGCAAAAATATGCGACAGTACAAGAGATATTCTCCAATGTACCAGGGTAAGCACCGCCATGCTCCCCTTCGGCACCCATCCCTTTTGCCCTTGCCGTGCCTTGCGAAAGCCGTGAAACAAAAGCTACTTTTGATAAGGTGCGCCTCTATCTAAACTGTATCTTAACATAATATATTAAGTTTGTCAATAGTTTTAAGTGAAATGCGGACAATAAACAAAGTGAAATTTTTTCTTTGAAAAGTGAAATATCTGCGCTTTAAAATTTTTGTACCCCAAGAGGGGCACAAAAGTTGTGGTGAATTTTGGTATAACCGTTCGCCCAAAATCGTGTCGGGAACCAACATTACTGCCGAGCTTTTCAATAGGAGGTTATAAATTATGATTATTTATGATAAATTATGGATTACAATGGAACAAATGTGAAATTCTTGACTGTAAACTTTCGGATATAGCTGAATTCGTTAAAGAATAGCTTTTCGCTTTCAGGGTAAAGAGCCACCTCAACTTTTGTGTTCTTTTTTGAGAACATAAAAGTTCATTTTCCCGAAGAAAAAATTTCACTTAAGAAAGGCTTGAGTAATCAAGCCTTTCTTATTATGTCTCCTTCAAGAATCTCAAAGGGAGCATTTATTTTAAATATCATGCTGGGATGGGGTGCGGATTCAATATCCTCGCCCTTTTCGTTTGTCATCCTTTCAATAGTAAATGCTCTGCCTACCTTGCCGGGGGAGATTACTTCAACGCTGTCACCAACGCAAATTTTATTACGCTGAATAAAGGTTGCCATGCCGCTTTCATTATCGTAGTCAAGAGCCTGAGCGATATATGCTTTTTCGCGAAGATAACCGTTATATTCACATACATTGGCATCAAGAATTGGGTTACCGAAGAAATAGCCTGTGTTATACTCGCGGTGGCTTACAGATTCAAGCTCACTAAGCCATGCGGGATTATATTCATAGTTTTCAGGACCGGCCAAATATTTATCAAATGCCATACGGTAGGCATTAGCTGTAACTGCCGCATAGTATGCGCTTTTCATTCTGCCCTCAATTTTAAAGGATTTGATGCCTGCCTCCAAAAGTTCGGGTATATATTCTATCATGCAGGTGTCACGGCTGCTCATAATAAATGTGCCGAGTTCGGTCTCCATAATGGGCAGGGGAGCATCGGGACGCTTTTCCTCAATTATCTCATATAGCTTATAGTTCCAACGGCAGGGCTGTGTACACTTACCGCAATTTGCATCTCTTCCCGTTAAATGTTCTGAAAGCAGACATCTTCCACTCCAGGAAACGCACATAGAACCGTGAATGAATACCTCTAATTCAAGATCATCGGGAATACCTGCCCGTATCTGCTTTATCTCATCAAGGGAAAGCTCTCTTGCCAATACCACACGCTTTGCGCCCATGCGGTAGTATGCCATACAGGTTTCAGGGCTTACTATACTTGTTTGCGTTGAAATATGAAGCTCCACTTCAGGAAGAATTTCTTTTACCAAATCTATAACACCAAGGTCTGCAACAATTACTGCATCTATTCCGCTTCCCTTTAGTGCTGAAAGATATTCGCGAAGTGCCGCATATTCGCCAACACGGGGCATAGTATTAACGGTAACAAACACCCTGACATTTCTTTCGTGAGCATATTTTACCGCATCATATATTTCTTCTATACTGAAATTATCAGCCGCAGCTCTCATGCCAAAGCTGTCACCTGCAAGGTAAACTGCATCAGCACCGTAGAGAATGGCTGCTTTCATTTTTTCAAAATTTCCCGCAGGGGAAAGAAGTTCGGGTTTTATCATTTTTAACTCCTAATCTTTAATGATACTATTATATACTCAAAGTATGAAAAAATCAAGACGGACTTTTCGGTCCGTCTTGTTTTACTTAACATATTGTTTTATCATTTCATTTGAAATAATTTTACCTACAACTCTTAAACCGTCATGGTTGGGATGAACTCCGTCTGTTTGATAGTATAAGTTAGAGTTTGACTTATTAAAGCCGGGGAGCTTGTACAAATCTATACAGTGAACATTGTATTCAATTGCCACTTCAATAACTCTGTCTACCCATGCAGTATAAGGAACATCCTGAATGATTTGTTCATCGCTTGTTTCCATACTATCCTCCCAATAACGGTAAAGGGGAGTCATAACGATTACTTTTATATGGGGATATTCCAATTTGATTCTTTCGATAGTATATCTGTATGCCCCAAGGAATGTTGATGTATCAAGGGGATTGTCGGGATTATCTATCGGATTGCCCCATTGCTGGATATCGTTTGCGCCGTAGCATAAGGTAATATAATCAACTTCTTCCCAGTCAATTCCTTTAAGTGATCTGAGTTTTTTGTCTGCTACAGATGCAATAGCTTCATTGGTTTTATTTGCTTCCTGTAAATCATAATTCTTGGTAACAATTGCATCAACCAATCTGTACATTGAAAAAGCATCATATTCGGGGTAGGGGTGTACAGACATTCGTGAACCGCCGAAGCCGAGATTGATAACCTTCATACCCGTTTCTCTTGCAAGTACCGAAGGATAATCGTTGGGAGGCTCTGTATTGCCGGTAATAGAGTCTCCGAAGCAAACACAAACCTGGCCTTCCATAGGAAGCTTTTCTCTGTTCTCTTCAGCTATGATTTCGTCAACGGTTGAATCATCAACATCAGGCATTGTTTTTCCTGAATTATTTCTGGAAATAGTAACAGATAAAATAAGTGCAATAAGTATAATTAACAAAATTGGGATAAGAATTTTTCGTCTTCTTTTAATTCGCGCCCAAAAATGCTTGAGTCGTCTTTTTAAACTCTTCTTTTTCTTGCTCATTTATATACCTCTCCTGAATATATGTATAACAATTATATCGCAAATCTCAAAATATTGCAATAGTATTTATAAAAATATAAAAAATACTTGCTTTTAGTTAAAATATTTGTATAATATAAAAGATGAGTGAGGCGAAAAAAATGGACGAAAAAATATTTATGCAAGCTGCTCTTGAAGAGGCTCGTTTGGCATATGAAGAGGACGAGGTTCCGATAGGAGCTGTAATTACAGATGAAAACGCTAATATTATAACTAAAGCGCATAACCGAAGAGAATATGACAAAAATGCATTGTTGCATGCAGAAATAATTGCAATAAATGATGCATGTAAGATTCTTGGCGGGTGGAGATTACATAAGTGTACCCTTTATGTAACACTTGAACCCTGTCCTATGTGTGCGGGGGCAATTATAAATTCAAGAATAAAACGTGTTGTGTTTGCAGCCAAAGATCCAAAAGCAGGCTGCTTTGGAAGTGTGCTGAATTTTAACTCATACCCATTTAACCATAAACCTGAAATAGTTCAGGGTGTATGTGAAAAAGAATCGCTTGAGCTTATGGGAAAATTTTTTAACAGATTAAGAGAAAAAAGAAATGAAAAAAATTATTAAAAATCCAATTTTATTGATAACGCTTTCTATGGCGGTGTTCGGTACAATAGCTCCCTTTGTAAGAAAAACCGGACTTGCTTCAGGTGAGGTTGCGTTGTACAGAGCTATCCTTGCCTCGATATTGATTGCGGTATTTTTACTTGTAACAAAACAGAAAATACCTTTTAAAGATTTCAAAAAAGCAACCTTGCCGCTTTTGATATTTTCCGGGGCAGCCATGGCTTTTAACTGGATATTTCTTTTTGAAGCTTATAAATATACAACCGTGTCGGTTGCAACACTTAGTTATTATTTTGCCCCCGTTATCGTAACTGTGGCATGTCCGATTTTGTTTAAAGAAAAGATCGGTTTAAAAGGCTGGATCTGCTTTTTGGGTTCAACCTTGGGCATTGTTTTAATTACGGGTATTGGTGAGCTTTCGGGTGCAAAAAGCCATTTGATAGGTATACTTTTTGGTTTGTGCGCTGCGGCTCTTTATGCAACGGTTGTATTGCTTAATAAGTTTATACGCGAGGTTGACGGTATTCACCGTACATTCTTGCAGTTTGTTTCTGCAATAATCGTACTTATACCTTATGTTGTTTTAACAAGCGGTATTAATGTTAGCGGTATGAATAGTAAGGGTATGATCTGCCTTGTAACCGTTGGCGTTGTACATACCGGAATTACATATTGTATGTATTTTACATCCTTGAAAAATCTTCCCGGTCAAAAGGCCGCAATTTTGAGCTATATAGATCCTTTGGTAGCGGTTATAATCTCAATAACGGTGCTTAAGGAATCTATTACTCCCATGCAGGTATTGGGCGGTGTTTTGATACTCGGTTTTACACTTTGGAACGAAATAAAATTTGTTAAAAAATAACGGTGCTTCGGCATCGTTATTTTTGCTTTATAAAACAAAATATGTTATAATAAAATTAAACCCAACCTTTTGTTCCTGAAATCGGTCTTATAGGTGAAAAGACCGGGAAAGGAGAGAAAAATGAACATTTACAGCGAAAAGAATGATGAAGTTTTAGTAGAGCTGACATTACTTGGTGACGAAAATGCTTACCGTGAGCTTGTAGTCCGTCATGAAAAGGCGGTAAAGGGAACTGCATATAAGCTTACCGATAATATTTATTCGGCAGAGGATGCATCCCAGGATGCCTTTGTATCCGCATGGATAAAGTTAGATAAGCTTCGTGACCGGGGAAAATTTCGATCCTTTGTGTGCTCGATAGCAAGGAACTGTGCCATAGATATAACGGTGCATTATTCAAATGCCGTAGCGGATATCAGCCTTGATCTTCAAAGCTATGAAGAACAGGAATTTAATAATATCGAGCTTAAGCAATCACTTGAAAAGCTGTCTGAAAAAATAAGGGAAACTATTGAGCTTCATTATTTCAAGGGCTTTTCGGTTGCTGAAATTGCACAAAAGCTTCAGATTTCCGAGGGGACGGTAAAATGGCGTTTACACGAAGGAAGAAAACAATTACGAAAGGATTATGGGTTTATGGAAAAGGATTATGATGAAAATAAGAGCCTTGCTGATAAGGTTATGTATCAGGTTGAACGCCTGAAGCTCTGGTCGCTTAAAAATGACAAAAGCGGCTTTGAGGAGGAATATAAGGCGGTTTTGAAGGCAGTTGAAACACTCTGCGATTCAAAGGAAAAGCAGAGGGTACTTGCCGATGTTTGGCTTCGCGGTTATTGGTGGATATATAAAAAAGAGAATGACGAGCTTTTGGCAAGGATAAGAGAAAGTGCACTTGAGGGCTCAAACGAGGATGTTCTTAACTACATCTGCGAAAGGGATTTTAATAACTGCAGTGAGGGTGAGGTAAGGATAAACTACATTAAGGACACACAGATACCCTTCTATCGTGATCTCGGCTTAAACAAGGTCACGGGTTATCTGTGGTTCTGGCTGGGCAAGGAATATTGCACATTAAACGATTTTGATAAGGGTATCGAATGTTACAAAAAGGCATTGGAGCACTTAACAAAAGAGGATGCTTACTACTCCTGCGCTCTTGCCGCAATTGAGGTTGAGGAAAGGAGAAGGTCTCTGGGCTTATTCTTTGAGGATAACCGTTGCTCCACCTCTGTTTCTGCAAAAGTGCTGAGAATGATAGACGGTAAATGCCGTTTTTGGCTTAACCCCGGTTATTACAGCGGCTATATTCCGAGATGCTTTGACAATTTGTTTTTCTACTGCAAATTCACCGATTCAAAGCTTTTTGACCTTGATATGAAGGTAGGAGAAAAATATATTTGCAGCGATAAAACAAGTGAATTTGTTTTTGAAAGTGATAACGAATCTGTTTGCACTCCTGCAGGTATATTTGAAAACTGTGTAGTTTTTACTGTAAATAACGAAGAACAGAAGGCATATTTTCGTGTTGTTTTTGCTCCGAATGTAGGTATTGTTGAACAAAAGCTCAATTTATGGGGCAATATGGAAGCATGGCAGCTTGCCGAATATAATATTACGGGTGGTGAGGGATACTTACCGCTTTGCGAGGGTAACAGATGGGTTTATGCCAATACAAGAGAACAGGATAATGGCATGAACGTTGAGTATACCAATATTTATGAGGTAAATTATGCGGAAAACGGAAAGTACATTATGGCTCATGTAGGATTTGATTATATGAAGAGCTATAAGGATACATGGTACGGTAATTCATTGGCATACAGAAATAATTATTATTGCAACCATAATACAAATGAATCCGGGCTTAACGATGTCAGTCATTACCTAAAGCGTGCCGAGGAGCTTGCCAAAACCAAGCGCCAAAAGGTACATACAAGAATTGCAAAGAAGGCTATGACAAGAATATTTGATACAGATCCCAATTATACCCCCGATTGTACTGAGGTGGGAAGATGGAATTTCTTCACATCCGATGTTATCGAGAAAAATGGAAATGATATAGTAATGGATATGTATTCCGATTCTGATTTCAGATTTGAATGGAAAAACTCAGGAAATTTAGGAAAGGAAGGGGCAAAGCTCCTGAATATATTTCTTATTGAGGATCTTGACAGTTATTTCGGAAAACTGTGGTCTGAGGAATGGGTACCGGGCTATAGCTTTGAGAGTAAAACCAAAATACTCAGCAATGTTGATAGTTATCTTTCATTTAAGGTTATGGAGGATGAGGAGGTAACCGTTCCGGCAGGAGAGTTTGAAAACTGCCGACGGATTCATTTTGAATTAAAAGATATCAGAGACGGACTAGACTATATGAACGGTAGCTATGATTATTGGTTTGCACCTGATGTTGGAATAGTTCGTGTAAAGCAAAAAAACTGCGATTGGGTACTTACCGAATACAAGGGCAGGGGAGAAGGTTATTTCCCCTTGGAGGACGGCCTTTTCAGAAGATTTGAGCCAACAGAACTTGGCGGCGGTTTCAGTGCCTCTGTTGAATATACTTTTGACAAGAATGAGGAAAATCTTGTATTGTTTGCAGATCACCTCGGAATACAGTCAAGAGAAAGCTATTATAAAAACAACTGAATTTAACCGGGCGGACGTATAAAACGGTTGCCCGGTTTTACTTTTTCACTTTATCGGGATTAAACCATATACTGATAACAGCAGGTTAACTGCAAATGTTTATAAACGGAGAAGTATAATGGATAGATATTCAAAATATACAGCGCAATGCAAAAGCAACGGTATCGGCTTTACAAGAAACTGTGATTGTAAGGATGCGGAATACAGCGTTCCTCTTGCTATGCCAATAATGCCGATTCAGGAATTCAGAGATCTCTATTCTCCCTGCGAGGCACTTGATAAGGGAACTCTTTTCAAAGAGCTTTATAAACCTTATTGTATTAGAGGAGGATTCAAATGTTAAGATACGAGGAATGCCGTTGTAATGACGATAATGGTCTTTTATTGCAGATACAGCAAATTAGTTTTGCTATGGACGAATTGAGATTGTTTATTGATACACATCCCTGTTGCGAAGAAGCGATAGCTTTGTTTAATGATTATGCTGAAAAAAGGAATGAGCTTGTATGCCGCTATAATTCTGATGTGATGCCTTTATCCGGATATGCTTTGGAACAAAGCGGTATGTGGAGATGGGGAAAAGGTGCGGAATGTAAAAAGGGAGGGTACAGATAATGTGGGAATATGAAAAGCGATTACAATATCCGATCAACATTAAAACTCCGGACGCAAGAGCCGCCAAGGTGATAATCAGCCAGTACGGCGGACCGGACGGTGAGATCGGTGCTTCACTTCGTTATCTCTCTCAAAGATATGCTATGAAGAACAAAAATGTAGCGGGTTTGCTGACTGATATAGGTATTGAAGATTAAAATTGTTTATGTTATAATAGTAGCAACAGGAGGTATAAAGATATGTTAGAAAACCTTTACAAATACTATCATAACGATATGACACGGGAGCAGATTGAAAATGCCTACACCCTACTGAATGATGATGACAGGTTATTATACTACACCTGTTATGCATATAATTGCTATGAATTATTACATAGCAAGGGGCATTTATCATTGATAACCAATCCAGAT
>JAFYPJ010000079.1 GCA_017547545.1 Clostridia bacterium | reverse complement strand
TACGGTGTTGCAACAAAGCTTTACAATCCCACAAAGGTTGGTTATACCTTTGGCGGATGGTATACATCGGCAGACTGCACCACGGGTAAGGTGACAGCTCTTGCCGCAACAACCTATACCGATGATATTACCCTTTACGCAAAGTGGACAGCAAACAAATATGCAATAGCATATAAAGATTACAATGCAAAGGCCCTCAGCGGAAAGCTTTCGGCAGGTTATCCTACCTATCATTATTATGATACCGAAACAGTTCTTCCCGTACCTGTAAAAACAGGATACAACTTTATGGGTTGGTATGAGGATAAGCTTTGCGAGGGTGAATGTGTAACCGTGATCGATGCAAAAAATACGGTTGCAAAAACCTTCTATGCAAAGTGGGAAGCTCAAACCTATACAATCACCTATATTACAGGGGAGGATGATGCGGCGGCAGTATCTTTGGAAGATGCACCCGCAACTCATACCTATAATACCAAAACAGTTCTTGTAAATCCTGTAAGAGAAGGCTACACCTTCCTCGGTTGGTATACCACAGACACTTTTAAAACTAAAGTTACTTATCTTTCAAAAACCGGTTATACTGCTGACATTACGCTTTATGCTAAATGGAAACAGCAGTAAGGTTTTGAAAGCTGCGATTTATAATTTTTTATTGACACATAGAAAAGTATCTGTTATAATAAATTGTTAATACAGATTACTATTCAGGAGGAAATATAAATGTCCGAGAAATTAAGAGTTGGCGTTGTAGGCGCTACAGGTATGGTTGGTCAGAGATTTTTGACCTTACTTGATAACCATCCTTATTTTGATGTAACAGTTCTTGCAGCATCCCCCCGTTCAGCGGGAAAAACCTATACCGAAGCAGTAGGTGAGCGTTGGAAGCTTGACATTCCCATGCCCGAATATGCAAAGAATATGGTAGTTATGGATGCTTCCGATGTAGAGGCTGTTTCTGCTAAGGTTGATTTCATTTTCTGCGCAGTTGATATGAAGAAGGATGAGATCAAGGCTCTTGAAGAAGCTTATGCAAAGGCAGAAACTCCCGTTGTTTCCAATAACTCTGCACACCGTCATACCCCCGATGTTCCCATGGTAGTTCCCGAAATCAATGATGAGCATCTTGCGATCATCGAATCTCAAAAGGCACGCCTTGGAACAAAGCGCGGCTTTATTGCGGTTAAGCCCAACTGCTCTATTCAGAGCTATGTTCCCATGCTTTCCGCACTTATGCAGTATAAGCCTACCCGTGTAGTTGTTTCTACCTATCAGGCTATTTCCGGTGCAGGTAAGACCTTTAATGAATGGCCCGAAATGATAGACAATATCATTCCTTATATCGGCGGTGAAGAAGAAAAGAGCGAACAGGAACCCTTAAAGATCTGGGGTACTATTGAAAACGGTGAGATAGTTAAGGCAAATTCTCCCCTTATCACTTGCCAGTGCGTGCGTGTTCCCGTTACTAACGGTCACACAGCAACAGTATTTGTAGATTTTGAAAATAAGCCTACAAAGGAAGAGATCCTCAAGGCTTGGGCAGAGTATGAAGGTAAGCCTCAAACCTTAAAGCTTCCCCATGCTCCCGAAAAATTCATCACTTATTTTGAAGAAGATAACAGACCTCAGGCACACACCGACCGTGAGATTTACGGCGGAATGGGTGTTACCTGCGGACGCTTGCGTGAAGATACAATGTTCGATTATAAGTTTGTTGGTCTTTCTCACAACACTCTCCGCGGTGCTGCAGGCGGTGCCGTTCTTATCGGTGAGCTTCTCTATGCAGAAGGTTATCTTACAAAGAAGAACTGAAGCAGCAAGTAAAAAAGCAAGGTTGAAAAACCTTGCTTTTTCTATTATCTCATTTTAAATTCTTTTACTTCGCCTTCGTTTACTATCATATCCGGGCCGCTTCCCTCGTTGTAGCGCAGAGTCATATCGTCGATAACAAGACGGTCTATAACTGCACCTGCTTCGACTTTAACATTGCTTGCCTCGGTGGAATGATCTTCAACACGGTGGATGTTTCTGAGTGTTGCACGGGTTGTATGAGTACCCTTGGCAAAATAGATAATGGGATAGGTATCACGGGGATTTGTCTTTTTTGCAAAAACACCGTCTATAGTTACATTATCTATAAGATTTTTTCCTCCGGGATGTACATTGTGATGAGTAAAAGCAACACCGTAATAACGGTAATCACCGAAAACATTACGAATCTGAATATTATGCAGAGTATGACCGCAGGAAAGGAGACGCACACCCGTATAACCGTTTTCTGCATAAATACCGTCTATGCAAACATCTTCAATATTACCTGAGGATATTTCGGTTTCATAGCAGTCATCGCAGTTCAGTGCTATCATATCGTCATTGGTTGCACCTCTTATATTGCGGATAAGGCCATCCTTTGCAGGGCCGTTTACATGTACTCCGTCCGTCCATCCGAAGGCCATGTTTTCATCAAAATAAATATTTTCAACCGTGAAATGATGTACCATTGCAAGCTGCATGCAGTAGGCATTGGGATCTTTTACGGTAAGGTTGCATATCCTTAAATTCCGAACTCCGATAAAACGCATAAAAACACCAAAATATCTTTCACGGTAAAAACGGTCCGGCCACTCATCGCGGGGTTGCTCATATCTTTGCTGATTTAGGTTGTTTCCGTCCCATATACCGCCTTCAACTGTGATATTTTCATTATAGTCTACAGCGCATTTATCATTTATAAGTATTTCGCAGTTTGCACCGTCAGCAAGACGGAGAATTGCATTTTTTGCACATTTTAAATGGGTGTTATCATGAATACGCAGGGGTTCGTCTATTATGTAAAGGCCGTCATGGACATATACATCACCGCAGCAGTCTAACATATCCTGTAATTTTTTTGTATCCTTGTTCATTGGGTTCTCCTGAAATTATAAATATAGTAATATTATATCATAAAATTAAATTTATTCAACCGTTATTCCTTAAAAAGATAAGGATTTTTATATTTTTGTGTTATTGACATTTGAAATAAAATAGGTTATTCTATTTATATACAACCTATTAAGGAGTAATGTATGAAAAAATTAACAGTAGCAATTATAGGCGGCGGCAACAGAGCTCAGGTATATGGCGATATAATGCGCAAAATACCCGATAAGTATCAGATAGTGGCAGTAGCGGAGCCTATAGACAACCGCCGTGAATTTCTTATGCACAGACATAAGATAGCACCCGAAATGTGTTTTAGAACCTGGGAAGAGCTTTTGGAAAAGGGCAAGGTTGCAGATCTTTGTATGATAACAACAATGGACCGTTTGCGCATAGGTCCTGCCATGAAGGCTATTGAGTTGGGATATCATCTTATGCTTGAGAAACCTATCGCCTCAACTCTCGAAGAATGTAAGATGATAACTCATGCTGCAGAGAAAAAAGGTGTTAAGGTAATAATTTGTACCGTTCTTCGTTATACAGGTCTTTTTGTGAAATTGAAAGAGATAATAGATTCGGGCAGAATCGGAAAGGTTATGAGCATAAACCATGAAGAGGGTGTGGGTGATGTTCACCAAACCCATAGCTATGTAAGAGGCAATTGGGGTAATTCCGCAAAGAGTGCCGATATGCTGGTTCAAAAATCCTGCCATGATATTGATATTATCCAGTGGCTCATAGAGAAGAAATGTAAAAGCGTTCAGTCCTACGGTATGCTTTCATACTTCAAAAGGGATAATGCTCCTGTAGGTTCTCCCGATTACTGTATAGACGGCTGCCCTGTAGGAGAAGAGTGTCCCTATAACGCGGTAAAGCTTTATCTTCCCGACGACAGCTATTGGATGCGCTCCACCTGCGCAAAGGTGTTTGAGGTTACGGATGCCGATGTTGAAAAGGCGATTCGCGAAACTCAGTACGGAAAATGTGTTTTCAAATGTGATAACGATGTTGTTGACCATCAGACTGTGAATATGCTTTTTGAAGATGATATTACAGTAACCTTTACCATGAATGCCTTTAATAAGGGCGGAAGACATATGCATATCATGGGAACTAAGGGTGAGATACGGATTGCCACCTTAGGTGATGAGGTTATCCATCTTTATGATTTTGTTAAAAAGCAGCATGAAGATATTCCTTTTAACGATCTTGGTTGTATTACAGGAGCTCACGGCGGCGGCGATGACGGTATAGTTCAGGCAATTTATGAGGAATTAAACGGAGTATATAAGGGCAAAAGCGTTCCTACTATCCGTGAATCCTACTATAATCATGTTATTACCTTTGCTATCGAAGAAGCAAGAAAGAAAGGTATCATGATAGATTTTGAAGAATATTATAAAAAGGTTGAAGAAAACTAAAAAATCAAGGCAAATTTGCCTTGATTTTTTCTTTTAATTAAAACGCTTCGTAACCGCTTGGTATTTGTATGCCGAATTCGTTTCCAATATCAACATTGAATTTTTTTGTGGGATTAGGCTGATATGCTATTTCCATATTTTTTATTTCTTCTTTACCTGTTAAAATGTCAACAGCCATTTTACCTGTTTTTTTGCCTAATTCCTTATAATTTATAGCAAGGGTGGCGATTCCGCATTTTTCACAGGTTTCCTCTCCTGTTGCTATTATGGGAGTACCGTATGGAGCTGTGTTTTTGTATATTTCTTCCGCCATCTGCGAGGTTGCATTATCGGCAGGAAGATATATAACATCCGAATTTTCTGCTGCTGTTTTTGCAATGGCAGGAAGATCCTTGTCATTTTCAAAGGGGTACATGGTAACGCTGATACCGTCAGCTTTGAGGAGGGTGTTCATTCTGTGAACCTGATAGTTCGAATTGGATTCTGATGAACAATAGATTATTCCAACCATTTTAACATCGGGTACGGTTTCCATAATTACTTCAAGCATTCCGTCTATAGGTGCTATGTCACTTGTACCTGACACATTTTTTCCTAACGCACCCTTTGCCCCCTCAAAATTAAGAGCAGATTCAAAATCCGTAATGGAGGTTCCGAGTATAGGTATGGTATCGGTAGCTTTTGCTGCTGCCTGAAGCGCACCGGTACCGTTTGCCATTATCAGATCTACATCATTATCAATAAATCTTTGTATTATTTTATCACAATACTCTTTGTCTCTGCCAATGTTGTATTCGATAAACTGAACATTTTCAACACCACCGAGACCGGCAATTACTGTTTCTCTGAATCCTTCTGTTGAAGTGGCAATTGCATCATGCGCCTCAAACTTTGCAATTCCTATTTTATATACCTTTTTATTACTACAGGAGGGTAAGATCATAATGATAACAGTTATTAACAATAAAAATGATACTAATCTTACTAAAAAGCACTTTTTCATTAGATTTACTCCTTTACACATACTATAACAAAATAATTATAACACTTTGTTCAAAAAATGTCAACACTTATTTTATATTTTTGATTAAAAAAACAAAACGGCTCTTTCATTGAGAAAGTGCCGTTTGAGCTTGTCGATAAAGTATCGACAAGCTCGCAGACTTTGAAAAACAAAGGTAGGATTTCGTGAAAAGTCTCCGTAGGCTTACTGTGTAAGGTAGAGGGACTTTTCGCGAAAAAGTGTGAAAACGCGGTGTGAATTCAATATTCACACCGCGTTTGAGTACTTATTCAACTATATTGGGAACTGTTATTTAAAAACTATATCTGTTTTTTAATGGTAAACCAAACTTAATATAGTTTTTCTTTCACACGCCCGACCGAGTTTTTCGACAGTCTGAAACGGCTGTTTCATTGAGGAAGGGCCGTTTCGCATTAAAGCTCATTTTGCTTTTTCTTCATTGTACGGCGGACATTGATAAATGCCGTAAATCCCAACGCAGCCACAAGAAATATAGGGGTAAGCCAGGGACTTGTATTGGTATTGGTCATAATATCGGTCCACATTTTGTCTATCTGCTTTGTTGTGGTTTCGGGAAGAGCGTAAAAACGCTCTGTTTTTATCTTTTCAAGATCGGGATAGTATATTCCATTATTCTGTACATCCTCAGGCAGAAGCTTGAATGCTTCGGTATGGGGTGTGGAATAACAAATATATTCTATATTCCTCAACGCGGTCTCTGTTTCGCACATAAAGTTGATAAACATTTCCGCTGCCTCTTTATTTTGGGCGCCTTTGGGAATACACATAGAGTCTGTAAAAAGATTTGTTCCTTCCTTCGGAACCGCGAAGCCAAGATCCGGATTATCCTCCATCATGGTTATTGCATCACCTGCATAGTATGGAGCTAACGCTGCTTCTCCACCACCCATTTTGTCGAATACCTCATCCATTACATAGGATTGTACTATCGGTTTTTGCTTTTCAAGCTCTCTTGCTGCCGCTTCAAGCTGTTTAAGGTTTGAAGTATTAACAGAATAGCCTTCGCGGAAAAGGGAAATAGCAAAAGCGTCACGGGAGTTGTTGAACATAAGAATATTGTTGGCATATTTTTCATTCCACATAATATCCCAGCTTTCAAGCTCTCCTAAATCATCTATCATGGTTTTATTGTATATAAGACCAACATATCCCCAGGTGTAGGGCACAGAATAGGGATCGTAAAGCGGATCCTTGAATCTTTCGTCAATATACTTTACATTTGGAATATTATCATAATTCAATTCCAAAAGCATATCTTCATTTATAAGCCTGCCGATCATATAGTCGGAGGGAATAACAACATCGTAATTTGCGCCACCGCTCTGAAGCTTTGCATACAGCTCTTCGTTTGAAGCAAAGGTTGTATAATTAACATTGATCCCCGTCAGCTTTTCAAATTCGGATACTGTATCGTAATCGCCCTCATTTCCTTCGTCGATAGAGATATATTCTCCCCAATTGTATACATTTATTTCCGCGTTTTTTCCTTTGAATCTCTCCCAATCATAATCTTCTGAATATGCAGAGGAGGATATCGGGAAAACAGAAATAAATGTACACAGGCAGAGGGTTAAAAGAATCATTCGTTTCATGCCTTTACCCCCTTTTTATACTTTTTCGGTGAGTTGCGTTTGGCATCTGCCACATTTACTATTATAAGTATGGTAAGAACCGCAACAAATATAAGGGTTGAAAGAGCATTTACCTTGGGGCTTACCTTTCTTCTTGTCATAGAATAAATGGTTATGGAAAGGGTTTGCGCTTTTGAACCGTGAGTAAAATAACTGATTACAAAGTCATCAACGGAATAGGTAACGCTCATCAGGAATCCTGTAATAACACCGGGCATTATTTCGGGCAGAGTAACCTTGGTAAATGCCTGCCAACGGTTACAACCAAGATCCAATGCTGCTTCAATCAGATGCTTGTCCATCTGGCGCAATTTAGGTAATACATTAAGTATAACATAGGGTACGCAGAAGGAAATATGAGCAAGGATAAGAGTGATGTATCCGAAGTCCATTTTAAAGGATACAAATAAAAGCATAAGAGAAACACCGGTTACAATTTCGGGATTTATAATGGGCAGGTAGGATATATTAAGAATAAGCGAGCGCATATTCTTTTTCATATTGAATATACCTATTGCCGCTGCAGTTCCCAAAAGGGTTGATATAACCGAAGCTACAAGGGCAACCACCAAGGTGGTTACAAGAGATTTTAAAATAGTTTCGTCATGTAAAAGCTTGCTGTACCAATCAAATGTAAATCCACCCCAAACGCTTCTGCTTTTTGAAGCGTTGAAGGAATTTACTATAAGTACACCAATGGGAGCATAGAGGAACAGGAATACGAGAAAGATATAAAAATTCTTTGCAAATTTTTTCATAGCATCTTACCCTCCATTTCCTCATCGCCGTTATCAAGCTGATTTGTAATAGACATACAAAGCAGTATGAATACCATAAGAACAAGGGAGATTGCCGCACCGAGATTGGGATTGTATGCATTTCCGAGGAACTGAAGGTCGATAAGGTCACCGATAAGCATATTGGTGCCGCCTCCCAGCATACGGGAAATGATAAAGGTGGATACCGCAGGAACAAATACCATTGTTATTCCGGAAGCAATACCCGGCATACTCAAAGGAATAACTACTTTTGTGAATACGCGTATAGAACCTGCGCCGAGATCCTGTGCTGCCTCAATAGTGTGGTTTTCAATTTTGGTCATAACAGAATAGAGGGGAAGTATCATAAAGGGAAGGTAGTTATATACCATACCCAAAACCACAGCCCCCTGTGTATTTATCATTTCAAAGGGACCTACACCTATAAGTCCGAAAATACGGTTGATCCAACCGTTTTTCTCTAAAAGTGTCATCCATGCATAGGTGCGGAGCAAAAAGTTCATCCACATGGGGAGCATTATGAGCATTTGTACAAGCCTTTGACTTGATGCCCTGAATCTTGACATAAAATATGCCAGAGGGTAACCGATAATAAGGCATATTGCCGTTGCTATAAGGGCAAGCCATGCAGAGTTGAAAAGTACGGGAAGATATTGGCTTACCGAAAGAATGTTATCCCAGGTGAATACGGTTTTGTAGGTTACGGGAAGTTCTTCGTCGGTTTCGGCATATTCTTCTTCAATTGCCGCAAGCTCTTCCTGAGTTAAGCGTTTGGAATTTTCGTCAAAGGGTGCGTCGGTAGTAAATGCAAACACACCTATAAGAACCAGCGGGACAATAACGAAAATTATCATCCAGAGAATATACGGGCCCGCCGCCCATCTGCTCTTTCTATTCATCTTCCCCCGCCTCCTCGTTTGAGGGGATTGTATATCTTGTTATTTTGGGCATTTCGCTTTTTTTCATAACATGAATATCTTCGGGAGTAAAGGATATACCAACCACATCGCCAACCTTTGCGCTTTTTGTGGAATGGATTATCCAATAATCGGAATAAGCATTTACAACTATTTCGTAGTGAACGCCCTTAAAGGTTACTGTTTCAACCACACCGTTCAGAACTTCGTCGGATGCGGGAACCAACACAATATCCTCAGGACGGATAACAACATCAACAGGCTCCATTTCGTCAAAGCCCTTGTCTACACAGTCAAAATTATTACCCGCAAATTCTACCATATAATCTCTGTGCATAATACCGGGAAGAATGTTGCTTTCACCGATAAAGTTTGCAACAAATGCATTTTTAGGTTCATTATATATATCCTGAGGCGTTCCTATCTGCTGAATTTCACCCTTGTTCATAACAACAACGGTATCACTCATGGTAAGAGCCTCTTCTTGGTCATGGGTTACATAAATAAATGTAATTGAAAGCCGTTGCTGAATCTTTTTAAGCTCAATCTGCATTTCTTTACGCAATTTCAAATCAAGCGCCCCCAAAGGCTCGTCAAGAAGCAGAACCTTGGGGTTATTTACCAATGCACGGGCAATGGCAACTCTCTGTTGCTGACCGCCCGAAAGTGCATTTATTGATCGTTTGTCAAATCCGTGGAGATCAACTACATCAAGCATAGCTTCCACCCTTTGTTTGACCTCTTTTTCATTTACCTTTGCAATGCGCAGACCAAAAGCTACATTGTCATAAACATTAAGATGGGGAAACAATGCATATTTCTGGAATACGGTATTTACCTGGCGTTTAAAGGGTGGCAGATCATTTATCTTTTTTCCGTTAAATAAAAGATCTCCCTTATCAGGCGTGGCAAAGCCACCTATGATACGCAGAGTTGTGGTTTTACCGCATCCGGAAGGACCTAAAAGGGTAATGAACTCTTTATCATAGATATCAAGGGAGATGTTGTTGAGAACAGGGGTATCACTGTCCTTGAATGACATTGAAACATTTTTCAGTTCAATGATTTTGTTTTTGGAATTACTCATTGCTTTTTCTCCATTAAAAATAAATAAATTTTTATTATTTATTTTCGTTTCCTTTTGCATGTAAAAAAGCATTTGCAAGAAAAAAACACCCCGAAAAGGCAGGGACCTTTCAACAGAGTGACAAACAAATCAAGCAAATAACCGAATTTTATTCGGTTAAAACACATGCAAAATCCGTTTCTGTAAATACATAGTTATAATAACAAAATTGAAAGATAATTGCAAGAGTTTTATAAAAATATTTCAGATATTTTGTAATCAATTTTTATTTTTTGTAAAAACAGAAGCGAAAAGAAAGAGAGAAAGAGCAAAAATGCTTATATTGCCGTTTAATATGAAAAGAATATATACTCCCATAAGCCAAAGCAGTATACAAAAAACAAAGGAAGTTCCCCGCAAAGTTTTTTCACAAACTTCTTCTGAAAAAAGCAGGGCACAGCTGTTTTTCAAAACTTCTC
>JAFYPJ010000078.1 GCA_017547545.1 Clostridia bacterium | reverse complement strand
TCTGCGCTCCTGACCTACAGAAGTGGTGGTAGGCTCAACTACTGTATACCATGATCCGTAGGAGTGGCCTAATGCTGCAGTTTCATTGCCCTTATAGGAAGAGCCGCATGCTGTACATGTAAAGGTTGTGTAACCCTTATCTGTACAGGTTGCATTTGTAACTGCAGAGCTGTACTTGTGACCGAGTGCCGCTACCTCATCTGCCTTGTAGCTTGTGCCGCAGGCGATACAGGTGTAAGTGGTATAACCCTTATCGGTACATGTAGGCTGGGTTACTGCAGATGCATAGTTATGGCCTGTTGCGGGGATAGACTCTGTGTAGCTTGCGCCGCAGGAGCAGGTGTAGGTAAGTACACCGTTAACGGTACAGGTTGCTTCCTTTGTGATAGAGGATGTGTAAACATGCTCATGAACCGTTGATGCAGTCCACTGTGCCGCAAAGATGAGGTCTTCTGTATATTCATAACGAAGATCTGATGCAAGGGTAAGACCGTATGCTTCGTTGTACCAGCCTGTAAAATCATATCCGCTCTTTACGGGAGTGGGGATAGACATAATATCGCTGATATAATCACCTGTGTTAACAGGATATGTTATCTCGGCATCCATTGTACCGCCGTTGGTATCAAGGGTGATAACCCAAAGCTTGGAGCCGTCTGAAGGAACACAGAGGTTAAGGGATACCCAACCTGTAAGTCCGTCATAGGTGGTATAACCCCACTTGCCGGAATATTCTGTTACTGTTATTACCGCATTTCTGGGAAGAGATCCGATACTTGCATATTCGGAACCGGGACCCTCACGCATGGTAAGCCATGCTGTGTTTACGGTATATGTAATATTCTTTGTCCAAACCGCAACAAAGGTAACGCTTTCGTTTACTGCAAAATATTCGCTGTCTGCAAGACTTAATGTATAGTCATACTCTGCACAGTACCAACCGTCCAAGGTATAACCGTCACGGGTGGCAACGGGAAGTTCGGTGAATATATCCTTATAGTAATCACCGTTATTGATACCGTATACAGCGTCACCTGCAAGGGTACCGCCGTTTGCATCAAAGGTAATTGTATAAGATTTTCCTGTATTGTTTACAAGGTCACAGTAATTAAGGCTTACCCAACCTGAATAACCGTTATATGTTGCATAACCCCAATTATTGTAGATCTGTGTTACATTGAGCTCTGCGCCCTTGGGAAGGGATGTAAGTTGAGTATAGGAGTTGCCGGGGCCTTCACGCATAGCAAGCCATGCGGTATTGGTTACATATTTTACACTTACAGTTTCGCTTGTGTCACCGCCTGCAAGGAAGAATTCAGCTTCCTTGTTTCTTCTTGCAACAAGACCGGAAAGAACCTGGCCGCCCGCAGAAACAAATTCACCGAAAGCTGCCTTAACCTGATCATCTGTATAATTATCTACACCGTTGATAAGGTAGGTTTTCAATGTGAAATCATTACCCCAGATGTTACCTAAATTATAGGTGAAACTTACAAGGGCATCATACTGATTCTGATTGATCGTAATATTATAATCAATAAGGAAAGAGTTTACATAAAGCTCATACTTAACTATGGCAGAACGAAGAAGGGTTTCTGCCTGTGCTTCTGTAATACCGTTGGGATATTCGTTTTCACCGCAGCCTGTACCGTAACCGATTGTCCACTGTGAAACATCCCAGTATGCATACTGACTGAAGCCTTCAAGTCCCTTGATAAGCTCGATACCGTCATTACTGATAGCATACTTGATATCATTCTGTGCAAGGAGGTAGTTAAGGCTGCACCAACCGGATTTTCCGTTATAGGTTGTGTATGCCCAGTTACCGGAAATTGCAGTTACAACGATAGCATCACCGTTTTTAAGAACCGCAACGATAGTACCGCTGGAGGAAGGCGTACTTCTCATGTTAAGAGAAGCGGCTGTTACGATATATGTACCGTAATTGGTGGTTGTTGAACCGGAAGAGGTATACGCGGGAAGACCGTAACCGAAGATATAGTCATCGGTTAAAGAATATGAATAGGTCTTACTTACATTACCCTTATTACCTTCAACGGTATAAACATAGGATGAATCAGCACCTGTTACAATAGCAACATGAGTTGAGTCATTAAGGTTTGCGGGGTTGTTACCAAAATAGATAATGTCACCGCGCTTGGGTGTGTATGTACCGCCGAATGCCTTGGAATACTGCCAACGGCCGTTATTCTTGAACCAGTTCATACCAACATCGCAGCTTGCATGCTTGGGTATAATGGAGGTAGAAATACCTGCCTGATTTGCACACCAGGAAACGAACATAGCGCACCATGCACCGGGATTGATTCCATACCATTTGCCGTACTTGGTATAGTTTCCGCTGCCCGCTACGGTTCCGTCAAGCTGTGAGGAGTTGTTACCCTCCTTATAGCCCACCTGGGTGTTGGCAACCGCGATAAGGTCCTCTATCTGGTTACCCGTATTTGTGTGGGTGTTTTCATAAGCCGCAAATGAACTGAAGGGTAAAGCTGCAATTACCATAACAGAACAAAGCACTGCGGCAATGATTCTTTTGAAATTTTTCATAGCGTTCTCCTTATTTAAAATTATAAAATTATTCTAACACAAATTAGCAAAAATTTCAACAAAACAGGCATCTTTTTCACTTTTCAACAAAACAGTATTCAATACTTTGTACAAATTAACAAAAGGATTATCATTTTGATAACCCTTTTATATATTCATCTATTTTTTTCGCCGCCTTTTTCCCCGCACCCATTGCCTCAATTACCGTTGCGGCTCCGGTTACGGCATCTCCGCCGGCAAAAACTCCCTCTCTTGTGGTAGTAACACCGTCATCTGCGGTTACTATACGGCCTTTTTTATCACTTTCCAAGCCCGGAGTTGTTGATTTTAAAAGAGGATTCGGAGAAGTACCAACCGCTACAATTACGGTATCTGCTTTTATTTCAAACTCGCTGTTCTCTATCGGAACAACCCGCTTCCTTCCCTTTTCATCCTCTTCACCAAGCTTCATTTTGATACAGGTAACAGAAGAGGCATTTCCTTTTTCGTCGGCATTTATCTTTACGGGATTTGCAAGAAGCTCAAATACAATTCCCTCTTCCTTGGCATGCATTATCTCTTCCCTTCTTGCCGGCATTTCTTCCTCGCTTCGGCGATATATTATTTTAACATCACCGCCTACTCTTTTAGCACACCTTGCCGCGTCCATTGCAACATTTCCTCCGCCTATAACACATACATTTTTGCTTTGCTTTATCGGTGTGTCATAATCATTTCTGTAGGCCTTCATAAGATTTACACGGGTAAGATACTCATTTGCCGAAAAAACTCCGTTGGCACTTTCTCCTTCAATTTCCATGAAATTAGGCAGTCCTGCACCGCTTCCGATATATACTGCGCTGAATCCTGCATCTAAAAGCTCGTCTACCGATTCTGTTTTGCCTATAACAGAATTTGTTTCAAGTACAGCTCCCGCGCTTATAACCGTTTCTATCTCTTTTCTTACAATCTCTTTAGGCAGGCGAAACTCCGGAATACCGTATTCGAGAACTCCGCCCGGCAGATGCAATGCCTCAAAAATATGAACCCTGTAACCCATAGCGCAAAGATCCTTTGCGCAGGACAGGGAGGAAGGACCTGAACCTACTACTGCCACCTTTATACCCTTATCCTTTTCCGGTTTTATTTCTTCGCAAACACCGTTATCTGCGGCAAAGCGTTCCAAACGCCCTATTGCCACACTCTCTCCTTTTCGTCCCCTTACACATCTTGCTTCGCATTGCTTTTCCTGAGGGCAAACCCTTCCGCATACCGCCGGCAGAGCATTTGTTTCCTTTATTATTTTAAGAGCCTTGTCTGTGTTCCCTTTTTCGATCTCTTTTATAAAATCGGGAATCTGCACATTTACAGGGCAGCCTGAAATACAGGGAGCATTTTTACAATGCAAGCATCTTGCCGCCTCGTTTTTAGCTTCGTCAAAAGTATATCCAAGGGCAACCTCTTTCCAGTTTTTATTCCGAACATGGGGTTGTTGTATGCACATCTTGGTTTTTTGTGTTTGCATATTAGCCATTCTTTTTGTCCTCCTTTAAAAGATTACAGCTTTTACATTCCTCATATCGGTACATTTTGTTTCTGAGCATAAGATTATCAAAATCAACCTTGTGTCCGTCAAAATCAGGCCCATCAACACAGGCGAATTTATTCTTACCGTCTACTCTTACCCTGCATCCGCCGCACATTCCCGTTCCGTCTATCATAATAGGATTCATTGATACTATTGTTTTTATATTATGTTCCCTTGTAATTTCGGATATCGCCTTCATCATAATTACCGGACCTATTGCTATAACCACATCATATTTATTTCCCTCTTCCAAAAGAGAACTCAGCCCCTTTGTTACAAAACCTTTTTTGCCGTAACTACCGTTATCCGTATAAATATAAAGATTGCCGCAATCACCCATTTCTTTTTCAAGTATTACATTTTCCTTATCCCTGAATCCTGCAATAATATCAACTCTTGCACCGTGTTCGCAAAGATACTTTGCCTGCGGATACGCAATTGCACAACCAAGACCCCCGCCTATAACGCAGGCACTTTTATAGCCGTCAAGTTCGCTTGCCTTCCCTAAGGGCCCGACCATATCGGTAAGATATTCACCTTCCTGCAGTTCCGATATCTTTTTTGTTGAATCACCAACAGCTTGAAAGATCAGTGTCACACTCCCTTTTTTATCATCATGATCCGCAATGGTCAAGGGAATGCGTTCCCCTTTTTCTCCCTGTTTTATTATGACAAACTGCCCCGGCAAGGCCTTTTTTGCAATTTTAGGAGAATCTATCTCCAAGAGTACAGTAGAACTGTTCAACTCTTTTTTGCATAGTATTTTAAACATACTTACCCCCATTTACTTTATATTACTATTTTATCTGTAT
>JAFYPJ010000077.1 GCA_017547545.1 Clostridia bacterium | reverse complement strand
GTGGATCTGACTTCGATCCCAAGGGTAAGAGTGACCGTGAGATCCAGCGCTTCTGCCAGAGTTTCATGACTGAACTCTATAAGTACATCGGTGCTGACGAAGACGTTCCTGCAGGTGACATCGGTGTTGGTGCACGTGAAGTAGGTTACCTCTTCGGTCAGTACAAGAGACTCCGCAATGAGTTCACAGGCGTTCTTACAGGTAAGGGCTTCTCCTACGGCGGTTCTCTTATCCGTCCCGAGGCTACAGGCTTTGGCGCAGTTTATTATGCGGTTGAGATGCTCAAGTACTTTGGTGACGACATCAAGGGTAAGACCTTTGCTGTTTCCGGCTTCGGTAATGTTGCATGGGATACAGTTCAGAAGATCAATGAGCTTGGCGGTAAAGTAGTTACCATCTCCGGTCCCGACGGTTACATCTACGATCCCGACGGTGTTGCAACAGAAGAAAAGATCAACTATATGCTTGAAATGCGTGCTTCCTGCCGTAACAGAGTTCAGGACTACGCTGATAAGTTCGGTGTTGAATTTTTTGCAGGCGAAAAGCCCTGGGGCACTAAAGTTGACATCATTATGCCCTGCGCTACTCAGAACGAGGTTGGTATTGAAGATGCAAAGAAGATCGTTGCTAACGGTATCAAGTATTATGTAGAGGTTTCCAACATGCCTACCACAAACGAAGCTATTGCTTACCTCAAGGAAGCAGGCGTTATCGTTGCTCCCTCTAAGGCAGTTAATGCCGGCGGTGTTGCAGTTTCCGGTCTTGAAATGAGCCAGAACTCCATGCGTTACAGCTGGTCCTCCGAAGAAGTAGACGCAAAGCTCCACACCATTATGAAGGATATCTTTGATACTTCTATCAAGGCTGCTAACAAATACGGCCTTGGCGATGACCTTGTTGCAGGCGCAAACATTGCAGGCTTTGAAAAGGTTGCAGAAGCTATGAAGGCTCAGGGTGTTGCATACTAAGATCTATATATAAATAAAAAGAGAGTGAATTTCACTCTCTTTTTATTTTCGTTATATATTTTACGGATAGTTAATCGGAAACTTTGATTCTACTCATCCGTAATTGAGTAGAATTTTTCACCCGCGCCCGATAAACTAAAACATGTAAGATCCAACTCTTACAACCGATGCCCGCTTGATTTATCTTACCCTGTGTGGTATAATAAAATCATCAAATCAAAGGAGCGCAATATGGCTATATATTTCAACGAAGAAAACAAGCATTTTTACCTTGAAGGTAAGGATATTTCATACATTTTCCGTATAAACCGCATCGGATTTGCAGAGCATTTATATTTCGGCAGCCGCATCGGCCGCGAGGATATGACTTATATGGAGCAGGTTGGTTCGGGAGCAGCTTATGTGCAGATGCCCAATGAAAGAAACCAATGCTATTCCTTTTACAACCCCGAACTTTGTTTTTACGGAACCGGCGATTACCGTGAACCAACCTTTTCGGTAAAGAATCCTTTGGGTGACCGCCTTTGCCGTTTACATTATACAGGTCATGATATTGTTGAAGAAAAGCCGAAGATAAAGAGTATGCCTTCCCTTTCGGGCGCTCAAACCCTGATACTTCATTTACAGGATGAGCTTTCCCTATTTGCGGCTGACCTTTATTACACTGTTTATGAGGAATATCCCATAATTGCAAGAAGAATAGTTTATAAGAACAATTCTCAAAATAATCTAATCCTTGACCGCGCATATTCCTTTGCCCTGGCTCTGCCAAACAAGGAGTTTGATATACTTACTCTTTGCGGTGCCTGGGCTCACGAAAGGCAGATGCAGTATGCAAATATGCACCGCGGAATTGTATCTATTGATTCAAAAAGATGTTCTTCCTCTTCTATATTAAACCCCTTTATTGCCGCTGTATCCAAAGGGGCAAACGATGAATACGGTGAGGTTTTCGCTGTTAATCTTGTTTATTCCTCCTCCTTTGTTCTCAAATCAGAACGCAATGCCGACGGTAAGGGTATGCTTTTGGGCGGTATAAATGATTTTGACTTTGAATGGCATCTTGCTCCGGGTGATGAGCTTGAAACGCCTGAGGCGGTTATTGCCTATTCAAACGAAGGTCTTGGTAAAATGAGCCGCGCATACCACGATGTTTACCGCGATCACCTTATAAATCCAAGATATGTTAAAAGTAATCGGCCCATTGTTATAAACAATTGGGAGGGTACATACTTTAATTTCAATAGCGAAAAGCTAATTGAAATGGCAAAGGCTGTAAAAGGACTTGGTATTGACACCTTTGTACTTGATGACGGTTGGTTCGGCCACCGTGATGACGATTCCTCCAGCCTTGGTGACTGGTTTGTTTACGAAAAGAAGCTCCCCGGAGGCTTAAAGCCTGTAATTGATGCAGTTCACGAAAACGGCATGAAATTCGGACTTTGGTTTGAGCCTGAAATGATAAGCGAGGATTCAGAACTCTTTCGCGCTCACCCCGATTTTGCCATAGGTGTTCCCGGCAGAGACCGCTGTAAATCCCGCCGTCAATACATGCTTGACCTTACAAGAGCTGATGTAAGAGACCACATAGTTAATACGGTCAACAAGGTGCTTTCGGAAAATGAGATTGACTATGTTAAATGGGACTACAACCGCAATGTTTCGGATAACTATTCCCTTTCCCTGCCCCCCGAACGGCAGAAAGAATTTGCCCATAGATATGTTCTTGGAGTTTACGATATCTGTGAGCGCATAGTAAACGCAAATCCGGATATATTCTTTGAGGGATGTGCCGGCGGCGGTGCCCGTTTTGATCCTGCAATGCTTTACTATTTCCCCCAGATCTGGACAAGCGACGATACAGATGCAGAGGAAAGAACAAAGATTCAGTACGGTACTTCAATCTGTTATCCCCTTTCCACCATGAGCTGTCATGTATCCGCTATTCCCAATCATCAGTCAAGAAGAAGCTGCAGCATGAAAACAAGGGCTGCTGTTGCTCATTTGGGAGCAACGGGATATGAACTTGATCCCACATTGTTCACCGACGAGGAAAAGGAGCTTGTTAAAGAGCAAATAAAAGCCTACAAGGAGTTTTCACACCTCATCCTTACTTGCGACCTGTACAGAACCGAAAATCCCTTTGAGGGCAATTTCTTCGGTTTTAACCTTGTTTCAAAGGATAAGAGTGAAGCTGTGTTCACCTGCTACCGCAGACATCACGGTGAGGAGCTGGTAAAATTTGTGTACGCACGCGGTCTTGATCCCGAAAAGAAATATTATATTCCCGAAAGAGATGTTACGCTTAGCGGAGCCACAATTATGAACGCAGGCCTTGAGCCCTATTTCCCTCACCACGATTTTGCAACTGATATAATACATTTTAAAGAGGTGAAATAATATGAGCTTTATGGATATCGCCCTTAACCGTCAATCCTGCCGAAATTTCAACCAAAAAAGGCAGGTTGAGGATGAAAAGCTGCAAAGAATTCTTGAATGTGCGCGCCTTGCCCCCTCCGCCTGCAATGCACAGCCCTATCATATCACGGTATGCAAGGGAGAGGACGCTCACAGAATTGCTAAAGCAACGGTTGGTATGGGTATCAACGGCTTTACAAAGGATGTTCCCGTGATGCTTGTTATCTCAGAGGATTCCTACAACAAAACCGCGGCTCTCGGTGCTAAAATCAAGAGCATAGATTACCGTTCCATTGATATCGGTATTCTCTGCTCCCACATTGTTTTTCAGGCTCATGAGGAAGGTCTTTCAACTTGCATTTTAGGCTGGATCGAGGATAAAAAGATTCGCGAGATATGTAACTGCAATAAGGTTCATCTTATTGTTGCCTTGGGATATGCAAATGATGACGATAAGCTGCGCCCCAAAAAGAGAAAAAGCATTGACGAATTGGTCAGTTATAAATCTTAAATTTAAAATAACCGGAATTGTATCCTTAGGATACAATTCCGGTTATTTGTTTATTTGATTATTTCCAAGAAGGGATCTCGTTTTTATAAAGCTCATAAAACTCTGTGTTTGAAACAAGAATTATATCCCCTGCTTCACTCATCATTTTGATAAGCTTTTCAAAATCATCGTAAAGATCGCGGTCATCAAACTCATAGCCGTGTCCCCAGACATAGAAGAGCATATCCTCTGTAGCATCCGCCTGAATAAAGTTGTTTGCATAGGTCAAAAGCAGAGGATCCTGTACAGAGCAGGTAGGCTGCCATGTCATAAAATATTCGGGAAGCTTGTAATTAAAGGAATTCTGTATACCGCGTGCATATCTTATATCGGTATTTTCAAGTACAAGTTCAATTGTTTTTTCGGTATATTCATTGTCTCCGCCCGGCCAGGCAAGTCCAACAGGCTTGATTCCCGTGATATCATAAAGCTCATCTGCGTTTTTCTGAACCTCTTCCTTTATCATATCGGGATTATCGTCATAAGCCTTGAGCGAGGGATGTGTACGGGTGTGACACTGAACATCAAAGCCGTCATAAATACCGGAACGCAGCTCTTCCTCGGTAAATCTTAAATGTGTGATCTCAGGCTTGCCGAGGATCTGACCAACCCATTCCCAATTGGCGCCGTAAAGACCTGTGTTGACCATAAAGGTACAGCAATTAACATTGTATTTCTTTAAGATATCAATTATACGAAGGTCCTGGGTAATACCGTCGTCCATGCTTATTGTAAAGTATTTTTTGGGAAGATTTTCATTAAATTTCATAAACATTTGTACCGCCTGTGCTCTTGTCATTTTCATTTTCGGGGAAATTGATAATTTGCTTGTGGATGTGCTTGAAATTATACCGTTGCTAACAGCATATTCAACACCCTTTATTGCCCATTTCGAAATATACCCGGCATCTGTATATTTATCAAGTATTCCCTCTTCTATATCAAATTCGATTCCCTTTGAACAGAGATAATTGTAAAAGAGAACGCATACCTGTTCACGGGTGATCTCTTTATCGGGTGAAAAGGTTGTACTTGATGTACCTGAGGTTATCTTATTCTGATATGCCCATTCAACAGCCTCAAGATACCAGGAACCAACCGTAACATCCTCAAAGCTGATATTGGTATATTCAAGGTATGTATTATCTACCGCGCGGGCAAGAATTACCACAAACATTGCGCGGGTAAGTGACATATCGGGTGAAAATGTTGTGCCTGATGTACCGCTTACCAGATTCTTTGAATAGCAGTATTCAACTGCCGCTGAATACCATGTATCCTCCTTTACATCGGTAAAGGGATGACTTGCCGATATATTTACCGATAAACCGATAAGCATCGCAATGCAGATAATTAGTGAAAAAATCCGTTTCATATTTCCTCCTTTAAAGGAATCATTATATTACTTTTTATTATAACACATATTCGGTTCATCTTCAAGAGTTAGTTAAAAGTATTACATAATTTTTTGTTTTAAGATATAATATAAATGCAAAAGGAGGTATTTTTATGAAAAAAGCACTTAAAATAATTGCATTGGTATTAGCAATTTTACTTATTATATGGGCTGTTATTGCCATATTTCCCCTCACAAAGAATTATAAGCTTGAAAACGGTATGCGCAAGGATTCGGATATGCCTCTGCTTATCGCCCACGGCGGTGGTAACCGTGAATTCCCCGATAACACCCTTGAAGCCTTTTACAATGCCTACAGTGTAGATGAAAATGTTATGATGGAAACCGATCTAAGCATTACAAAGGACGGAGTGGTTATCCTTTCCCACGATACCACCCTTGACAGAAAAACAAATGTTACGGGAAGTATAATCAACTGGAATTACAGCGATCTTATCGAACAGGAGGTTGATTTCGGTTACACAAATCCTACAAACGATGATGACCAATTAAACGGCGAAAGAGAACATTTTAAAACCGATGACGGCATAGAAAAATACCCCACCGATGTTGAATATACCAAGGGTATCACACCCCGACACGAAAAGGTTTTCCTTGCAACAACTCTTGAAGAGCTTATCACCGCCTTCCCCGAAAACAGAATAAATGTTGAACTTAAACAATCGGGTGAGATTGGTTTAAAGGCACTAAAGTAGGTTATCAGGCTTTTAGAGGAATACAATGCCTTTAACCGCGTTGTTGTGGCAAGCTGCCACGAAGAGCTTTACGATGAATATGTAAGATTGCAGAAAGAGGGCGAGGTTCCTTTGGAATTCATGTACTCTCCCTGTGAATCCGCAGTTATTAAATTCTTTGTAATGCAGCTTACCAAAACCGACATTTTCTTTAATGACGGTATCTGCGTTTTTCAGCTCCCCATTGAG
>JAFYPJ010000076.1 GCA_017547545.1 Clostridia bacterium | reverse complement strand
TTTTAATTTTGAAAGATGTACACGGCTGTAGCACCCCAGATCTTCTATGGAAACTTTACTTTCAACAGTGATCTCGGCCAATTCCTTTTCAAGCAATTGGCTGCATTTTTCCTCGTTATAAACAAAATGGTTACTGCCGAAAACACTTTGATATACAGCTTTTAAAACATCCTCTTCGCAAAGCTGGGGATAAAGAGCTGTTTGCTGATTTATAATATTTTTCATTGTTTCTCCAAAACAAAAGCATACACCTACCCCAAAGGAATAAATGTATGCTTTAATGTAGGCTTTGTTTATAGTTGTTTATTGAAATTTAAAGCATCTTAAAGGAATCCTTCAAATCGCCGTAAAGCTTGTTGTAAAGAGCATAATACTTTCTGTAAACCTCTGCATTTGCTTCATTAAAGGATGTGGAATCCTTTTCGCGGATAAGCTCTGCGCATGCATCGGGAACGCTCTTATAAAGACCGGCGGCAACACCTGCAAGAATTGCAACACCAAGAGCACCGCCCTCTTTAGAGTTATTGCGGGAGATAGGCATAGCAAAGCTATCTGCCATCATAGATCTCCAAAGAGTGGAGTTACCGCCGCCACCTGAAGCGTAAACGGTTTCGGGTGTAGTGCCTGTCATATCCTTAATGATATCCATGCAGTTGGTAAGGGAGAAGATTACACCTTCCATAACTGCGCGGAGCATATCCTTCTTGGTATGCATTGCGGAAAGGCCAAAGAACACACCGCGGCAATCGGGGTCAAGGTGAGGAGTTCTTTCACCCATAAGATAGGGGAGGTATACAAGGCCGTTGGAGCCTGCGGGAACCTGCTCTGCGATCTTATCCATAATATAGTTGGGGTCATTGCCTAAAAGTGCTGCGGTAGCCTTTTCGTTTTCAAAGAAATTATCTCTCATCCACTTAAAGGAGAGACCTGCACCCTGAGTAACGCCCATAATATGCCAACATCCGGGAACAGCATGGCAAAGAGTATGTACACGGCCCTTGGGGTCGATGGAAAGCTTGTCTGTGTGAGCAAATACAACACCGGAAGTACCGATAGTTGCGGAAATGATACCCTCGCGAACGATACCGTTACCAACAGCACCTGCCGCCTGGTCGCCTGCACCGCCTGCAACAACTGTACCTTCTGCCAAGCCTGTAAGTTCTGCGGCTCTCTTATTAACACGTCCTGTTTCTTCGCAGGATTCGTAAACCTTACCTAATTTTGCTCTGTCTATACCAAGCTTATCAAGAACGTAGGGAGACCAGTCTCTACCCGGAACATCAAGAAGCTGCATACCCGAAGCATCCGAAACTTCTGTTGCAAATTCACCCGTAAGCATATAACGGATATAGTCCTTGGGGAGCATTATCTTTGCGCACTTTTCAAAGTTTTCGGGCTCATTATTCTTAACCCACATAATTTTGGAAGCGGTAAAGCCTGTCATTGCGGGGTTAGCTGTAATTTCAATAAGCTTATCTGCACCGATAATATCGGTCATTTCCTCGCATTCCTTTGCTGTACGCTGGTCGCACCAGATGATGGAGGGACGGATGACCTCGTCATTTTTATCAAGCATAACAAGGCCGTGCATCTGGCCTGAAAGACCAACACCCTTGATATCCTTAGGGTCAACGCCTGATTTTGTAATTACCGCCTTGATGCTTTCGCAAACTGCGTTCCACCAATCGCGGGGATCCTGCTCTGCCCAGCCGTTCTTAGGCTGATAAAGGGGGTATTCGCAAAGAGCAGAGGCAACTGTATTGCCTGCAAGATCAAAAAGAACTGTTTTGGTACCGCTGGTACCGATATCACTACCGATAAGATACATAACTTTATCCTCCGTATTATAATACAAATTGTTTTATTGTTTTTACAGCACTGCCTTCGGGGTAATCGCAAACCTCGCCAAGGCCGTAAAATCCGTTATTATCATAGAGCCTCACCCTCTGGGAAAGCTCGTATTTTGTGCCTATCTTTTTCTGATATACCTGCTGTCCGCTGCGTGAAAGCTTTGTGAAAAACTCGGGCAAAACAACCTTTGGTAATTCTTCAAAAAGACTTTCAATGGGTAAAAGTATATTTTCCTTTTGCTCCTCACTCATTTCGCGAAGAGCATCTATAGTATAACTGTTTGAAATATCAAAGCCGCCTGATGCAGTTCTGCGCAAAGAACTCATAGTTGAAGGGCAGTTAAGCCTCTGACCGATATCCTCACATAAAGTACGAATGTAAGTTCCTTTGCTGCAATGTACACTAAGGCTGTATTCAGCACCGTCACCTTCGGCTTCTATCGAGTATACCTCGATATCCCTGGGTTTTCTTTGAATCTCTATTCCCTTTCTTGCAAGGTCAACCAACTTCCTTCCCTCCACCTTTAACGCGCTGTACATAGGCGGTATCTGCTGTCCTTTGCCCTGAAAACCGAAAATACAGTCAAGCACCTTTTCCCTTTCGGGGATATTTTCAGATTCTTCAATTATCTTTCCCGTAATATCACCGGTATCATATTTTTTGCCTAACAAAAGACCTGCTTCGTATTTCTTTTCATCCGAAACAAGATATTCTGCCGCCTTTGCGGCTCTGCCTATAAGGATAACCAAAACTCCCGTTGCCATCGGATCAAGAGTTCCGGTATGTCCCACCTTTTTTGTGTTATAAAGCTTTCGCATTATATTGACCGCATCGTGGGAAGTCATATCCACAGGCTTATCTACTATGAGAACTCCGGAACATTCCTTCATTTTTCGATACACTCCGATACAGCTTTAATTATTATATCCTTTGCCGCATCGAGATTTTCTGCTCTCACCGAAGCCCCCGACGCTCTTATATGACCGCCTCCGCCTAATTTAGCGCATATTTCGGAGCAATCCACACTTTCACCGCTTCTCATGGAAACCTTGAATTCACCCTGTTTTGCACTCTTTTCCTTGATAACTATACCAAGCTCCACCCCTTCGATTTCACGGGGCAAGGAATTAACACTTGCAAGGGCATCGTCATCTATAGAATTTTCTGTTTTCAGTTCATTTGAAAAACCAACAACAGCAACTCTGCCGCCATAATAATATTCAAGAGAATTTACCGCAACTTTAAGTGCTGAAATTTCGCTCTTAGACTTGTTTTCAAAAAGTATTGTGTTAATTTTCACAAAATCAATTCCTTTTTCCATAAGTGCTGCAGCCTTAATATGGGTACTCGGTCTTGTGTTACTGAATTTAAAACTGCCTGTATCCGAAGCTATCGCAGCATACAGAGCTTCTGCACTTTGAAGATTTATTCTGTTTGCCTTATCCAGAATATCATATATTATCTCACCGCAGGATCCGCATTTTTCATCTGCATAATTGTATTTTGCAAATTCGGTGCTTGTACGGTGATGGTCTATTTTGAGCTCTGTTTCAAAAGCGTATTTTTTCCCCGCCTCACCCATAAGATGAAGCTCTGCACAATCCACCGAAATGATATGATCATATTCCTTTTCACAAAGAGAGGTATCATTTCCTTTGGTTATAAACGAAAGCCTTTGAGGTACAGAATCGGCACAGCAAACATCTATACTTTTTTCGGGATAGGAATATTTTATTGCAAAAGCCGAACCTAAAGTATCCGCATCCGGATTGGCATGGGTAAGGATCAGAATATTATCCCATTCTTCAAAAAGCTTAGTTATTTCGGATAAAGTAATATTATTCTTCATCCTTGTTCTCCTTGGGAATAACAGAGTCAAGAAGCTTTGAGATATGAGCACCGTGTTCTACGGAGCTGTCGCGAATAAAGGTAAGCTCCGGGGTTTGACGCATATTAAGCATTCTTGCAAGCTCGCGGCGGATATAACCGTTGGCACTTTTAAGTCCCTGTGCCACACCGAGCTCTCCGTCCTTACCTCCCATACTGGAATAATAAACCTTTGCATACTTCAAATCGGGAGTACAGTCTACCGAAGTAATGCTGAAAAAAGCGCTTCCTACACGGGGATCCTTTACTGTGGGAAGTATTTTCATAAGCTCCTTTGCCATCTCTTCGTTAACTCGTCCTCTTCTGTAATTAGCCATATTTTACATTGCAGTAATTCTGCATTTCCTTTCAAATCATATATTATATAATATTTTATCATAAACAAACAGAATTATCAATATTTAATTTAAATTGATATTGAAAAAAGAAAAAATATAATGTATAATTATTATATACAGAAAAATCGACAGTTTGGGGAATGAAATATGGTTAAAATTTTACACACAGCAGATATGCATCTTGATGCACCCTTCACCCTGGAGGATCCCTCCCTTTCCGAAGTAAGAAGAGGTGATTTGCGCAGCGCATTTTCTGCAATGATGATGTATGTGAAGGATAATAGTATCGATCTTGTTTTAATTGCAGGAGATATGTTTGACAGCGAATTCGTTTCAAAAGAAACGGTTTCTCTTGTAGTTAAGGAATTTTCCAAATTGCCTGACTGCAAGTTTGTTATATCTCCCGGAAATCACGATCCTTATACAGCGGGAGGCGTATACAAAAAAACCGAATTTCCCGATAATGTTTTTATATTTTCAGAACCTTCCCTTTCATATATATCCTTTGACGATCTTAATGTTGATGTATACGGATATGCTTTCACCTCTTCCACTATGGAAAGAAACCCTTTTACAGGAAGAAAGCCTCTTAACCCAAACCGTATAAACATTCTTCTTGCCCACGGCGATACCTCTTCCCCCATTTCCAAATACTGTCCCATAACAGAAAACGATATTGCGGAAAGCGGCTTTGATTATATTGCCCTTGGACACATCCATACCGGCAAAGAACCAACCAAAGCAGGCGAAACCTGTTATGCCTACCCCGGTTGTCTCGAAGGAAGAGATTATTCCGAGGCAGGGCATAAAGGCGCCTTAACCGGAAGCTTTATAAAGGACGAAAACGGCTTCAGATACAACATGAAAGCCATCCGTTTTTCAAGAAGGCGTTATGCTGTTGAAAGGCTTAATGTAACGGGCAGCTCCAATAACGATGAAATAGCGGAAGCAATTTCTAAAGTAATAGTGAAAAACGGCTATGGGGATGACACTCTTTTGCGCGTTACCCTTGAAGGAAATGTTACCCCTGAACTGAAAATAAACAAAAAGGTTATTGAGCGCCAGTTGAGGGATCTTTACACCTTTGACCTTATAGACAATACCCTTCCCTTGTATGATTGCGAAGCACTTAAATACGATCCCACAATAAAGGGTGCATTTTTTGAAGCCTTGCTCCCCATGTTGGAAAAGGGTACTGCCGAGGAACGCGAGCTTGCAGCAATGGCTCTGCGTTACGGACTTTGCGCCATTGACGGAACCGATATAATTGATTTTGAGTAAAGGAGATATTCATGTATATTGAAAAACTGTACATCCGCGATTTTGGCGGAACAAAAGACCGAGAATACTCCTTTAAAAATGGGATCAACATTGTTGAAGGACAAAATGAAAGCGGGAAATCAACCTTAGCAGCATTTATAAAATTCATATTCTACGGATTTTCGGATAAAGCGGAAAGAACCCGTTATTATACATGGGGAACAAAATCCGCTTCCGGCACCGTAACCGTTGTTGTTGATTCAAAAAAATACCGCATTGAGCGTGAATACATTGAAAATTCAGGAGATAAGACTTCGATAATAGATCTTGACAGTAATACACCCGTATTTGAAGGTCATTCGCCCGAAGATGTTTTTCTTGGCGTTTCGGCTGATGTTTTTGCTCATACTGCCTATATAGGTCAGGCATCGGGCGGTTATATCAATGGTTCAAAGGTATCAAGCTCTATAGAAAATATACTTTTCTCCGCAGACGAAAATATAGATACCGAAAAAGCATTGAAAAGACTTGATGCCGCACGGGTTTTGCTCCAGCATAAAAAAGGAAAGGGCGGAAAGATCTATGAGCTCACCTGTAAGCGCGACGAGTTTATACGCCGCCTTGATGAAGCAAAGCAGAAAAATTCGGCTATAATTGAAAAGGAAGGTACTTTAAGAGAAACAAAAGCTTCCATAATTCAGAATATGGAAAAGCTTGAGGCAAAAAAGGATCTGCTCAATTATTATGAGGCGGCAAAAAAATACCGTACCTACAAGAGCTATAAGGGTTTAAAAAAGAAGGTTGCAGAGTTGGAAACCGTTATAGAAGCTCTTAAAAAAAGCTATACCTATGAAGGCTTTTTCCCAAATCAGGACTATATAGATCAAATAGAAACGCTTTCAAATGAGGCAAAAAGACTGGAAGAAACGGCAAATGAGCTCAACCGCGAGCTTGAGCATCAACGCAATAAGAGCCAAAGCTTCTTTGAAGCCTCCGCCTTTATTGAAAAAGTAAATGAACTTGGGGGAATAGATGAGGTTGTTCACCGTTTCAAGGCTATAAAAAAGAGAAAAACGGCATTTTCGGTATGCAGTGCCATTATGTTTGTATTGGGAATTTTGCTTGGGGTGTCAACCTATTTCAGCTTGACCTATATACCGTCCGTTTCCCTTTATCTTGGAGCAGTGGCGCTTGTAATGTTGATACTCGGTGTGGTATTTATAATCGCCTCATCCCGCCAGAAAATAAACGAAAACGAATTCCTTGCCCTACTTGATATGGACACAAAAGAGGATTTCAACACTGCGGTATCAGGTTTTGTTTCAAACGAAAATACTCTTTCTATATTTAATTCCCGTATAAACGATCTTGAAGAAAAGTATCAGAGCGTATCTGCCAAATTAAGAGAAAAGGAATCCGCACTTATGGCGCAGGCTCTTCGTTTCGGCAAGCATTCTGCCCAAGAAGCCGTAAAAAAGGCAAAGGAGGTCATCCGCCTTGTTGCGGATAACTCGGCAGAAATGGAAAAATACATTCTGGCAAGAGATTCTCTTAAATCTCAGGCAGAGGGTATAGATCCTACGGAATTGAAGATCATACTTGACGGCAGACCTTATACAGAAGATTCCTTTGATAAAAAGGAAGTAGAGGATGCTCAAAGAGAAAAGGATTTTTATACCAAATCTACCGAACATCTCAAGCAAAAAGAAGCAGAGCTTGAGAGAGATCTTGCAGTGCTTATGGCAACAGCAGAGCCTCCCACCAAGCTTGGCGATTCCATAAACAGCCTTACTACAGAAATTGAACGCCTGACAAAGAAAAATGAAGCCTACCTTTTGGCATATGAAAAGCTTTCACAGGCATCCAATAATTTAAGGGCCGGTATCACTCCCACTCTTGCCGCCAATGCGGGTAAGCTTTTAGGTATATTCACTAATGAAAGATATACCACTATCGGTATAGGCAAGGATCTTGAAATGAGCTATGAAACAGAGGGCAAGCTCCACAAGATAGATTATATGAGTGCGGGAACAAAGGACCTTGCATATTATTCATTGCGTATATCCCTTATTTCAACTCTTTTCAAAAAGCAGCTTCCTCCCGTTATTTTTGACGAAAGCTTTGCAAGACTTGATGACAAGAGAATGGATAATATGTTCGGTGCGCTTTCCGAATTAAGCAGCAACGGTATTCAGCTTTTGGTATTTACAAGTCAAAAAAGAGATGCCGAAAGAATTAAACTTGCAAATATAGACGCAGAACATATCATTATTTGATAATGTAAAAACGGAGACACTTACTTTTGAAGTGCTCTCCGTTTTTGTTTTTGTGAATTATTCTGTCTCTGTAAATTCAATAACCGTATTGCCTATGCCGCCGTCTATATCAAGCTCATTATCACCGTTCCCATAAAGCTTTTCATTTTCGGCAATTTCATCGCTGATAGTTGCAATACCAACACCCTTGTCTATTTCTATACAGTAATCGTCGGCTTTACCGATAAGTATGAGATCAAGAGAACCCACAGCCTGTTCAATCTTGTTTTTACCCGTAAGAGCTGCTGTAATATCCACATTACCTGCGCCCATATCCATATTGAAATTGTTGAGATTTGCTTCGTCAATACTAAGCTTCCCTGCACCATGTTCAATACTTATTCTGTTATCGGCAACAAGATAATCAATGTTTGCATCTCCCGAACCAAAGTCTATCGAAATATCATCAGCTATCAACTGATCAATTCTCACTCTGCCGCTTCCTGCCTCGATTTCTGCCTTTTCAAATACAGTTTCTTCGGGAATATAGAGCTCTATTACTATATCCTTATTATTGGATAACCAACGCGTTTGTTCCTTGATTATCAAACGGTTCCCCCGTTCTCTTACCGTAAGAAAATTATTATTACTTTCCACGCGGAATTCATCATCGGTTTTAATAATAAGCTCTCCTGCACTTACTTCGATTTCAAGTATTTCTATACTGTTATCAATTTTGTATACGGTATAATCAGTATCCGCCGCCCTGTTTCCCGATGAAATAAGGCTGAGACTGAGTATTGCTGTACATATTCCCGAAATAACACCAACACAAAGGAATATTGCAAGAAGAATAGCAATATATTTAACAACTTTCTGCCAGGTTTTCATTTTACATCAACACCTCCAAACATACAAGTGCCGCTTATGTATACGGTTACACCCTCCGTAGGATCGGTTTTACGGTTCTTATCGGACATACCGCCAAAAAGCGAGTTGGAGCGAAGCTTTACCTTAACATCGGGAGGAAGAATTATATCAATACCTCCAAAAATTGCGGAACAGTTAATAACACAGTCTTCCTCAATAACAGCTTCCCTGAGATCACATTTTACCGAACCGAAAACGGCGGTAAATTCTGCGGCGTGAAATTCCTTGGATTTAAAATCCGGATTTTCGGCACTGAAAACACCCGCTACGGTAACGGGAGTAATTCCGTTGATTATTTTTTGTTCCAACACTTTCGCACTCTTGTTGCCGAAAAGGGAGCCGAAAATCATCTTCAAACCGATTATTATAAAAATAGTAGGAACAATAAGCTTTGTAACCATGGTGAAGCTGAGCACACCCTGACAGCAAAGGAACAAAACTATACCGCATATCAAGCCTATTAAATTTGCAAGCTTTTGGGCTGAGGTTACAAGTCCTATAAAGCAAGGTGCAATAATGGCAATTGTCCACCAGCCGTCAAAAAATATTCTTATGTCAATAAAATCAAGGGCATTAAGGGCGAAAACCACACCCAATATTACCAAAAGCAAACCCCAAAGAACAGTATTTATTCTTTTCATAATATCAACTCCTTTCTCTTTGAAGCATTCTGCTCTTCTATAATTATACACTTATTTTATGAACAATTCAATAATTGTAAAATATCCTCCCATTTGGGAGGATATCATATTAACCTAAAACTGTTACGGGGATATAACCAACGGTAGGTCTGCCGGGAGCTTTTGCTTCAACTACGATACGGTTCATGCTGTCAACCTGCTCACCTGCAGTAATTGTAAAATCAATTATTGTGGGACGGTCAACAAGCTGATTGTACCAGTGACGAAGATATACGCTCTTGGGTGCGCGAACACTCCAGCCCTCAGGAAGTATCCAGTTGAACTCTATATTTCTGGGATCAGGCATACAGCTGATAACAGAAAGCTTACCGCGAAGCTCACCGTTTGGAGCTATTTTGGGTTCACCTTCAAAAATAACGGTTGCCTTGGAATGAATAAATTCAACCTCATAGGACCAGCCTGAACGAGCGCAGATACGCTTTGCAACATCGGGATTGCAAAGAGCATCAAGATCTACTTCAGAGAGATCTTCAGGCCCGTCGGAAAGTGCAAGATTTGCATAATTTGCACGCAAAACCTCAGGAGTCATGCGTAAAACTCTGTCTGTAAGCTCAGTACATGTCTGAGGACAGCCCCATGTATCACCGCGATTGATAGCAACGGTAATAATATTGTCACCGATATACTTTCTCCAATCCTGGGGAATAGCTTCCATACCGCCCATAATACCAAGAAGAGCACCAACGGTAGCACCGGTACAGTCTGTATCATCACCGCAGTTGATAGCAATAAGCATAGACTGCTTGAAATCGCAGTTACCGTAAAGAAGACCGATAACAACAAATGCGATATTACCGGGAGCCTGGAACCAGCCAAGGTCACGGTTTTCGTTAAGAACCTTTTCTCTGGTTTCCTTCCATGTCATATTCTTGGCATGACATTCAACAACAGTTCTCACTGCCTGTGCAACGCGGCAGTTTGCGGGAATTTTTGAAAGACCTATTTTAATAAGCTTCTGTATATCGTTACATACAAAGGCAGCGGATTCTATAGCTGCTGTAAAGATCTCAGCATAAGTACCTTCCGCCATGCCGTGGTCAACCATAGCATCCTCAACCGCATACTTGATAGCGATATCAGGGCAACCGGGAGCACAGCAAGCCCAAACCTCGGAACGGATCCATGCACCGTTGGAATTCTTCCAATAGTTCTGATATTCACCGGAAAGAGGGGGTAGAAGTCCCATTATAAGATTACTCTTGCCTATACCGTATTCGTTCCAGGTAGGGGGAATAAAATTCAACCAATATTCACCGAGAAGCTGACCTGTAATTGCTCTGGGACCTCTTTCTTCAAGAGCCTTGAGCCAGATTATCTGAAGATCAAGGTCATCATTTGGAAGAACTGTTCCTTCGGGAGTGGTAAAGCCTTCGATATTGAGAAGCTTTTCGGAACCCTCAAAAGGACCGCCCATTGTACCGCCGATATTCTTACCAACCCAGCAAGCATATATCTTATCTCTGAGAGTTGCTCTGTTATAAATAATCATTTTTATTTCTCCTATCTGTAATTATCTTTTCTTTGTTCTGATCTCTTCTTCAAAACGGACTTTCATTTCATCTACTGTCATGCTGCCAAGGTCACCGTTTTCACCTCTTGCGCGAACAGATACTGTTCGTTCTGCAACCTCGTTATCACCGATAGTAAGCATATAGGGAATTCTTGCAAGTCTTGCTTCACGGATCTTATAGCCAACCTTTTCGTTACGCTCATCAACCTCAACACGCATACCCATTGCTTCAAGCTCCTTTTTGATCTCGTAGCAATAGTCATTGTGACGGTCTGCAATGGGGAAAATTCTAACCTGCTCAGGAGCAAGCCAGAGAGGAAATGCGCCTGCATATTTCTCAATAAGAAGGGCAAGAGTTCTTTCGTAACAACCAATGGAGGTTCTGTGAATAATATAGGGATTTTTCTTTGTACCGTCGCGGTCTGTGTATTCCATACCAAACTTTTCGGCAAGCATCTGGTCTATCTGAATTGTGATAAGTGTATCTTCCTTGCCGTGAACATTCTTTATCTGAATGTCAAGCTTAGGTCCGTAGAAGGCAGCCTCGCCGATACCGATCTTATAATCTATACCAAGATCGTCAAGGATAGTTTTCATTATACCCTGTGCCTCATTCCACTGCTCTTCGGTACCGATGTACTTTTCTCTGTTATCGGGATCCCACTGTGAGAAACGGTAGGTTACATCCTCATAAAGTCCAAGTGTATTGAGCATGAATACACAAAGCTCAAGACAGCCTCTGAACTCGCCCTCAAGCTGTTCGGGAGTACACATAAGGTGACCTTCGGAGATAGTGAACTGTCGAACACGGATAAGTCCGTGCATTTCACCCGAATCCTCGTTACGGAAAAGGGTGGAGGTTTCGCTTAATCTCATGGGGAGATCACGGTAGGAACGGGCTCTGTTAAGGTAAGCCTGATACTGGAAGGGGCAGGTCATAGGACGAAGCGCAAAGCATTCCTTTGTTTCATCCTCTGCATCACCCATTACAAACATACCGTCACGGTAATGATCCCAATGGCCGGAAATCTTGTAAAGATCGCTCTTTGCCATAAGGGGTGTTTTGGTCATCTGCCAGCCCCTCTTCTGTTCTTCATCTTCAACAAATCTCTGAAGGAGCTGAACTATTCTTGCGCCCTTGGGAAGAAGGATGGGGAGTCCCTGACCGATAAGCTCGCTTGTGGTAAAGAGCTCTAACTCTCTGCCAAGCTTATTGTGATCACGCTTTTTTGCTTCTTCAACCTGCTCAAGATATGCATTCAACTCTTCCTTTTTGGGGAATGCTGTACCGTAGATTCTTGTAAGCATTTTGTTATCCGAGTTACCTCTCCAATATGCACCGGTAGCAGAGGTAAGCTTATATGCCTTTATTGCACCTGTTGTAAAAAGATGAGGGCCGGCACAAAGATCAACAAAATCACCCTGCTTATAGAAGGAGATGATCGCATCATCGGGAAGATCATTGATAAGCTCTACCTTATAGGGTTCGCCCTTTTCTTCCATAAGTTTGAGTGCTTCGTTTCGGGGAAGTACAAATTTTTCAAGCTTCAGATTTTCCTTAACTATTTTCTTCATTTCACCTTCGATCTTTGTAAGATCTGCCGGAGTGAACTGAACCTCGGAATCAATATCATAATAAAAACCGTTATCAACTGCAGGACCGATAGCAAGCTTGGCTTCGGGATAAAGACGCTTCACCGCCTGAGCAAGCACATGGGATGCAGTATGCCAGAATACTTTTTTGCCTTCAATCGTTTCAAAAGTAACGGGCATAACATTAGCGCTGTCCTCAACCTCTGTGGTAAGATCAACAACCTTGCCGTCCACATCTGCTGCCAACACTTCGCGTGTTATCAGCTCTTTTTCTTTTAAAACATCATAAGCTGTTTTCATAAAATCCTCCTGTATATTTAAGTGAAATTATAATTTAATTTAATTTAATATGAGAACTTGGCGTACCTGCTTCAGAAAATAAAAATCTCACTCCGAAAAAAGGCTTTCACCTTTGTTCGGGGTGAGGAAAATACACTTTTCCGCACGGTTCCACCCGAGCTTTTAACTCATTTAAAACATTATACAATTAAACTTCGGGTGGTACCCTTGCCGCGCTTACCAACAGTGCTTCCAGCCAATGGCACCGTTCTCTGTACCGAGCATCAAAACAAGGACATATCCCTAAATGCTGTGAAAAAACTTGATTTTTTCATTTTTGTTTATTGACTTTTTCAAAAAATCATGATAAAATAAACATAGTTTTTGTTATTATAACATTTTAATTTGTAAATGTCAAGATATCGAGGAACAAATTCAAAGAACTATGGCAGCTGAAAAATCTAATCACAACAAGCCAAAGCCGATGAGAATGCATTTGATGGACATGCTCGGCCTGCTTGCAAAAAACAAAAAAATCAGACTTAAAACCGACTGCAAGGTATATAACGACACTTTAGACCGTGATATAATGGCAGCCATCAAGCGTATTGAAAAAGAAGAAAGCGCTCTTCTCGAAATGCAATATCCCTTATCAGAAACTTCTATGATCCACGGCTATATGGGTTTAAAAAGTTATATCCTTAATTTCTATTATGAAAATGCATTTTGTGCGGAATATAACGAAAACGATATACGATGGATTATTGAAACCTATTGTAAAACACGCGAAAAGCAGGAGCCCGATGCTGTATTTAACATATACAACATCATTTATCTTAATGCTCTTTTTTGTGATTATTTAAAAAAGGAATACGGTACCTTGCGCCTTACCGATAAGGATTGCAAGCTGGCGCAAAATCTTTTGGGTTCTTTAGATACCGAGTCAAGGGAGGAAATACTCTTCTCTTGCGCACGCCGCCTAACGACGGGAAGTATCGCTTATAACAACAAGACTTTCTTAAAATATTTGCCCAATATTTCCACAGCAATTAAAAGAAAAAATCTCGCTTCCTTCCTTACTGTTGAGAAAACCGGAAAATAATTTCAAAAAACTATTGACAAATTAAAAAATAATGGTATAATAGATGGGTAACTGCAAAAGCGGTTACCCAACAAAATAAATGCAAAGGGATAGTTAGCATCCCGTAAGTAGTATGGAGAAGTCGCGTAGCTGGTCGAGCGCGCACGATTGGAAATCGTGTAACGGTCATAAGCCGTTCGAGAGTTCGAATCTCTCCTTCTCCGCCAACAAAGAAACCTGATTTGTCTACCTGACAAATCAGGTTTCTTTGCGTGATGCGTTCCTTTGGAACATGATGCGCACTGCGTGCGTGATGCAGACTTCGTCTGTGATGCACGCCTTCGGCGCGTGGGTGGAACGCATCGCATCACCTATCACAGCGCAGCTGCATCACTTATCACTTATTTATAAACAAACTCGATTGGTGATATAATATAAAAAAGCGAGGTGTATATTATGTCAGAATCGAAGCTCCGGGAACTTTCTATGGATTTCTCTGTTGATATTATTGAAGTGGTGGATGTTATATATTCAAAAGATTCTTCAATGCGCTATGTAATCTTAAAAGACAAGAACGGGTTGTTCACCTATCAGCTTGAAGCACTTTACCAATATGACGAAGATGAATGGCAATATATTTGTTCTCACGATAATGCGCTGCCCGCAATGTGGGAACCGTTTAGGGGAATTGTCGGGAAATCCGTTTTTGAAAGCAAAAGTGAATTGCTAAAAGAATTGAAAGCTGAGCCAGAGTACAAACAGTATTTTTAATTTCTCAATCTGCTCATTTTTCTTTGCACGGATCTCGGAAATCTTCTCATTTTTAATACGCTTTATTTCGGAAACCTTTTCAGCCTCAATATCAGCACCTGTCCGCTTTGTTGTTCCAACAGTATCAAAGCCTGCAACAAGCTCAGCGCCGAGATATTGTGCATCATCCGAAAGGCTAAACTCACCGTTATATGTATTACTGAGTTGTACAGCAATACCGGCAAGCTCGATGGCCATTTCCGATTTAGGCATACTTGAATCAAACACGTCGGGATATTTGGAACTTAACTCACTCCATATATCATGAATATACCTGCCGTTTGCACTGAAGGTCATATACCTTGAATTCTTGGCGGAATATTCCTCAAAACTCAATCCGTACTTATCCGATAATATATCCCTCTGCGCTTTGGTAAGCTTCATAGGGATACCCTTAATATCGTTCAATATAGATTTGTTTCGATCATTTATTTTTCCGTTATTATCGGAAGCCTCAAGAATCTTTTCACCTATGTAATTCGCATAGTGTCTTATAACATCCTCGCGCTCACCTCTTGCCATAAGCTCATAAAGCTTTGTAAGCTCAGAAGTGAAGGTCGTAAGGTTATACGAGGAAGAATTATCCGAAAGTATCTGTTTAGCAAAGGGACGTACATCCTTGGAGAGAATATTTCTTCTGCTCTTTGAGGTTCGTCTTTTCTGCTCGATCATGTCAACAACGATAGCCTTAAGCTCTTCGTTATCATCAATATGAGCAAGATCCTGACCGTTTATTCTAATTTGGTTACCTACATCCTCATCGGAAATACCGGAGGAAGTATTGACATTTTGATTAGGTTGTGATATACTGTTATTAGAAGCGTTACTTCTCTGCACTCGTGGGTTTGTTCCCACGTTTCTGGTCTTCATTTTTGTAAGATCACCAGAGGTAGTAGCGTTTCTTTTTATTTTTAATAAATCATACAAATATTTCTTACCATCAGAGGCATTAAGTATTAAAAGTTCTGCATCAAAAGCACGAGCATCAGTTACATTACCTGCAGAATCAAAGATGGGAAATGCAAATTTAGTATCATATTTGTACACTCCATATTTTGCGTCTTTATTATGTGTATGATCAGTCGGTTCCCACCTTCTGTTTGTGGCAATTTCGATCATTTCACCAAGTCCGGAAGCGGCTTTGTTTTTGGCTTTCAATAATGATCTGCTATTTTGAAGTTTCTTGCTATACTCTGAATAAGTATATTCTCCCGGTAAATCTTTTCCGAGATAAACACATTGTCCACTTTCTAATATTGTATATACTTTACCAATATTATTTTTTAAATAATCCGCAACTATCTTAGCGTCACTGCCCTTTTTCCCCTTAAAAATATTATCCTCAATCCACACAACCGGTGTCCCGTCCGGCAACACGACTATTTGATTAACAATATCATTGGAAATGTTAGAAGAAGTATTGACATTTTGAATTCTTTGCAGTAAAATATGTAATGGAGATAACGCTTTGCCGGAAGTGCCGTTTTTCACGGTTCCGGTCTTGAACATCGCGTTATTCTCCTTTTTTTGTAGTATAACTTCATGAAGATAATAATAATTTCTATTACTCTCCACGTTCACTACACAACCTAAATAATACCCCTCGTTACCAATTGTAATCGGTGCTGCAAAAACAGCAGTATCATAGCCTCGTCCTTTCCAATTATACTGATAGTCTATTACTTTACCCTTTTTAATAACATCCGGAACCGCTGTAAACGCTATCGCTTTATTTCGTCCAATACCATGTCCGATAGACGATTTTATCCCCTTTCTTGTTAATTCAACTAAACCATATTTACTTTGAACTTCATTTCCTAAAGAATCAAAATATGTTTCTACCTGAGAGATCAAGTCAACGTCACCTTTCGCAAATTCCGTTCCAGACAAATTAGCTACAGGTTTCATATTTACCACATCATTCATATTGCCACCTGTAGTCATTTTGTCCATTTTTATAGTCAGCGCATTCTTTACCTCCGAAGCCTCTACAGCTTCTTTTTTTGTCGTGTTTTGCACCTTTGCTTTGGATTCATCAAGAGCATCAAGAAACATATCGGCAAGACTCTCGAGCTTTTCCTCCTGAAGCGAACCAACATCCATCTGCATCGGATTCAGCTTACCTTCCGTGAAAAGACTATGTATCGCACTTTTTAGTTTTTTAAGAAGCTCTGCAAACCAGGATTTAATTTTGTTTGCATTCTTCTTTGTCTGCGTATTACCAAGCCAGTCAATAAACCTCTGTGTATTCTTTTCCTTGCTGAACACTGCTGCCAATGCATCGTGCATAAGCTCTCTTGTTGCCGCATCATAGGTCTTGCTTCCCTCTGCCGCGGCATAAGCATTTCGATATGCTTGGATCCACTCATTTGCCTTGTTAGCCAAGCACTAATAAAGTCAGGCATAAACGAAGAGATATTGAAAAATGTCTTCGATATAGGTAGAGGGTTCTTTCACCAAACCAAAGTAACAAGAGATATTTTATGGTAAGTTTATACCGTTATTGCAGGCAACGTAAAATGCAACGCTCAAGATGACAGTAATGCATTGTATCACCTATATACGTTACTTTCAACAAAAAACACACCTTTGGTGTGTTTTTTGTTGCATTTGAAGAAATTCGCAAAGCCCGCAAAAGGTGAAGGCTTTTAGCAAGCCTCCGGGGTAGGGTTGCGGCGGGCGAGTGTGTATCGCAGTGAATCTCTGCGCTGTACCAAAAGATCTTTCAATATACTCCCACAATTTCATTCTACCATCAGCAGTTCTGAAACGGTACTTCCGGTATAAGCGGCGATTTTTTGCAAAGTTTCCAATCTGGGATTACAATTTTGCGATTCTATAGCACTCACTGTATAAACGCTTATTCCGCACTTTTCCGCAAACTCAAACTGATTCTCACCCAGGTCATTTCTGAATTTCAAAACTCTTTGGGCCAAAACTTTTATCTCAGGCATAGAAAGCACCTAAACAATTATCATTGAATCTTTTGATACAAGAACATCCTGTATCACATATTCAAGGTGAATAGGACTCAGTTCCAAAGAGTTACAAAGCGAAACAAATTTCCTTGCCTCTTTTTCATTTGTAAATACAGAGGAAATACGAACGATTGTCTCCCCTTTTCTTTTGATCTCAATGCCAAAGCCGGGTAAATTATCATAACTGATACAATAAGTATACATCAAAATGCTCCTTTGTACTTTTATGACCATTTTACTCAACCCGGAAAAAGAATGCTAACGGTTAAAACTGTTATTTTACGCCCATATTGGCGTGCTTTTCACCTGCCCACCCGTCCCCCACACCATTCCCCACACTTTTTTACTAAATTATGTGTACAACATATTAAAAGTGTGGGGACTTTTTGTAGTTTTAGGTCTAAAATATACTTGTACATAATTTAATTATATTTTTCAGGAGGAAAAACATGAAAAAATTTCTTACATTAGTGATTACTTGTTTGATTTTCACTCAATGCTTTCTTGCGCCTATAGGTGCAGCAAAACATCCTTTTACCGATGTTCCCGACGGTGCCTATTACGAAGATGCTGTTATTTGGGCTGTTGAAAACAAAATCACCACCGGTACAACCGATACAACATTTTCTCCCAATATGGTGTGCGACAGAGCACAGGCAGTTACCTTCTTGTGGCGTGCAAAGGGTTCACCCGAACCTATGAACAGCAAAGTAGACTTTTCCGATGTTAAAAGCGATGCTTACTATTTCAAGGCTGTAGCATGGGCGGTTGAAAACAACATTACCACCGGCACAGGTGACGGTAAATTCAGCCCCACAATGAAATGCGACCGTTCTCAGATAGTTACCTTCCTTTGGAGAACAATGGGTTCACCCAAGCCTACCGGCAATGCTCCTTTTGCAGATGTTTCTGTGGATGCATATTACCGTGATGCAGTTATCTGGGCAGTTGACAATAATATCACCACCGGTACCGGCGGCGGATATTTCAGTCCTCTTATGAACTGTGACCGTTCCCAGATAGTGACCTTCCTTTACAGATGCTTCAAGGATGCCGCACCTGATAAAGATCCTGTACCTGAACTGAAATTTGTAACTAACCCCAAAAATCATTATATGCAGATCTCTCAGGAAGAAGTTTCCTTTACCGTTGAGATCGAGGGTGGCGCTCCCGATTACACATATGCATGGACTCTTGTTTACGGTGACGGCGGCAACACAACCACCAAGGATCCTTCCTCATCCACATTAGACACCTTTACTGTTGAGATCACCGATTATGATTTTGACTATACCGATGTTATAGAGGTTTACTGCACCGTTACCGACAGCAACGGTACAAAGCTCACCTCCAACAAGGCTTATGTGCATCCCAAACCTGATTTTAAAATAACATCTCAACCTGAAGATTATTATATGAGATCCTCTCAGGAAGAGGTTACCTTTTCCATTACAATTGAAGGCGGTGTGCCCAACTACTATTATGATTGGGTTGTTTGTTACGATAGCGGTGCAAAAACAACCACTCACGGTGCAACCTCCTTTACTTCTGATGAATTCACTGTAGAGTTCTCCGATTATGATTTTGACTATACCGATGTTATAGAGGTTTACTGCACCGTTACCGATATAGAGGGTAGAGAAATAACTTCCAATAGAGTTTCCGTATATGCAAAGGAGCACTACCCCCACCTTACCATTGTTAATAATCCCGTAGACTACTATATGGGAAGTTCCCAGGAAGAAGCGAGCTTTACCGTTGAGGTTGACGGCGGCTTTGCTCCCTATTCCTACAAGTGGATAGTTCTTTGCGACGGTGAAGAAACATATTCCTCACTTGATCTTTCAGACGAAAAGAGCAATACATTTAAGTACGAATTTACCGATTACGATTTTGATAACTACAGAGATATCAGCGTATACTGTATAATCCAGGATCAACACGGCAATTCGGGTGCCGAAACCGTAAAAACCACTCATGTTGCGGTTTGGCGTCATTAAGATCTCTAAATAACAAAACAACCCCTGTATTTTATCTAAGGAGCTGTTCTCAGGAAGATGCGGTTTTTACGGTTAAGGTAGAAAACACTCTTCCTCTTACAAGATTGAATAACAAAAAAGACTGTCTCAAATGCGAAACAATCGCATTTGAGACAGTCCTTTTTTGACAGATTATATTTTCACAGTAAACAACTGTTTTTATTTGTCCGATAAGGAGCTTGCTATCTTCAACAGCTCCTTCCTTGAAGAAACACCAAGCTTACTGTAAATATTTTTATTATGATACTTTAGTGTATTTTCTTTGATATTTAAGATTTCAAGAACCTCCTTTGTGGACCTACCTTCAATATATAAATGATATATATTGGTTTCTGTAGGTGTAAGAGAGGATAACTGAGATTCTAAATAACTGCATTTTTCAACAAAGAGTGCATCCGAACCGTCTTTGGATTCATCATTTGCCGCTTCGGTTTCTTTAATGGATACCAAAGTTTTTTTCTGCTCTGTTTCCCAAAGTATAAAATTAAGTGCAAGCAAGAAAATTTCAGTTATAATATACGAAACAGACAAAAGCTCAAAATCAATTTTAACCAACTGTTCAAGCAGCCATATCCCAATATTTAAAAATACCGATACAAGTAAGATCACACCGTACACCGGAGAATCCAGCTTCTTTTTTGAAAAAGCATATACGATTGAAGCTGTCATTACCGTAAAATATAAAAGAAGATATACAAGATAAACGGGATGAAGTACTCCGTATACCTTTTCCAACATTCCTACACCGCCGATTTCTACCCAACTGACTTCTTCATAATACAATTTAATACCTGCAATTGGGCTTGCGGCGAGCAAAAATACCGAAACAGTTATTACAATCAAAAGTATTTTCTGCCATTTGCAAAGAACGATCTGACAAGTATTTAAAATTATAAACAGCATGCTCAACGGCAAAAATACAGATCCGAAATAAGCCAAAGTATTGGCAATAAGTGCGGTTTCAAGATTATAGGACAAGGAAATAACAAGATATCCTATATTAACCACAAATACCGAAACAAGTAAAGTAACAAACCATAAATCTTTTTTCTTTGGAGTAAAGAAATAAGCTACCAGCAAAACAAAAGAAAAAACAGCGGTTATTATATATACCATTGATAAATCTGCAGACTTATCCCCAATGGAATTACAAGCGGATAAAAGAAAAAGCACAGCGAGCAAAACTGCGCTCAATTTTGTTTTTTTCATAAAAACTCCTTCTATTTTCGTCATCATCTTAAGACATAAATTACAGCAGGTCTGCCTTGCCTGAATATTAAACTGATTTTTCTGTACACGCGCCAACATAACAGAAAAAATTATTATTTGCTTTTTTGATTATATCATATAAGTTTTAAAGAGTCAATAGACAAAAACAACACATATTCTCATATACCCACCCTTTCACCCACACTTTTCGCACAAAACCAACCGTTTCCCACACTTTTTTATTCAAAAAGTGTGGGGACATTATTCATTTTTTGTTTATAATAAGAAGTGCAAGGGTTGAAAAGGAGGGTATATGCCTTGCCTGAAAACTTGGGTTCCCTCGTATGGCTCTGCCGCGCCAAAATGCAGAGTCCGCCCTTTATTTAAATATTCTTTGTATCAGAAAGGAAAAAAATCATGAAAACTTCAAAACTCATTTTAGCATTGTGTCTTGTTGCAACAATTCTATTTAGCTTTGCTGCATGCGGCAGTAAAGTTGACAATCCGGATACCGAAGTTAAAGAAACAACTCCCGCAGAAGAAACAAAAGAAGAAGAAAAGGCATTTGAACCCGTAAGCGGCACCTATGAAGACTTCAACATCACCGTTGTTGGTGCAGAAGCCTTTAAGGATCACGATGATAAAGACGCTTTGCGTGTTTACTATGATTTCACCAACAATTCGGATGAACCCGCCTGTGCAGGCAGTGAGGTAGAATTTTTAATTTCTCAGGACGGATACTCCTCTGAATCCACCTATGCATCCGCTGCTGATGATGTTGATGAATACGGAAATGCTTCTCTTTATATACTTCCCGGAGTTACCATTCGCTGCATCGAAGAGGTTGTGTTTAAGGCAGACGGCGGAAGCGTAGAAGTTAAGGTAACCAACCTTTGGGAAGATGAAGATGTACTTACAGTTGAACTTGATTCTCAGAACCTTCCTGCACCCGCAGATAAGTTTGAGATCACTCCTATAACCGATCCCACATGGGCAAAGGATTTCCCCATTGAAGGCAATCTTGGTGAAGACGGTTATGTAAAGGTTCTTGAAAATGAATTTACCGAAAATTATGACGGTGATAAGCTTTTACGCGTATTCTTTGAATTTACAAACACCACCGAAGAACCCACAAACTTCTTTGTGGAATCATACCTTTATGCATACCAGGACGGTGTTCAGCTTGAAGTAGGCTATGCCGAAGAAGAAACCGCTGAAGATGATGCTTTTGATACAGACATTGAACCCGATGCTACCGTTAAAGCATCCAGATGCTTTAAATTACGCAGCGAATCTCCTGTTGAAATCGAAGTATACGATTTCATGGATGAAATCCCCGTTGGAGCAATTATCTCTTTAGGATAAATTTAACCAAAAATAAAGAATGCAAGCTTCGGCTTGCATTCTTTATTTTATTACCGATATTTTCTTAATACCGTATTCTTTGAATATTTCAATTGACTTGTCCGTAATGATCTCACCGCTTACAACCACAGGAACCGCAGGCGGGCAGGAAACTGTGGGGCATGCACATATTCTGCCCAAGGCATCTTCGATTGAAATTGTTTGCGCTTCGCAAAACATGGCTTTTCTTATACTTACGGCTCTTTGTGCCTTAAAAGAAAATTCCTTTTCTTTAAGAGCGCGTTTTTTTGAACCTTTATAGCTTTTTGCGGCATAAAGCAATCTTTCATAATCACTTTTATTATTTTCGGTACTTGCCATAAGTACAAGAGTATCCTTGTCGCAAAATTCAGCTTCTATACCGTTGTTTCTGAAATGAATACAAAGCTCCGTTGCATTCTCGTTTTCAAAAACTATCTTCAAAGGCTCGCTTGTCTTAACAAAAAATCCCTCCGACATAAGCTTTTCTTTAATTACACTTATATCATTTACCGTTTTTAAAAGTCTGTCTCTGTAACCTTCACTTATATATCGGTTGCCAAGATCAAGAGACTGCAATATCAGATAGGAGGGGCTTGTAGAAGCGAAAAGAGAAAGCATGGATCTTGCATTTTCTGTATAGATTTTCGGAGCATTCATTGAAATATGCAGATAAGCTCCCCCCGTTAAAACGGGCAGAGTTTTATGTGCGGAATCGCAACAAAGAGTTGCCCCCAATTCTATCGGATGAAGCGATCGAGGCAAAAAATTCAGATATGCCCCGTGGGCATTGTCTACAAGTAAAGGTATTTTATATTCCTTGCAAACATTTGAAATTGCTTTTATATCCGGGATATATCCAAGATAATCAGGTGAAGTAAGATAAAGAGCGCAGGGCTTTTTTTTACTGTTTTCAATTGCATTTTTAACATCCTCGGCATTTATTTCACAACTGCACAAATGCGAGGCTTTTGAGTATATAAACTCAACCTCAAAATCAAGTAATGCCGCTGCATAACAAAATGCTTTATGCACATTTCTTGCCGCCAATACAAGGGGATCTTCTTTTCCTTGCAGAGCCAAGGCAAGCATTGCCTTGATACAAAGGCTTGAACCCTCTGTACTGTAATAGCTGTGTGCCGTACCAAAAAGCGAAGACAGATTATCTTCGCTTTCTTTTATTATTCCGTTGCATCCGTACAGTACATCTGCGCCTTCGATCTCTGTTATATCAAAGGCTTCACATCCAAGAAAGCTTTTTCCTTTATGCCCCGGCATGTGAAAACGGCTGACATCCTGCCCGGCATATTTATGAACAAAATCGTAAACAGGTGTATTCATTATTCTTCTGCCCGTGCAACCTGCATCATAACAGCACATTCTATTCGCTTTTTGAAAAGCTCACAGCCGTATTTATAAACACCGCCGATAGAGCCTGTAGCATGATATGAATTTGCAGCACATCCGCCCGAACAATATAGTCTTGCCCAACAATCCTTACATTCTTCGCGGCTGTAAGCATTGCAACAACGGAACTGCTCCTGAATTTCTTTATTTTTAACACCGTCCCATACATTTCCAAGGCTGTACTTTTCATCTCCCACAAATTGATGGCAGGGGAAAAGCTCACCCCAGGGAGTAACAGCCATATATTCTGTACCCGAACCGCAGCCCGTTATCCTCTTATAAATACAGGGACCGTTTTTAAGATCAAGCATATAGTGGTAGAAGGTAAAAGGTCTGCCCTCTTTTTCACGCTTTATCATTTCCTTTGCAAGGATCTCATACTGTTCGAAGAGCTTGGGCATATCCTCCTCAGTCAATGCATAGGGATCATCGGGAGGGCAAACAACCGGTTCCATGCTGAGCTCGGTAAAACCAAGATCTGCCATATGAAAGATATCTTCGGTAAAGTCTACATTATTATGAGTAAAGGTTCCTCTCATATAATAATCCTTACCGCCGCGGGATTCCACAAACTTTTTAAATTTAGGGACAATGGTGTCATAGCTTCCTTTACCCGAATAGTCTACACGGAAATGGTCGTGAACGCACTTTCTTCCGTCAAGACTTAACACCACATTACTCATTTCGCGGTTAGCGAATTCTATCACATCATCATCCACCAACACACCGTTTGTGGTAAGGGTGAATCTGAAATTTTTATCATATTTCTTTTCCACACTTCTTGCATACTCAACAAGCTGTTTAACCACATCCCAATTCATAAGCGGTTCACCGCCAAAGAAGTCTACCTCAAGATTTCTTCTTGTGCCCGAATTTGCAATAAGCCAGTCAAATGCCTGCTTGCCAACCTCAAAACTCATAAGCGCACGCTCACCCTGATACTTTCCCTGACTTGCAAAGCAATAGGAACAGTTAAGATTACATACATGAGCAACATGTAGGCAAAGTGCCTTTACAACATTACTGTTGTTCTTATATGTATAGGCAAGTGCCTCATACTTGTCTTCCGAAAAGAGCTTACCGGCCTCAACAAGAGCCTTTATATCATCTATACATTCAATGATCTCTTCTTTGGTAATTTCGGGCAAATGCTTATATTTTTCCAAAATCTCTTTAACTATATCCTCTGTTGAATTATCATTGTACATGGCAATAATATCATATGCCACCTCGTCTACCGTATGTACTGATCCGCTACAGGTATCCAAAACAATATTATATCCGTTTAATTTATACTGATGTACCATTTTTCTTCCTTATATACAAAAAAATATAAAACGCTGTCCGTTTAAAGACAGCGTTATAACCGTAAATAAAATTACTTAGCCTTCTTGTTTTCGCAAGCCTGGTTAGCAACGCCGCAAGAAGTCTTGCATGCAGACTGGCAAGAAGTCTGGCATTCGCCGCATCCGCCGTTCTTAACGGTTTTAACAATATCCTTGGTTTCGATAGTCTTAATTCTGCTCATGAGTAAAACCTCCATGTATTTTCAAATCATTGAAATGATTATATCACACTTTGCTTTTATTGTCAATTATTTAGAAAATAAATTTTTACCCTTTTTAATTTTAAAAAGGCCTTAACCGCCATTCTTTTCAAAACCGTGTACAAATCCGTCCTTTTGTGCTGAACATATATCTCCGCCTATAACGGTATTTCTCCAAACAAGAAGATTTGCATAAACTGTTCCGTCAGCGTCCGGATAATTGGTCACCTTATATGTATACCTCATTATTTCCTTGCGCCTGTACTTTGAAAGATCAAGCCCCTGCTCCTTTTGGATCTCATTATATCCTTTAAATATCTTGTTGAATTTATCCGGAACCGTTACCTTATTTTCTTCGATCGGCGCTTCTTCTGTTTCCCAACCAAACTGAGAAAGAAATTCAACACGGTCTTCGTTGCTTTTCACATTATCAAAATTTATTTCCTTGCCAACGCTGAAAACAGATTCGCTTTCATTCACATCATAGGAGGGAATAAACAGTATAAGGGCAACAAGTACCACACAGCTAAGTGCAACAACTCCGAAAAATTTAATGGTTGATGCCCGTACAGAATACACAAACATAATAAAAATCCTCCGTGTTTTTTCGACTGGTATAATTATATTTAATTTTTGAGAATCTTATGCTTGCTTTTTTGAA
>JAFYPJ010000075.1 GCA_017547545.1 Clostridia bacterium | reverse complement strand
TTGATGATTCGATAAGAGTTACAATTTCCATCTCGTTTACAGCAGTTAAAACCAACGCTCCCAGCGAAACCAAAATGGCAATAACCAAAAGAACGGCTATATATATTATAAATCTTTTTTTATTTGTCTTTTTTTCTTTAAAGCTTCTCACACCAAGGGAAATAAACAGAACTGCCGCCATCAGATATATAACAGAAATGAAAACATAGCTCAGGTCCTTCAGTACCAATGCAGTTACAGGCTCACTATCTGCCCCCATTAGTGTATAATAGCTTATCAAAGCATTTGCATTCGTTAAAAAATGGAATATTCCGGATATAAGAATAGATCCGCTTTTATAAGCAATATACGCAAATGCTATTCCCATTATTAAGGTCATGGGCAGCTTGTATATACTGAAATGGAGTATGGAAAACATTATGGAGGAGATGCTTATACCCAAAATTGCACTTAATTTGGTTTTATTTTGTGTAAAAGCAGAAAGAAAATATCCGCGAAAAAGCATTTCTTCACATATTGCAGGCATTACCGCAATTGCAATAAGTAAAACATACGGACTTACCCCTTCAAAAGAATCCAGCATTCCTATATCGGGGTTTTCGGTTTTATTGTAATATAGAGGATAAAGAACAAAGGTTACTGCATTTTGCAAAGCGTTCATTCCCACAAAAATGAGAATTGACGAAAAGAAATTACCGATGCTCGGCAATTTCAAAGCGAATCTGCAGCTGATATTGTCCTTCCTCAAAATGACAAACAGCAGAGCAGGAAGCAAAAGCGCTAATTCTGTAACCACCATGGAAGCAACAAGAGAATTAGCTGTTATAAAAGCAGACAGTATCAGCAAGAGTATCGACAGAACAAACACTACCGCTACATCTGTGTATCTTTTAAATTTCATGTTGTTGATATTCCCTTCATAAGATAATTATATTATACCATCTTTTTCATATATATTCAATAGCAAAAAAAGCATTTACGGAATTTCCGCAAATGCTTCTTCTTTGTGAATATCTAAATAAATTACTCTATACGGAATTTCGATAATCCCGACATCACTTTTATTGCCTGTCTATATAAGCACAAGCCGCAAGTCCTGCAACCGCACCGTCCGAAACTGCAGTAGTAAGCTGACGAACTTCCTTTGCTCTGCAGTCACCTGCAACAAAAATTCCGTTGGTTTTTGTTTTGGCATTTTCTCCTGCATCAAAATATCCGTTCTCATCAAGCTTTACAAAGCCTTCAAAGGGTTTGTTTTCGGGAACCTGCCCTATTGCAACAAAAAGTCCTGCAACAGATATTTCTCTGTTTTCTTTAGTGTTCTTATTGGTGGCAACAACAGAAGTAAGAAATCCATTTTCGGTATTGAGTGCCGTTATATTGGAATCAAGTACAGTTTCAATATTAGCAATAGCATTGATTTTTTCAACAAGCTTCGCTTCACCTCTGAAGGTATCACGACGGTGGATAAGGTATACCTTGTTGCAATAAACACTTAAATATACCGCGTCCTGCAAAGCAGTATCGCCGCCGCCAACAACTGCAACATCCCTGCCCTTGAAAAAGGCACCGTCACAAACCGCACAATAGGAAATTCCGCTTCCTATAAGCTCGTCTTCTCCTTCAATGCCAAGCTTTCTGTGTTTAACACCGGTAGCAATTATAACGGTTTTTCCGTCAAAGCTTTCACCGTCTTCGCAAACTACCTTTTTGTAGCTTCCGTGATCTTCAATGGCACAGGCTTTAGCAAACTCAACATCAGCACCAAGATTAGTTACCTGATCCAGCATATTTGATGCAAGTTCATTTCCGCTTATTTGCATGAGTGAAGGAAAGTTTTCTACTCTTGGTGAGTATACTATCTGTCCTCCAAAAGAGTTACATTCCAGCAGCACGGCAGTTTTGCCGGCACGAAGCCCGTAAAGAGCCGCGGTCATACCGGCAGGTCCTGCGCCAATAATTACTATATCGTACATATTAAATCTTTACTGTTTCCTCAATGAATTTTTTAACATTGGAAAGATTGGTTATCTTTTCAAACTTTTCGCTGTCTGCTACAACAAGGGTGGGAGCCTGCATGATTCCGTATTTTTTCGAAAGCTCTGCATTTTCCTCCGCATCTATGATCTCGTATGCAATTCCCGCCTTATCAAGCATTGCCTTTGCAGCCTTGCAGTTGGGACAGGTTTTGGTTGTAAAGAGCATAATGTGAGCATCTTCGCCCATTACAGCGCTGTCATCGGTGCAAGTGGGACAAACAGCTGCTGCAAATACTATCTTTGAAGGATCAATGTTGTAAACCTTACGGTCCTTAAATTCCTTGGATTTACCGTCATTCCAGTTTTGAACAGGACGGTAGTAGCCTGTAATACGGCTGTAAACCTCTGTTTTTTCGCCGCATTCGGGACATGTATATACCTCTCCTGCAATATAACCGTGGTTACGGCATACTGTGTATGTGGGAGACATTGTATAATAAGGAAGCTTATAATTTTCAGCAATCTTGCGTACAAGGTTAGCCGCTGCCTTCCAATCGGGAAGCTTTTCTCCCAGGAACGCATGGAATACTGTACCGGATGTGTAGAGAGTCTGAAGCTCGTCCTGAACATCAAGAGCTTCAAAAATATCCTCGGTATAACCAACAGGAAGGTGAGAAGAGTTGGTATAGTAGGGGGTATCACCGGGTTCGGAAGCATGCTTGATATCGGGGAACTTCTTAATGTCATGCTTTGCAAGACGGTAAGAGGTGGATTCAGCAGGGGTTGCTTCAAGATTGTAAAGATCACCGTATGCTTCCTGATAATCAGAAAGTCTTTCACGCATGTGATTGAGAACTTCCTTTGAAAATTCCTGTGTTTCCTTTGTGGTCATATCGCCGCCGAGCCATTTTGCATTAAGACCAACCTCATTCATACCAACAAGACCTATAGTGGAGAAGTGGTTTGCAAAAGTACCAAGATATCTCTTGGTGTAGGGGTAAAGACCTTCTTCAAGAAGCTTGGTTATAATGGTACGCTTAACCTTGAGAGAACGGGCAGAGATATCCATTATCTTGTCAAGTCTCTTATAGAAATCTGCCTTATCTGTTGCAAGGTAAGCTATTCTGGGCATATTGATGGTAACAACACCAACAGAACCTGTAGATTCACCTGAACCGAAGAAACCGCCGGACTTTTTACGGAGCTCACGAAGGTCAAGGCGGAGACGGCAGCACATAGAACGAACATCGCTGGGTTCCATATCAGAGTTGATGTAGTTGGAAAAATAGGGAGTGCCGTACTTTGCGGTCATTTCAAAGAGAAGCTTATTATTCTCTGTTTCAGACCAGTCAAAATCGGATGTAATCGAATAGGTAGGGATAGGATACTGGAAACCGCGTCCGTTAGCATCGCCTTCTATCATGGTTTCGATAAACGCTCTGTTTACCATATCCATTTCCTTTTTACAATCCTTATAGCAGAAATCCATTTCCTTGCCGCCAACGATACAGGGAAGCTCTGCCATATCGGCAGGAACGGTCCAGTCAAGAGTAATATTGGAGAAAGGTGCCTGTGTACCCCAACGGGAAGGAGTATTTACACCGAAAATAAATGACTCAATACACTTTTTAACCTCTCTGTAAGAAAGGTTGTCTACCTTTACAAAGGGAGCAAGGTAGGTATCAAAGCTGGAAAATGCCTGAGCACCCGCCCATTCATTCTGCATTATACCAAGGAAATTTACCATCTGATTGCAGAGAGTTGCAAGGTGGCTTGCAGGTGCAGAGGTGATCTTTCCGGGAACACCGCCAAGACCTTCCTGAATAAGCTGCTTTAATGACCAACCTGCACAGTAACCGGTAAGCATTGAAAGGTCATGAATATGAATATCTGCTTCACGGTGTGCGTTTGCGATTTCTTCGTCATATATCTCGGAAAGCCAATAGTTTGCTGTAATAGCACCTGAGTTTGAAAGAATAAGACCGCCAACCGAATATGTAACGGTGGAGTTCTCTTTAACTCTCCAGTCTGTAACCTTAACATAACTGTCTACAAGATCCTTGTAATCAAGGATAGTGGACTTCATATTACGGATCTTTTCACGCTGCTTACGGTAAAGGATGTATGCCTTTGCAACATCTCCGTAGCCTGCCTGTACAAGTACAGACTCTACAGAATCCTGAATATCCTCAACGGCAATAGCACCGTTTTTAACCTTGGGCTCAAAATGGCTTGTAACCTTGAGCGCAAGGAAATCTACAATATCGGGGTGAAATTGCTTGTTCTGAGCCTCAAAAGCCTTGGTAATAGCGTCGCTTATCTTGGATAAATTAAAATCGGTAAGCTTACCGTCTCTTTTAATAACCTGATACATTGCTTTCTCCTTTGTTAGTTTGATATATTTTTATTTTTATATACATATAATAAGAGCACCCTTTTGCGAGGGTGCTCTTATTATAACACAAGAAATTGTATCTGTCAAGGGTATTCACACAAGATATTGTGTGAATTTTTATTCATTCACCACAAGATATTGTTATACTCCGCGAAGCGCAACATTCGGCACAAAGCCTTGTAAAACCAAGGCAAACGACTCCAATTTCTCTTTTGTATATGATTGCATACCGTCCGAAAGCAGGTCTCCGGAATCAATAAAATTCTGCAAAAAATATCTTTTTGCGCCTTTTATCCAGGCTCCTATCTCATAAAAATCAGAATGATCGTGCAAGGGATCAACCACAGTTGTTCTGAATTCATAATCTACCGCATCCGAAAGTAAAAAGGAGACGCTTTCTTCGATATCAGACAAAATATCCCTTGTTACCCCTGCCGTTGCAAGATATTTACTTTTGGAATTTTTAATATCCATTGCAACATAGTCACAAAGTCCTTTCGCAACGATATTCTTTAATTTATCGGGGAAAGAACCATTTGTATCAAGCTTCACCGAATATCCCAGCTCTTTTATCTCATATAAAAAGTCTTCTATATCCGATTGCATCAAGGGTTCACCGCCGGTTACGCAAACTCCGTCCAAAAGACCTTGTCTTTTTTTCAGAAATGAAAAGAATTCATCAAGCGGCAATTCCACAGACCTGTTTTTCACAAGAGAAGCATTATGGCAAAAAGGACACCTGAAATTACAGCCTTCCGTAAAAACCGTACACGCGGTTTTTCCGGGATAATCAAGCAAGGTAAGTTTTTGAAGTCCGCCTAATCTCATGATCTTCCTCTTTCTTTTATATATGCTTCAACTATTGCCGCGCATTGGCCTACATATTCAACACAAGGGCGCTTTTTGTAATATTCCTCTGTTCGCTTTTCGGGAACACCGCCGGGTGTAGCCCCTTCAAGGATCTCACGGCAGATAATAGATCCGTTTTCATCTTTAAACTTTTGCGCCGCTTCACGAATAAGAACATAATGATCCATCTTTTCGGTGGCAGCCTTAGGATCATCATAACCGTAAAGGCAGCCAAGCACCATAAACATTCCGGATACTGCACCGCAAACCTCTCTCATTCTGCCCATTCCGCCACCGAAGGAAGAGGAAAGCTTTAATGCAGTTTCTCTGTTTACACCTATAACATCTTCAAATGCAAGAAAAACCGCCTGAGCGCAGTTATAGCCTTCTTTAAATAATTCTTTTGCTTTTTCTTCGTAGTTCATAATTACTCCTTTATTATCATCCATGCACAAATGAGTTCTTGCAGGCTCCATGCCGCATTTGCGGGTGAAGTAGACGGGAGGCAGATCGCCTTGATTCCAACACATGGCATTATATATTTATTGTAATATTTTTCCGCAGCTTTTCCGTTTACAAAAATTCTTTTGATTTTAGAACTATCAAGTATTACCGATATATCGTTGGGGATAACATTTTTTATACTGCTGTCTGAACTGCCCTCTATATCACAGCTTGCAATAACATCCCACAGGGCAATTCTTTTTTCCAGAAGAAAGGCTTTCTTTTCTTCAACAGTTTCCGGCTCTTCGCTGTCAAAAACCCAAGAAACCACCTTCCAGAATCTGTTTTTCTTATGTCCGTAAAAGAAATTCTCCTCCCTTGATTTTACCGAAGGAAAACTACCCAAAATAAGAAGTGTTGAGTATTCATTATAAACAGGGGGTATGGGATGGACTATCATACTGTACCTCAAACATTTACTACTATGATTATACTATTTTTTATAGAATCTTGCAATAGCTTTTACACTCTTTTTCTTGACTTATTTTTCTGTTTATATTATACTTATATAAAACATTTCCAAGGAGGTATATATATGGTTTTTTCAAGCTTGTCATTTTTATTTGCTTTTTTGCCGCTATGCTTCCTTATTTATTTTATAGTTCCGCAAAAATTCAGAAATATAAGAAACACGGTTCTTCTTATTTTCAGTCTCTTTTTCTATTTTGCAGGAGAACCGAAATATCTTGTAATAATGATATTATCCATTATTGCAAACTATCTTCTTGCTCTTGGAATAGGAGCTGTAAAGAAAAATTCGGGCAGGATATTTTTCCTCATTTTATCCCTTAGTTCAAATTTAGGTCTGCTTGTTTATTTTAAATATACAGATTTCTTCATTTCAAACATAAATTCTGTTTTAGGGGCAAACATTCCCTTGCAGAATATTATAATGCCAATAGGAATTTCCTTTTTTACCTTCCAGGGTTTAAGCTATGTGCTTGATGTTTATATGGGTAAGGTTAAGGTGCAAAAAAATCTTCTGTATGTTGCAACCTATGTGGCTCTTTTCCCACAACTTGTAGCAGGCCCTATAGTAAGATATGAAACAGTTGAAACAGAGCTTGGCAAAAGAAAGGAAAACTTAACCGACATCACTTGGGGGTTGCGCCGTTTCATTTACGGTCTTGCTAAAAAAATGCTCCTTGCCAACACCCTTGGTCAGGTGGCAACGGAAATTTTTGCCCTCGATCCTTCTGCACGAACTTGCGCTCTTGCCTGGGTTGGCGCCGTTGCATATTCCTTCCAGATATTCTTTGACTTTTCCGGATACTCGGATATGGCGATAGGCTTGGGAAAGGTATTCGGTTTTAATTTCCTTGAAAACTTCAATTATCCTTATATTTCAAGATCCATAACAGAGTTCTGGAGAAGATGGCATATATCTTTGGGAAGCTGGTTCCGCGACTATCTTTACATACCTTTGGGAGGCAACCGAAGGGGTGCAGTACGGCAGATACTTAATATATTTACGGTTTGGGCATTAACCGGGCTTTGGCACGGTGCAAGCTGGAACTTTGTTCTTTGGGGAGTATATTTTGCGGTATTGCTTATTACTGAAAAGCTTTTCCTTAAAAAAATACTTGATAAGATTCCCCATGTTTTTTCCCACATCTATGCCCTTTTCTTCATAATAATAGGTTGGATAATTTTTAATTCACCCGATATGCCGAGCGCTCTCACTTATACCAAGCAATTGTTCGGGGCAGGCACAGCGCAGGGCTTAAGCGGAAATCGCGCTTTGTATTATCTGTGGCAATACAAGGCAGAGTTCATTTGTGCTGTTATCTTCTCACTCCCTTTGGCAAAAGCGCTCTCAAAGAAAATGAAGAATGGCGCAACAGCAGAACTTTTAAGAAATACGGGTGCGTTGATATTATTGATTTTATCTGTTCTTTCGGTAGTAAACACCTCATTCAATCCGTTTATTTATTTCAGATTTTAGAATTCAAAAGGAGGCCTCACTGTGAAAAACATTTACAACATATTATTCGTGTGCATAGTTATGGCCCTCCTTTTTGCCATACCTATTGTAACATTGAATTCGGAAAAGGAAAGCTTTTCTGTTTTTGAAAACAGAAATCTTGCGCAAAAGCCGTCACTTACAGCAGAAAGTGTTATAAACGGTGAATTCTTTGAAGCTGCTGAAAATTATTATAAGGATCATATCTGCTTCCGTGATAATATTATAAAATGCTATACAAATCTGCAAATAAATCTTTTTTCCAAACCGGTGGTAAGTGATATAATAATAAATACCGAAAATCTCTTGCCATATACAGCTCAAAAATCGGGAAGTCATGCTTCAAGCGAAGAAATTGATGCGGCTATAGATGAAATAAAAGCATTAAAGAAAACCGCAGACAGCTATGGCGGAAAAATAATATACATAGGAATTCCCGGTCAGATAACAATGTTTGAGAATCTATATCCCAAAATACTCAAAGATATCCCCTCATATAATACGGAAACAGAAAAACTTTTTGCCGCAGCCTTGAAAAAAGAGGGCATAGAATTTATATCTGCCCGTAATTTTCTTTCAAAGGAAAACTATTTTAAAACCGACCATCATTATGATATTACCGGTGGATACAAGGTGTATGAAGCAATTTGTAACGCAACCGATACCACCGCTGTTCCCGAATCACAGTTTACATACAAAACTTTGCCTAACACTTTTTACGGTTCGAGAAGCAGAAAAATCTATAATCTTACCCCAATAAAAGATTCCCTTAACATCATCGAACCTTATACGGAAATACCCTTTTCAAGAACGGATAACGGAGCAAATGCTCCTCAAAGTGTTATTTCCCTACCCGCAGATGACAAGGAAATAGTATCATATAATCAATATATGGGCGGTGATATAGCAGAAACTCTGATAACAACAAACCGCGATGAATTGCCCGATCTTCTCATTTACGGAGATTCATATACCAATGCAGTTGAATGTTTTGCATATCTTTCCTTTAATGAAACACGGTATATTGATCTGCGTCACTATTCGGCAATGACGCTTTGTGAATATGTAAAAAAATATAAGCCTGATTATATTGTGTGTATCCGTGATGACGGTAATTATACAAACCTTGAAGGAAATGGAAAGCTCTCGTGATTTTCACGAGAGCTTTTTTCGCTATCTTCCTCCGGCGGCGCCACCGCCATAACCATCGCCACCGGCACCATCTTGGGACTCCTCATATTCGGGATATTCGGGAACAAGCTCCCCAAGATCTAAGCTGTCCTGAGCAGCCTCAGTATCTGCATTACCCGTCTGTTCCTCCATCAATTCCTTGAAAAGAATATCACCAAGCTGATTTAATGTACCGAACAGATCACCTATCCTGAAGTGAAGCAGATTTATATCATCCATATATGCCAGTTCACCGTCTTCAAAACCGCTTGCCAAATATACACCCGTTCCGTCGGTAGGAACGCAGAATACAGCATCAGGCCTATCGCTTACATACATTGTTACTATATAACAGTACTCTTTTTCGTATTCGGCATTATCATCAAAAACATCCTCCGAATCAAGGTCGATAACATAAGCATTACAAGGATCCTCTGCTTTGAATGAATAAATATCCTTAAAGGTAGTATTCATAAGACCGAGCATATACTTATTAAGAGATTCTCTAACCATTTCTTCGGCCTGTTCCTTGGTAATAAGAACTACCGGTTCGGGATCGCCTTCCATTTCAGAGCTTTTAATAAGTGTTCCTGTTTTCTGAATGTCAGCAATCATTTTGCTTTCATCCAGGTTTCTGTTATAATCTTTCATCTCTCTGGGAAGAAGCTTACCGTATACACCGTTATTGTTATCCAGGTGTCCGCTGCCACCCTCCTCAACACAGGAAACAACCGCCATCATTTCAGCAAGGGTTTGATTTCGTTTTGCAAGGCGTTCGTTCATCTGAGTTTTAAGAGATTCGTCTTCGATGCCCTCTGCCTTTTCAACATAAGCTTTGGCGCATTCTCTTGCTATAAAAGAAAACTTGAGATATGCATAACACTCATACGCAAGCTTTTCAAGATATTTTTCATCCATATTTTTGTTTGAAAGAGTTCTTCTGTAATGCTCATCCAATATCCAATATGTATCATTTTGCATTACAACCGCCTGCTGGCAATACGAAAAGCTTTTTGCGCTGTCAATAGTGTTCTTAACATAAGGAATTGTTGATGACGCGATATTCCATCCAATGGTGGCAATAGCGCCAAAGCCAATCTTGTATGAACCCAACAAAACATCATCCCATTTTTCTTTCAACAGTCTCTTAAATGCTGCTTTCATGGAACCGTCATCCATCTGAACATCTCTTGCATAAGATCTTACAGTACCGCCAACATTCAGATTTGTTTCCTTGCCGTACAAAGTCAAAGCAGTAACTGCCACCTCGCTTCTGTTATCAAACTGAAGTTTCATGGCGGCATAATCCAGAACTAAACCTATTGCATCCATCTTGTCAAAGGAGAAATTATTTTTAAGGGCAGAGAACTTTGTTTTTCCTGCTATATTTTTAACCTCCTCACTGATATTTTTTCCAAGGTATATCAATTTTTCGTCTTCAGTTAATTTAAGTTCTTTAGAAATACATTCATATACTACTTGATCAGACCATTTATCATAATCTTCTACCGCTTCTTTTCCCTTGATTATACTTAAAGGGAATTTATAGCAACCCTGAGCACCTTTTATTATCTCATTTTCACCCGGTGCTACAAAAAGATCACAAACCTCGGTTGCCATCAACCCGTCATAAAAATCCTTATTTCCTCCAAAAACAGAGGTTACAAGAGTTCCCCAGCATCGGCCTTCTCCATCAAGAATACCGTTGAAAAGATTGATTATAAATGCTCCCGTTTCAAGCTTGAACATATTGTAACTATCATAACCGATATCTTTTGCGAAATCAAATTTGAAATCACCGTTTAAAATACGGTGGGAAACAGAAAACACCGTTTCATAAGGCTCACAGGTGGCTGCACCGGTTTCATTTATATAATAGTTCATATTCAGCATTTTCATGCCAAAATCAAAAGGAATCCAGGCAACTCCGTCTTCATAGCGAACACTATAGGGCATTTTATAGGTTACAGGTGTTCCTGAATGATATACCAATGCTTTTTCTGCACCGAATTTGTAGTATACAAGATGACCTCTTTCTTCAGAAACAAAGGCACAGTCATTTTCGCTGTATTTAAAAATATAGTTTCCACCTACACACAGGCAATTCAGATCAAATGCATTTATATACACTCTTTCCATATCGTGAACTACCATAAGATCCATGGGATTACTAAAGGTAAAATGATCCGAATATTCTATTTCCATATCAATTGTATAATATGATACCTTATAGGTGCTTGTCCCCTCGGCAAATACGGTAACACCGAAAGAGAAAAGCATAATGGCTGTTAAAACTATAGATACTGTCTTTTTTATCATCCGAAAATCTCCTCCATTTCTTCGATCATTTTAATATAAAGTTCGTTATATGCGCTGTTTAAACCACCCGTGATCGCATTGGCAAATTCGGGAGTTTCGTACTCACCGCGCCAATTAAACATACCGTCCTTGGTATAGTGTATTATAACAGTATATTCTTTTACGGGTGCGGTAGGGATATAATCAAGTATCATTTCTTGAAGCTGTTCGGTAGAGGTTATTTGCGAATAATCAAGAGAAAGTATCCAACTTTCAATATCACGGGAAACAATTTTGTATACTACATCGCTCTTCCCGAAAAAGCCACTTATCTTAACTCTTTCAAAGTGCAAATAAGGATTCATGGCAGTAATAATGGGGCCCTGCTCATCCGGATCCGGCTGTTCACCCATCATTTCACGCACATATAAAGGAAGCTCCTCATAGGGTTCATTCTGGAATTCAGAAAAATCAAGACTTCCGCTGTTAAAGACTTCCAAAACCTTATTGGTGTGTATCATAAGAGTAAAATAATTCCCAACTGAATACCAAAGACCAACAATGATAAGAGCAATGACCGCCAAAACAACAAAGAACTTTAAGCAACCGCTTTTTTTCTTTTTTCCTTTCTTTTGGTTCTCCTTACTTTTGGAAATCTTTTTTTGTTTCTTTTCTTTGTTTTCTTTAACTTGAGCACTTACATTCTCTTTTGATTCTTGAGGAGCTTTGGTGTTTTCTTGAATCCCCTGTCCTTTTACTTCTGACTCCGGCTTGTTTTGACTGTTTGTTTCCAATTCGGAGGAATTCTCTGTTTTTAAAATTACATCTTCTGTTCCCGCCTCAATCTGTTCGGTAATCCTTGTACCGCATTTCGGGCAGAATTTACATCCGGTTGGCAATGCTGTTCCGCATTTACCGCAAAAATTACTCATATAATCACCATTCTTTCAGAAAATATAATTTATTGTATCACGATTCTACTCTTTTTTCAAGTATAGTTAATACGATTAACCGTTTTAGTAATTTCCGTTACATAATCTAATAATCATTTAATCTGTTGTGCTTATAATTTTATTATTTACAACAAAAATCCCTTTCCGGTAGAAGGGTATTTTTAGCTTGTCGATAAACTTATCGACAAGCTGTCAGACTTTGAAAAACGACGGTAGGTTTTCGTGAAAAGTCTCCGTAGGCTTACTAAGTAAGGTATAGCGGCTTTTCACGGAAAAGTGTGAAAACGCGGTGTGATTTCGATATTCACACCGCGTTCGAATACTTATTCAACTATTTTGGTAGTTATTATTTATAATTATATTTGTATTTTAATGGAAAACTAAACTTAATTTAGTTTTATTTCCACACGCCCAACCGAGTTTTTCGATAGCCTGAAAATCCCCTTCCGATGGAAGGGGATTTGACTATTGAATTAGAGACCTCTCTTGATATAGTGAGTATGGAGAATCTCATGAGCCTTATGACTGTTGGGCTTCTCAAAGAACTCATCATAAAGAGCCTTAACTGCGCTGTTTTCGTGAGACTTACGGAGATCCATTTCGGAATCTGCCTTATAGAGAACGGAAGCGCGGAGCTCGCGGAGGTTTACATTGTTGCGAACAACTGCGGGCTGAGTAGGCTGACCGCCGCCGTTTACACAACCGCCGGGACAAGCCATGATTTCGATAAAGTCTACCTTGATCTCGCCTGCTTCAACAGCCTTTAAGAGTTTCTTTGCATTAGCAGTACCGCTGGCAACTGCAACTCTTACAGTTACATCACCAAGCTTATACTCTGCACGCTTGATGCCTTCAATACCACGAACATCATTGAACTCAAGCTTTTCAAGGGGCTTGCCGAGAACTACTTCTGCAGCGGTACGAAGAGCTGCTTCCATAACACCGCCGGTAGCGCCGAAGATAGCGCCTGCACCGGAACCAAGCTGGAAGGGTTCATCAAATGCTTCATCATCAAGAGCTCTGAAATCAATACCTGCGGTTTCGATCATTCTTGCAAGCTCACGGGTGGTAATAGCAACATCAACATCATAGATACCTTCGCCTGCTGCACACTGACCGTCTCTGCCAACCTCAAACTTCTTAGCTGTACAAGGAATTACAGATACAAAGAAGATATCCTTGGGATCAAGGCCGTGCTTCTGTGCATAGAATGTCTTGTAGAGAGCACCGAACATCTGCTGAGGAGACTTGCAGGAGGAAAGGTTATCGGTGAACTGAGGGAAGTAATGCTCACAGTACTTGATCCAACCGGGTGAGCAGGATGTGATAAGGGGAAGCTTTCCGCCATTCTGGAGTCTGTCAAGGAACTCATAGCCTTCTTCCATAATGGTAAGGTCAGCTGTAAGATTCATGTTATAAACACCGTCAAAGCCAAGGCGCTTCATAGCTGCAACCATCTGACCTTCTGTGTCTGTACCGGGCTCGTAACCGAAGCATTCACCGATAGTAGCACGAACAGAGGGAGCTGCACAGATAGCAACATGCTTCTTAGGATCTGCGATTGCATCGAATACCTTGTCTGTATCGTCTCTTTCATAAAGAGCACCAACAGGACAAGCAACGATACACTGACCGCAGTTGACACAAGAGGTTTCAGCAAGCTTAACTTCAAAGGGAGAAGCGATGTGAGTATCAAAACCTCTGTCATTGGCACCGATAACGCCGATGCCCTGCATTTCCTTACAAGCCGCTACACAGCGACGGCAAAGAATACACTTATTGTTGTCACGAACGATAGAAACGGAAGAATCGTCTATATCATAGTGATTGGA
>JAFYPJ010000074.1 GCA_017547545.1 Clostridia bacterium | reverse complement strand
TTTGATGCATTTATCATTGCCTGTGTTTCTTCACTTGTCATATTTTTTTCCTCCTTTATTTTATACTTTCCCGTTTTGTTGGGGATCTTTGTATATGCGGGGGTATTTACCTCTGTTGTTACCCTGTTTTCGGTATCTCTTACTTCAAGATGACAATGACTGCCAAAGCAATAACCGGTATTTCCTTCTATTCCTATAACATCTCCTTTTTTCACCTTATCCCCCAGAAATACAAACCGTTTTGAAAGATGAGCATAAATTACGCGCTCTCCTGTTTCTGCCTGTATTATTATATAGTTCCCCCACTGCCATGTGATATTGCTTTTATCTGAAACTATTCTGCTTTGAATTACCCTTCCGTTACATATTGAAAGCAATTCCTTGCCCGATTCTCCAACAAGGTCAAGACCAAAGTGGAATTCTTCCCCGCCCTCAAAAGCTCTTGTGCCGTAGGGTGATGTTACACGGAATTCTCCGCCTTTATAGGGATTTAACATTCTTTAGCCCCTTTTCTCTGCCTGTGTACCGAAATAAAAGGATATCACCGAGGATACTATTATCATTACATTATCGCTTGTTATACTTCCTTTGAGGGAAAGCACGGAAAATATTCCGAGAACAACAAAGGTTACTATGGTTTTTACCTTTATCAGATCTGCAAGATTTTTTCGCATATTTACACCCCCTTGTGATATTCCTTTAATTCCTCAATAGTGTTTTCGTTACGCTCCATTATCTCTTCTACAAGGGACAGCCGCCTTTCCATCTTGTAGGTACGCTCAATTACATTATTGTGCTTGTCTACCTTCTTTTCAAGCTGCTCTATTCGATAGTTAACAAGCTTGTTTGCAGTAAGTACCCCCATAAATGAACCTCCCGATGTTCCTAACAGAGCCAAAAGAGCTACTATTATCTCTTCTGTCATATCATCCTCCTTTCTGTGCCATGATTGGCACTCCCATATATTGTATCCTGCGCTACAGTCCGTTTTTTTGGACTAACCCTTTGTTATAATGATTACTATAGTTGGAGGAAAACTATTGACAAGTTCATGTTTTTGCATTATAATATAGATGTCGACATAAATAGTTCATCAAAATGAACCTGTAGCCATATTATAGTGCATCTTGTTGTACTTGTCAAGAACTTATGTTCATTTTTTTGCACTTTGTTGATGTTGCACAAAATTTTTGTTTGCATTCATTTATTTTGAGGTGTGTTATGTGTAATATTCCCGAAACTACCTATGACAGAATCAAAGAATTATGTATGAAAAGGGGGATGACTATCTCCAAGCTCGCCTTAGAGCTGGGGGTTTCAAAATCCACCTTTACATGGATCAAAAACTATCCGGAAAGAAAGATTTCAACAGCAACCGCACAAAAAATTGCGGATTATTTTGATATTTCCGTTGATTATCTTATAACCGGAGAAAAAAAGGAAAAGACCTCCTTTGTTTCCGAAGATGACCTTAAAATTGCTCTTTTTAACGGGGACACGGAGGTTACCGATGAAATGTGGCAAGAGGTTAAGAGCTTTGCCGAAATGGTTGCCATAAAATATAAGTATAATAAGGAGAAAAATGACAAGTCTTGATTTGCTGAAATATGCCGAAGAAAAGGGCATTATTATTGAATATGCATCTCTGCCTCAAACGGGCAGCTGCGCAGTTGACCTTGATAGCTGTTATGTTATCGGTATTGATGACAAAGAAATGACAGAGGCAGAAAAAAAGGCTCACCTTGCCCATGAGATAGGGCATTGTGAGACAGGTGCATTTTATAATATGTACTCTCCCTTAGACAATCGGGCAAAAAACGAATATAAGGCAAATTCCTGGGCAATTAAAAAGCTTATTCCCAAGAAAAAGCTTATCTCTGCCTTTAAAAAAGGGCTTACCGAGTCATGGCAGATAGCCGAAGAGCTTTCTGTAACCGAAGATAATGTACGCTTTGCATATACATTTTATTTTGAATAAAGGATAACTATGAAAAAGGTTTTATTATTTATTTTAACACTTATAATAAGTATACATTTTACCGTACCCTCCTTTGCCATAACTACCTATTATATGGATAAGTTTGAAGAGGCGGCAGGTGATGTGAGTGTTCCCGTAAACAACGGTTGGAGCGAGACCTTACATATTGACGAAACCAATTATATTCCAAGCTATGACCGTTTCAGCGACAATTACCCAAAGGCAGATATGCGCTTTAAGTATACCGATGAAGGCCTTTGCTTCTATGCAGATATTGAGGACGAGGATTTTATATTTACCACCGGAAGAAATAATTTTTACTACGGCATTGATATGTACCGTAAGGAAAGTGATTTTTACGCTTGGAACGGGGATGTGTTTATTTTTACCGTAGATCCCGCAAATATACTTTTGAATTCCGGCCTTACCCTTGCAAGTGACTATGAAGCATGGCTTTGCTTTGGTATGACAGAAGACGAAAAAATTGTGGTTCGCCGTACCAGATTCGGCGAGGCCGATTTAACAGAAAAAATTGAAGCCACAGGATGTGTTACCGATAAGGGTTGGCAGCTTGAAGCTTGTATTCCCTGGGATATTATTGCTTCCCTTGTGGATCTTACATCCTTTGGTATCGCGGAATTTAACAAGGCCGCCATTTTGGAAAAGGGTACCCTTTCCAAGGCATGTGTTATCTTTATGGACAGATATTTTGATAACGAAACCGGAAAAAACGAAACGGGTAACCGTCTTTCTACTCTCGAAATGAATTCGTATGAGGGCGCCCTTTGCCCCTCCTTTGCACCTAATCCCGTTATCGGTTCTTACGGAATATCTCTTTATACCGATACACTACCCAAGGCAGATAATAATTCGCCCCTTGATGTGAATTTTCCGGACATAAATAAAAATGACTGGTATTTTGAAGCTGTTGAATATACGGTGCGCAAAAAAATATTCAATGGAATGGGAAACGGTAACTTTGAACCTGATTCTTTTTTAACAAGAGCAATGTTTGTTTCGCTTTTACAAAGATATGCCGAAGCAGAGCCCAAAGGCAATTATACACACTTTTCCGATGTCCCCGAAAATGAATGGTACACTGCTGCGGTTAACTGGGCAAGTGAAAATAAGATAGTTTCGGGTGTAGGAAACGGTAACTTTGCTCCCCACCGTTACCTTACAAGAGCAGAAGCGGTAACCATGCTTTACAGATATTATTCCGAATATGACCAATGCGAATGCTTGCGAACACCCATTGATGGCTATGCGGATAAATCTAATGTTCCTTCATGGAGCAATATTGCCTTTGAATGGGCAACCGGAAACGGTGTAATAAACGGTATTACCCAAAACAACAAAACTTTTCTTAAACCGCAAAAAACCATAACAAGAGCCGAAAGCTCACAGCTTATGATGAATTTTACCGATTGCATGCCTATGTATATCATTAAAAATCATCCCGTTTGCGAAAAGGAATATGACTATATTTCAACATCTATTACAAATATTGAAATACAGAGTGTGTTCGGCTTATATAAAACCAATTCAGACCACAGCGATATTAAGAATTCTGTACCTATATACAACGGTGAAGGTTTTGAGGGTGCCGGCAATTTCAATGCCTGCTATTCGGATCCCGCACTTATTGAAAGGGTTACGGAAAATATCCTTCTTGATATGGAAAAGAACCCTTCCAAAAATGTATTCTTCCTTACTCCCTATGAGCATTCTTATTTCTGTTTATGCACCGATTGCGAAGCAGCAGGCAGAGATGAGGGTAGCCGCGGCGGTGCATTTATAAAGCTACTTAGAAATATTTCTGCAAAAACAGAAGCACTTTTCCCCGAAAACAAGATACTTATTTACATAAGTGATTTTAATCTTGAACCGCCAAATACTCCCTACCCCGATAATGTTATTTTGTGTGCAAAGCTGAATAACCGCTGTTATTCCCACGCCCTTTGCGATAACAGCTGCACACTTAACAAAAATATTGTAAGTTCCCTTCGCAAATTGGCGGAATATACCGATAATTTCTACATCTGTGAGGCTATAATTTCCGGAGAATATTATCTTGCTCCACTTTTTGCCCTTGATACACTCTATGATGATTTTATGTTTTTCCACAAGCTTGGCATGAATGGATATTTCACCTATGATGACAATTATACCCAAGGTAATTTCAATGATCTTTATGCACATCTTCGCCTTTGCCTTTTGGCAGATCCCAACATGACAAGGGAGGAATATGCAAAGCAGATACGCATATATCTGACCGAAAATTACGGTGAAAACGCCAATGAAATTAAAGATTATATTGATTTTATGGGAATTTTGCAGAATCAGGTTCATTTTTCCCATAATGCCGCCGCAAATGTTACCATGCCAAAGGAATTTGCTGAATATATACCCTATTTTGACTCCCTTGCAGAAAAAATAGGTGATGAAAACTGCATGGCAGGTTATAAATTCATCCGTCAGGTATTTCTTGAAGGTATTTCGGATCCCGAAACCTACAGGCTGGAAAATGAAGCACTTTTCAATATGATCCAAGAAAAGGGTTATAAATGGAGCCACCGCAGTAATGCTCCCATAGATATTGATTTTTCAAAATCTCCGCTGTATTGGAATTAAACAAACAGATACCGATAAGCTGTCTTTTACAGACAGCTTATTTGTTTTTATAAAATTATTGACATGTTAAAAAAATAGGTATATAATAAAAAGTTGTGAATATAAGAATCTTAGTTTTTGAGGAGAAAAATTTTGAAAAGAGTAGATTTAAGAAATGTGGCGATCATCGCCCATGTTGACCACGGAAAAACAACTCTTGTTGATGAAATGTTAAAGCAGGGCGGTGTTTACCGTGAAAATCAGGAAACAGAAGACCGTGTTATGGACTCTAATGCGCTTGAGCGTGAAAGAGGAATTACCATTCTTGCAAAAAACACCGCAGTACACTACAAAGACACAAAAATAAATATTATTGACACCCCCGGCCATGCCGATTTTGGCGGTGAGGTTGAACGAATCCTTAAAATGGTTAACGGTGTTATCCTTTTGGTTGATGCCGCAGAGGGCCCCATGCCCCAGACCAGATTCGTTTTGCAGAAGGCACTTGAATTGAATCATCCCGTTATCGTTGTTGTAAATAAGATAGACCGTCCCGATGCAAGACTTGAAGAGGTTGAAAATGAAGTTCTTGAACTTCTTTTAGAGCTTGATGCAACCGGTGAGCAGCTTGACTGCCCCATGCTTTTCTGTTCGGGAAGAGCCGGTACCGCAAGTCTTTCTCCTTATCAGGAGGGTGTAAATCTTGAGCCTCTTTTCGACACTATAGTTGAATATATCCCCTGTCCCGAAGGTGATGATGAGGGTGAATTACAACTTCTTGTTTCCTCTATCGACTATAATGACTATGTGGGCAGAATCGGTATAGGAAGAATAGAACGCGGTGTTATCAAACAGAACCAGGAGGTTTATATCTCCAACTACCATACCCCCGATAAGGCTCCCGTTAAAACAAAGATCGTTTCTATTTATCAGTTTGACGGACTTACCCGTACACCCGTAACCGAGGCAAAAATGGGTGATATCGTTTGCTTCTCCGGAGCCGCTGATATCACTATCGGAGATACCGTAACCTCTCTTGCTGCCCCCGAAGCACTTCCCTTTGTTAAGATAAGCGAACCTACCCTTGAGATGACCTTTGCTGTTAATGACAGTCCCTTTGCGGGCAGAGAGGGTAAATTTGTTACCTCCCGTCAGATCAGAGCAAGACTTTATAAAGAACTTCTTAAAGATGTTTCCCTTCGCGTTGAGGACGGTGAGACCTCTGATTCCTTCAGAGTATCGGGCAGAGGTGAAATGCACCTTTCTATTCTTATTGAAACTATGCGCCGTGAGGGTTATGAGCTCAGCGTAAGCTCTCCCCGTGTTCTTATGAAGGAAATAGACGGCGTTATCTGTGAACCCTGCGAAAGAGTTGTTGTGGATGTTCCCGAAAGCTGTATGGGTTCGGTTATGGAAAAGCTTGGTGCCCGCCATGCAGAGCTTATTGAAATGGCTCCTCAGGGTAACCGCATGCGCCTTGAATATATTATTCCTTCAAGATTCTTCTTCGGTTACAGAAGCCAGTTCTTAACCGACACAAGAGGTGAAGGTATCATCAATTCCATATTTGACAGCTACAAGCCCAAGCAGGGTGATATTCCTCTTCGTTATACCGGCTCACTTGTTGCAAGTGAAGCGGGAGAATCCACTTCCTACGGTCTTTTCAATGCTCAGGACAGAGGTTCAATGTTCATTGGTCCCGCAACCCCCGTATATGAAGGCATGATAGTTGGTGAAAATCCCAAGCAGGGAGATATAGCGGTTAATGTTTGTAAAAAGAAACAGCTTACCGCTATCCGTTCCGCAGGTGCGGATGAAGCACTCCGTCTTGTAACACCCGTGCGTTTCAGCCTTGAAGAATCTATTGAGTTTATTACAGAGGACGAGCTTATAGAGGTTACTCCGGAAAATATCCGTCTGCGTAAGGCAATTCTCAACACAGAGCTTCGCTTAAAGGCAGAAAGCAAAAAGAGAAAACAGGCAAATTCATAAATAAACAAATAAATAAAAGGAGTCTGTAAAAGGCTCCTTTTATTTATGCTTAAAATACTGATAATAATTACATTTTATCATACCGTTATACAGCTTACGCACCTTATCTGCCTTTTTGCCGTAAAATTTTTCAAAATAGGGATGGGATGTAATAATATAGATCTGCCAGGGTTCGAGCGTTTTGAAATGCTCGCCCATAGCACGGTAGAGCTTTTCACAGCTCTGCTTATCCATAAGTCTTTCACCGTAGGGAGGATTACATACAACAGTTCCCCTCATATCCCCTTTTTGAATCTTCAAAGCATCCTGCAAAAAGCATTTCACATTACTTTCCATACCTGCGCGTTTTATGTTGGCATTTGCAATTTCTATACATACAGGATCAATATCACTTGCAAAGGCAATAAAGTCACTTTTAATTATATTATCCCTTGCCTCTTCCCTTGCCCTTGACCAGATATCCATAGGTAAAGTATAAAAGTCCTCTGCGGCAAAGCTGCGATTTATTCCGGGAGCTGTGTTCGTCATTTGCATAGCCGCTTCTATCGGTATTGTTCCCGATCCGCAAAAGGGATCCCATGTTACAACATTTTCTCTGGGGCGGGAAAGCTTTACCAATGCTGCCGCCAAAGTTTCGCGCAAGGGTGCTGAATTGGACTCTGTTCGGTATCCGCGTTTAAACAACGGACTTCCGCTTGTATCAATCATAAGATGGGCAATATCGTTAAGTATGAAAAATTCAATCCTAACCCTTGAGCCTTCCTCACAAAAGCGTTCTATTCCGTAAACCGAAGAAAGGCTGTCTACCACCGCCTTTTTTACAATTTTCTGGCAATCCGGAATAGAGGTAAGCTTACTTTTTACCGAATGTCCGGTTACGGGAAATTCGTCATCTTCAAGGATCCATTCATCCCAACAAAGGGCCTTTGTACCTTCAAAAAGTGCATCAAAGGTAGGTGCAGGGAAGCTACCCACAAGAATATACACTCTTTCCGCAACTCTGAGATTGATATTGCAACGGGCAATAGCATCAATTCCTCCTTCAAAGGTTACTCTGCCGTCAATTGTTTCAATCCTCTTATAACCAAGAGCATCAATTTCCTCACCTAAGAGCTTTTCAAGACCGAAAAGGCAGGTTGCCACATATTTGTAAGTTTCCATATTTTGCTTTCCTTTATTATAACTTGACTTTTGATTTCATGTGTGATAAAATAGTGTTTGTGTTTATTATATTTTAAACCAATTGGGGGGAACGAAGATGTTCAGAAAAGGCTTTGACAATGACGCTTATATCAGACTTCAATCTGAAGAAATAGGCAAGCGCATCAGCAAATTCGGGGGGAAATTATACCTTGAATTCGGCGGAAAGCTTTTTGATGACTTTCATGCTTCCCGGGTACTTCCGGGATTCCGTCCCGACAGTAAGCTTCAGATGCTCCTGAACATAAAGGATGAAGCTGAAGTTGTTATAGTAATCAATTCCGAACATATAGAAAACAACAAGGTGCGCGGAGATATAGGAATAACCTATGATGTTGATGTTTTGCGTCTTATAGACGCCTTTCGCGCCTGCGGACTTTATGTTGGCAGCGTTTGTATTGCGCAGTACAGAGGCCAGGCAGGAGTAAAGAGCTTTAAGGATAAGCTTGAAGGCTTTGGACTTAAAGTGTATCTCCATTATCCCATAGAAGGTTACCCCTATAATGTAAAGCATATAGTAAGTGACGAGGGCTTTGGCAAAAACGAATATATCGAAACAAAGCGTCCCCTTGTTATCTTAACCGCACCCGGTCCCGGAAGCGGAAAAATGGCAACCTGCTTATCCCAGCTCTATCATGAGCACAAAAGAGGAGTTAAAGCGGGATATGCCAAATTTGAAACCTTCCCCGTTTGGAATCTTCCCTTAAAGCATCCCGTTAACCTTGCATATGAGGCGGCAACAGCCGATCTTGACGATATAAACATGATAGATCCCTATCATCTTGAGGCCTACGGTGTTACCACCGTAAACTATAACCGAGATGTTGAGGTTTTCCCGGTTCTTAATGCAATTTTCGAGCAGATATCCGGAGAGAGTCCCTATAAATCTCCTACAGATATGGGAGTTAACATGGCAGGCTTCTGTATAGTTGACGATGAGGCTGTAAGAGAAGCTTCACACAACGAGATCATAAGAAGATATTTTAAAACCCTCTGCCAGAAAAAGAAGGGTTTATGTAATGAAACCGCGGTACAGAAGGTTGAAACCCTTATGCGCCAGGCACAGATAACCGAAGAAAACCGTCCTGTTGTAAGTGCCGCTATAGAAAGAAGTGAAGCTACAGACAATCAGCCTGCTGTTGCCATAGAGCTTCCCGACGGCAGAATTGTAACAGGAAAAACCTCTGCACTTTTAGGTGCAGCCTCCGCTGCTCTTTTGAACGCGGTTAAAACCTATTCCGGGCTTGAAAAACCCATCAAGCTTATAGATCCTGCCATTATTGAGCCTGTTCAGGCACTCAAGGTTAAAACTCTTGGCAACCACAATCCCCGTCTTCATTCAGACGAAACTCTCATTGCTCTTTCCATTTCCGCAACGATGAACGAAAATGCAAAGTTAGCTTACGAAAATCTTGAATGCTTAAAGGGCTGTGAGGCTCATTCAACGGTAATGCTTGCTCAGGTAGACGATGATATCTACAGAAAATTAGGTATAAATCTTACCTGTGAGCCTACCTACACAACAAAGAAATTATTCCATAAATAAACTTAATAATTCTTCAAGTGAATCATAAACCCTTCTTCCCGTTGCAAGAAGGGTTTTTTTGCTTTGGTGTCCTTTTGCAATAAGAACACACTCGCAGCCCATTTTTTGCGCAACCTCGGAATCATGGGTGGTATCACCTATCATTAAAGGGACAGCACCCGGATTTTTATTTATCCATTCCTCGCCAATAGCAACCTTGCTTTCGGCATGAATGTTATCAAGACCTAAAAATTCATCGAAATATTCTGCCACACCAAGACCTTTGATATGATTTACAAGCATATCTTTTTTTGTGGCGGAAAGAATTATCTGAGGGATATTTTGTGATTTAAAAAATTCAAATGCTTTCCTTACATCTTTATGCAAGGGAGCTTTTTTTATATTTTCTTCGTTTTGCTCTGTCCATTCTATTGCTATATCAGCAAAGGGTTCTTTATCAAAATCAAACCCTAAATTTGTATAATAACGGGTTATGGGAAAGGTGAAAACGCTGTGATATCTTTCAAGACTTTCTATTACGGGCAATCCTCTTCTTTCAAGCAAGGTGTTTACACTTTTTATTCCTGTTGCCACATCATCTATAATTGTTCCGTTAAAATCCCAGAGGATATGCGTATACTTCATTGGCAAAGCTCCTTCATTTTAAGAGCAACCCCGTCATTTTCATTTGAAGCAATAACCTCGGTTGCAATTTCTTTAAGCTCAGGCAGAGCATTCTCCACCGCATAGCAAAAATCACTTTCACTGAACATGGGGATATCATTATTGTTATCACCAAAGCAATGGATCTCACTAAAACCGTAATTTTCCCGCAGATAGCGTATACCACCTGCCTTTGAAGCCTTAGCGCTGCATATTTCAAGATAATATACACCTGTATCGTAAATATCTCTGTAATAAGAATAGTAAAGCTCCTTATCTCCCTTGAGCTTCTCATAATAAGGATCTATTACTTCTTTCTTTGCTGTAATAACAAAATAGAGCACATTTGATGTATCAAGCTCTTCAAATGACTTTAATATTACAAAGCGTTTACCGTACTTTTTTCTTCTCTCCTCGGCAAAAGCCTTTGCAGCAGGAGTATCCATCTGCTCACAGTAAACACAAAGCTCATTATCTCTTATTGTATATATATAAGGAGAAATATCCGTTGCCTTGCCAACTATATCACAAAAACGGCGGACCGATCTTTCATTTATGTAATGACAATGGATATACTCCTTTTTAGCCATATCATATATGCATACCCCCGTCATAAGTACGGCGGGAGCTGTTATATTCAGGCCGTCCAATATATGCCCAACACTCATAATGGTTCTTGCAGTTGCAACGCTAAAACAAACTCCCTTATCTGTAAGGGAGTTTATTATTTGCCTTGAATTATCCGAAAGCTCGCACTTATTGTTAAGCAGAGTTCCGTCCATATCTGTTATAAATAATCTTTTTTTCATATTATTTTCCGGCAGTAAATGAATCAAACTTCTTGGTTTTTTCAAATTTGATGCTGTCTGCTTTTTCTGAAATTATCTCATTTGCGCATCTGGTTTGGTAATAATACCGAAGCGTTTCGTAATTTTCGTCAACATACTTCATATCAATGGGTAAACGTTTAATGATATGATAGCCCACAGAGCTTTCAACTACTTCGGGATAAAGCTCACCCTCTTTTACAGAAAGCACCGCTTCTTCAAATTCAGCAACCATCATACCCTTGGTAAAATACCTTCCGTATTCGCTGTCTGTTCCCTCATCTTCATTATATTCTGCCACAAGGGTGTCAAAGTCCTCCCCCTCCTCAAGCATTTGCATAATTTCCGAAGCAAGCTCACTTGCATTTGCGCTCTCCTTTTTTATAAGGATCTGCTTTGCTGCCATGAAATTTTTTTCAAGGTCTTTTTCAAAGCTTGCATCATCTGAAGGAATGATATTGTTATATTCGCTCATCAGGTATTCTCGAAGGCTCTGCTCCAGGAGCTTCTGGGAATAGAGGTGGCGGAAAAGATCACCCGTAAGGTAATTTTCCGAAAGATATTGGTAATATTCTTCCTCTCCGCCCTTTTCGTCTATGATACTCTGCACATATGTGTTTAGAGTTTCCTTTTCGGAATCATCCAATTCAACCTTATATTCCTTTGCCAAAAGAGTTATTGCAAGATCCTGTGCAATTGCCTTGGTACAAAGAGAATAAAGCTCCTCTTCGTCTGCCTGCGGCATAGAATCCTTATAATTCATATAAAAATACCTGTAGGTATCGTATGAGATCTTTTCTTTATTTGCCTTCAATACAATATCCTTGTTTTCATAACCTGCGCCAATCTCTTTGGAACAGGAGAAAAGACAAAAGCAGAGAACAAGAGAAAGGATGACCAAACCGACCTTTTTAATTACAGAAGCCGTTTTCATATCAGGTTGCTTCACTGTCTATCTCTCCTCCCGATGCCAGAACAACCGCATCTGCAAGTATTCTTTCCACACGGTCACGAAGGACATAAAATTCTCCGTCACCGTTAACGGTATAGTAGCAATGTCCTGCACTTTCGGCATAGAATACATATTCCTTTTTCTCTCCCGCCTTTGTGGTTACGGTAAGAGTCATTATCATATTATCGGCAGTTTTATTTTGGGAATAATCCTGAAGGGCAATTTCAAGCATCTTTTTGTAGAAAAGACGGAAATTCATAGTTCCATCACCCGAATATGCCTTGCCGGTACTCTTGCAGAGAACACTTAAATTATCGTCTGTACCGTTAAGCTCAAAGGTTTCATCCACACCGCTTCCCGAAACAGAAATAGAAGCAATACTGTTGATGTTGGTATGGGCAAGAACGGGACGGTCTACAAATTTAAGGAAATCCCAGTTAACAAAGTCAACAGTTGAGGGATCAACCTTGGCAACTATATTGAAGAAAAGCGAATATGCATAGTAACAGCTTTCGCCGGTTTCCTCATTGGTTATAAGATCACTTACATAGATATCGTTATCTATACCGGCATAATTATAATAAATACAATATTTGGGATCATTTAAACCGTATTCTTCAAGAATTGCCTTGTCCATAACATCCTCGGTACTGCCAAAGGCAACGGTTTGCGTTCCCTGAAAACCGGTAAACTTTTTAAGGATATCATCATAGTTGGTGGAGTTTACGGGGTAATCACCCGGCTCTTGCATTTTATAATAGCTGCTTGTTCCAAGCTGTGCCCTTTCACTTTCGGTAAGAAAGTCAATATCAACAAATATTTCTCCGTCCTTTTTCAAAGTAAAACGCTCGGTTTTGTAATATTCGTTTTCATCTGTAGGCATGGAAAGAACAGGAAGAACATAGGACTCCTTGGAACGAAGAAGATAATTTATTTCGGTATCCGCAATATATATTGCCTTCTGTCCCTCTACCATTACATAATATCTGTCACCGGTAGGTGCAAGGTTGCCTATAAGAACCTTATACTTTCTTCCGCCAACCTCGGTTATCTCATACCACGCGCTTACACTTTCTTCATCAAGACCGTAATCCTTGAGATTGGAAAGATCCTCTGTCATTCTTGAATAAACAACGGGATGGCGTGCCGCAACCATAAGATATGAATAGTCGCTTATAATAGGTGTTTCTTCATATCCTCTCATATAAACGGTGGATTCTTCCGGATTTGAAGAATTGTAATAATACATGGAAAATTCACCGTACTGATTATGAACGGTAAGATCATAAATATTTTCAAGCTCTATAGTGGGGAACATAAGGTGGCTAAAGGAAGACTCACTTGCCCCGTCGGGAGCAACACACTCCTTACCCGTATAAAGATTTGTCCACACCTGCTTGCCGTTTTTATCCTCTTCAACTCTTATATAATCAGAGCCGATGTTGTAACACTCCTCCCCGATAGTAGGTTCAAGGATTATTTCAACCATTTTATTGAGCAGGGGGTGTACCCAAATAAAATATGCCACGGCAAGTGCCGCAATAACAACGGCACATGTTATAATAAGAGCCTTTTGTTTTTTTATCATAAATGTCTCCTCTTTGCCCACATAACAAGACCAAGGGCAAGAATAATTACGGGAATACCACAGGTAAGAGTAACGCTCCAGCCGTTTGCCTGCTTTAAGGTTACATCAAGAGATTCATTGTCAAATACCTTAAAATCAAGGTCAACGGGAACCATTTCCTTACCGAAGGCACGCATTACCTCATAGATGATATCCGTATTACCGTATACATTACCGTTAAGATAGGTTTCATCAACAAAGCTGGAGGTTCCTGCGCAAAGAACATAGTTATAATACTTTTCATAGTTATCACCCAAGGTCATCTTGGTGGATACCGTCATGATATTCATTTCGCCCTTATCTACCTCATCACCGCTTTCGGTTGAATATGCAATAGCGGTATCATGAGTTTTAAGAACACTTGAAACGGTGATAAAATCATGAGTTTCTTCCCATCTGATTTCTATGGGGGTAACATTTTTAGCAATGGTTTTAGGGGGATTTTCCATTTCACGGAACTTCTTTGTAAATCCTGCACCTGCACCTTCATCCTCTGCGGGATATCTTGCAATTACAGATTGATAATCGGAGGAGATAGTGTTTTCCTTATCCTCAACATAAGCAGGAGTAAAGCGAACACCCCAATCCCACAAAAGCTCATTTAAGTTTGTAAGATTAAGTGAATTTTCCGCTGAAGAGAATACCATAAGATTTCCCAAAACTGCACGCTGACTTAAAAATTTGCGCACCTTTTCAATTTCATTGACCTCATCCTTATCCCCTGCAAAATCGCTTACGGGATCGTTAACTATAAGCACTCTTGCCTCTTCGGGAATATCCTCCTTCATAAGATCTATTTCCTTTACATCAAAGCCTGCATCCTTGAAAAGAGTCATCATATAAGAGGATGAAGTTGTTTCACCGTGTCCTACGGTAAAGCAGGCAAGCATGCTTTCGTATGTCAACTGCATAAATGCAGTGGCAAATCTGTATTCACCGTTGAAAGCAAACACACCGCCCGTTTCGGAATCTATTGTGAAAAACTTTTCTACGGAATACTTTCTGAAATCCTGACCGTTTGTTATGGCAACATCGGTAAATGAAACCTTTGAAACACCGGGAAGACGGTTTTCAAGCTCGGTAGGATTTTCTATAACATCAATATAATCAACGCTTATAAAATCATACTTTTCGGAAAGCTTGTTTGCATATTCATATACAAGCTTCTGGGTTTTATTGTTGAGCATTTTATCAAATTCGGTGAAAAATATTATTTCAATTTCCTTTTCACCCAAGGTGGAATATATAGCATCAGCTTCCTTGGATACAGAATAAAGCTGTTCCTTAGTCATATCCACATAAAGAGACTTGTTCTGCGCAATTGCGGCAAAAACAAAGTTAACAAGAATGAGAACTGCAAGAACCATAACGGTAAATGCCACGGCAAAGGAGCCGTATTTGAGTTTTTTGTTATTCATCATAATATACAACCCCCTTCTCATTCCCATCTGCGCTTTTCATACACGCGTACCGTGAGGAAAAGAAAAGCAAAGCAGATTGAAATATAATATAAAAGTGCAGAGAAATCGAAAAGACCGTAAGTAAAGTTGGAAAATCTTGAATATACCGATATCCAGCTAAGCACCGTACGAACAACTGCGGAATCGATAAAATTATTAAGCATGCTTGAAGCAATCATTATCATAAGAACGGCAATTGTTCCCACAGCAGCAATAAGCTGATTTTCGGTAAGGGAGGATATAAAAATACCAACCGCGCAAAAAGCTGCACCCAAAAGAAGAATACCTATAAGATATCCGAAAATTATGGAATAGGTGGGCTCACCGTATAATGAAAGCACAAGAAAATATGAACTGCTTACGATAAGAGTACCCGCAAAAACCGTATATGCCGCAAAAAACTTTGCGCTCACCATAGACATAAGGGAAACGGGTGAGGTTAAAATAAGCTGTTCGGTTTTGAGCTTCTTATCCTCGGCAAAGGACTTCATGGTCAAAAGAGGAAGAAGAACCACCATTGCCAGAATAACTATCAAAAAGTACATGGGAAGATCCATTTTTTCTCCGCCCACCGCATATTGCATGGTAAACATGGAAAAGCTGAAACCTGTTATTGCAAGAAATACAGCGCAGAAAACATATCCTATACCTGTAGTAAAATATGCGCGTAACTCTCTTTTATAAATAGCTGCCACGGTTATTTCTCCTTTCTCTGGTTATTACCGGCCGAAGCTCTTTTTACAACAGAGCCTTTTCTGGCGGGGGCCTTTGTGGGATCGTTGGTTAATGAAATAAAGATATCTTCAAGATTCATGCCGAGCTCCTTTAAACCTACAAGGGGCATATTCTTTGAAGCAAGAAGATTAAACAGGGGTTTTCTTATATCAATGCCGGGCTCACTTTCTATAATGAATGTGGTGGCATCAAGCTCATGCTGTGAAAGCGCTTCTGCCTTCGTAACTCCCTGCAAGCTTCTCAGAGCATTGAGTACCTCCTTGGGATTGCCGCATATTTTTGCTTCAAGGCGGCGTTTTCCCGTATAGCTTTCGGAAATTTCATCGGTAGGCTTGTCTGCTACAACTCTGCCCTTGTTTACTATAACTATCCTGTCACAAACCGCCTGTACCTCTGAAAGAATATGGGTACTTAATATCACGGAATGATCACGGCCAAGGGTTCTTATAAGGTTTCTTACCTCAACTATCTGCTTGGGATCAAGACCTATGGTGGGCTCGTCAAGAATGATCACCTTGGGATTTCCTATAAGTGCCTGGGCAATACCCACACGCTGACGGTATCCTCTTGAAAGATTTCTTATAAGACGGTTATAAACATCCTCTATCTTAACCACATTCAATATTTCCTGAATATGCTTTTTGCGGTTCAACTTGCATCCCTTTAATTCGTATACAAAATTAAGGTATTCCTTAACCGTCATATCCATATAAAGGGGCGGTATTTCGGGCAGATAGCCTATTGAGCTTTTTGCCTTGTTGCTGTTTTCAAGAATATCCTGACCGTCTATCTCAACCTTGCCTGAGGTAGATGAAAGATATCCCGTTAATATATTCATGGTGGTGGATTTACCCGCGCCGTTCGGGCCGAGGAAGCCTACTATTTCGCGGTCTCCCACGGTAAAGGAAATATCGTTTACTGCCACCTTTGTGCCGTATTTCTTCACCAGATTCTCAACCTTGATCATCTTCTTTAATACAATTCCGAAAACGGATTGTTCCTTTCTTTAGTTTCGAGAGTCAAAATAAAATTCGTACCTTATATTATAGTATATCAATGTGTATATTTTATGAATTACAGAGAAATAAATGCCGACATTACACCTCTTTTACCCTTTGAGGCTCTGTGAGAAAAATATAAATCGCTGTTACAGCAGGTACAGTCATCACTGCAGAAGATATTTTCCTCTTTTACCCCTGCCATAACAAGCATTTCGCGGTTCAAAGAAACAAGATCGCAGTATACAGAAGCTCCTCTTTTTTCTATATGGCGGGAAGCAAATTCCCTGCCTAAAAGCTCATAAAGAGTATCACAAAAGTCAGTGCCGACCTCATAACAGCATTTATGAATACATGCACCTATTGCAACCTTTATTTCCTGCGGCTTTGCACCCAATTTCACCATTTCTTTTACTGCATTTGCCTGTATGGAGGCTGCAGTTCCACGCCAACCGGCATGAACTGCACCCACCACCCCTTTTGTATAAAGGAGTATAGGCACGCAGTCTGCGGTACGAACCGCTAAAACCACATCCTTTTTATCGGTAACAAATCCGTCGCAGTCATAGGTTTTTCCTATGTCCTTTTCTACAACATATTTTACGGTATTTGAATGTATCTGATTGGTAAAAACTATATTTTTTTCATTGAATCCTATTGCCTGCCCCATTCTCCTGTAATTTTCTTCAACCAACACAGGATCATCGCCTAAGTTTTTACCAAGATTCATACTTTTAAGGTGGGGCTGCACCGAAGCACCGCCCAATCTTGTAGAAAAGCCGTTTGGCGTGGAAATTTCAGTGCATCTGAAATATACCACGCCGTTTTTATTTTCTTTGATAAAGCTATTGTTCATCTTTGTTATCTCCGTTCAGATAAAGGGGCATTTCTATAAAGAAAACGCTACCCTTGCCAACAGTGCTGGATACTCCGTAGCCACCGCCGCTTTGTTCCATAATGTTTCTTACAATAGACAAGCCAAGACCGGTTCCTATTGCCGCGCGCCTGTGTTCACCCTCAAGCTTATAATATCTTTCCCATATATCCGGAAGCTTTTCGGGTTCAATTCCTTGACCGAAATCTTCAACCTCTATGCGCACCTTTGCCTTATCTGTTTTTTGCCGAACTATTATCCGTTTGCTTTCTCCGGTGTGGGTTATGGCATTACCCACAAGATTATATATAACCTGAGTTATCCTTGTTTCATCAGCAAAAACATAAGCTTCTCTGTCATAGAAAAATTCAATGTTATAGCCGTCCTTTTCGCAAAGCTTTGCAAATCTCCAAAGAATTTTTTCGGTACTTTTTGTAATATTGAAGGGCATTGCAGCCAATTCAATATTTCCCGATTCAAGCTTTGAAATATCAAGCACATCATTTACCAAAGAAGAAAGACGCTTAGTTTCGTCAATTATAACCTGTATATTTTCCGGAGTGTTTTCTCCCGGAATATCCCTCATTACCTCGCTGTAGCCTCCGATCATGGTAAGGGGAGTGCGAAGATCGTGGGATATATTTGCAATAAGCTCACGGCGGAGGGTATCCACCCGCGAAAGCTCGGTTTTTGCATAGTTCAAGGTGTCGGCAAGCTGTGATATTTCAGAATACCCCTTTTCTTCAAATGCCACACCGTAATTTCCCTTTGCCAGCTCTGATGCTTTATTTGTAAGGCTTCTTATAGGCTTTGTTACCCTGTGTGAGATAAGAAGTGCAAGTATCATCGAAAGAAAAACAAGAAGAAAGGTTACAAAAATGAGTATCTTGTTTATGGTATTTACAGTAGCATCCAAGGGGGATATCTCACTGTTGATAAGTATAAATATTTCTTGCCCCTCGCTGCTTTTTGCCGTAACCGAGTAAATTATATTTTCAGGCAGCTTTTCACTTTCCGAAAGCTCGCTTTTTTCAAAAAGATCGCCTTCAACCCCGATATATCTGCGGGTTTGAGGATCAAAAAGAAACCGCTGAATGTTTGTTCCGCCGTTTAAAAGTGCGCTGTTATACAGCTGCTCCAAATTCATTGCGGAAATATTGTGTACAACACAGCTGTTAAAGCTGTGATAATAGTATTTGGGAACAAAGCCTCTTTCGCTCATAACAAGAACACTTATACAGCTGTTGTGGGAAGAGCCCACCTTTTCCACCGTTTCTCCCGTATTCTCTGCATTGATATTCCTTACTATTTTTTCCGCATCGTCCTTAATTTCTTTTATTTTTACCGATTTGTATATCCTGTCAAGAAAAACAACCTGGCAAAGCCAAAGAACCAATGCTATCAATAACGCAAAAATGAGAAGATATAAAAATACCTTCCATTTTATGCTGAGTCCCTTATTATTCGGAGATTTATGCTTCAAAACGGTAACCTACCCCTCTTAATGTAACTATATGCTTGCTGTATTCGCCAAGAGAACGGCGAAGCAGCTTTATGTGCGTATCAAGAGTTCTGTCATCACCGTAAAAATCATAGCCCCATACATCGGTGATAAGCTTTTCGCGGGTAAGGGCAATATTCCTGTTGGCTATCATGTAAAAGAAAAGATCGTATTCCTTGGGAGACATTTCTATGCGCACTCCGTCTATTGTAACGGTTCTTGCCGTGATGTCTGCCACAAGAGAATCTATGGTAATTACTTCGTTAACATTGGTGTTTTTAACCGTTCTGCGCATTATCGCATCTATTCTCAGCATAAGCTCCTTTGGAGAAAAGGGCTTTACCACATAATCGTCAACACCCAATTCAAAGCCGTTTATCTTATCGTATTCCTCACCGCGGGCAGAAAGCATTATTATGGGAACAAATGAATCCTTGCGTATCTCACGGCAGGCAGAAAAACCGTCTAATTCAGGCATCATGATATCCATAATTATAATATCATACTCATTGTTTCTGCAAAGCATTACCGCTTCCATACCGTTTGCCGCCTCGGTTACACTGTGACCTTCAAATTCAGCATACTTGCGTATGAGCTTTCTTATCATTATTTCATCGTCACAAATCAGAATATTGTACATATATTTTCTTGATAGCTCCTTACAAAATCAAGGGCGGCATTACGCCGCCCTATAAAATTTACTTTTCGGGGACGTTTTCTATAAGTGTTACTTTAACGTCTACCATTCTGCGGCGTCCCATATCGCTGTTGAGTCTGGAAACGGTAACCGTAACCTCATCACCAACAGAATAATCGTTTAAGATGGAAAGGATCTCGTTTCTTGTGGAAACCTCGCTTCCGTCTATGGCAATGATCTTATCACCGTAAAGGAAGTCGCCGTTCTGTCCCGGTTGATATTCAGTAAAGTATACGCCTGTTCCGTAGATATAATCGTAAATATTAGGATCTACCTGCGTGGTGCTTTCTGTAATTTCATATACATTTATACCAAGATATACTCTGCCGCCAACATAACCCTTTTCAACAAGGTCATTTGCAACTTCAAGTGCCTGATTTATCGGAATTGCAAAACCGAGGCCTTCGATTGTTGTTCCGCCGTCTGCACCGCCGGACTTTGCATTTACTATACCTATAAGATTACCTGCAATATCAAAGAGACCGCCGCCGGAGTTACCGGGATTTATGGAGGTATCTACCTGAAGCAGGTTGTATTCCTGACCGTCTATGGTTATTTCGCGGTCAAGAGCACTTACTATACCGCTGGAAACGGTACCGCCGAGAGTTCCAAGAGGATTACCGATAGCAATTGCAGTCTGTCCCACTACCAATTTATCCGAATCATAGGTTGCAGCAGCTACAAGATTATCCGCTTCTATCTGAATAACCGCTATATCTGTCTGAGTATCGCTTCCGATAACCTTTGCGGAATATTCCTTGCCGTTTCTAAGAGTTACCGTTACGCTGGAGGCTCCGTCTATAACATGAGCACAGGTTATGATATAACCTGCATCGGCATCAATAATAACACCGCTTCCCGCACCGCTCTGTACATATTCACCGTAGAAGAAGCTTGTGGTTACTACCTCTGTTTTAATTTCCACAACAGAGTCTGCCGCTATATTAACCGCCGCCGCAACACCCTTTGCATCCTGATCTACAACTACCTTGGATTCTTTGGAATTCATGGGATCATTGGATTCTTTTTTACCGATTATGGAGTTCTTGATCTCAACCTCTTCTCCGTCTATAACCGACTCGATCACATTACCGCCTATAAAGAAAACTGCACTCCAGATACCCGAAAATACCATGCTGAACACAAGCATAAGTATAACCATTGTACCTGTTATCTTTGTTTTCGGTTTTTTCTTTTTTGCGGCTTTGGGTTGAGGAGGAGTATAGGAATAGGAGCCTTGGGGTTGGGGTGTTGAGCCTGTATATGCCGTGTTTGTACCTGTGTATGCGGTATTTACACCGGGAGTAAATGCAGGTCTTCTGTAAGGCTCGTTTGAATCCTTGCTGATATCGGGATTTGCACTTCTGGTATATGAATAGGTGGATTTTTCTCCCTGGGGCATTTGTGAAGCATCCGAAACATGGGTGGTTTTTATGCCGCCGTGAATAGGTCCTTCCGGCTTATCCCATTTGCTTTGGTCGGTCATCTCAACATATGACTTTACCTTTGTTTCTTCCTGCGAAGCTGCCGAAGAATTATTTAACACTTCTGTTACATCGGCAGTATCTTCCTCGTTGGAATTGGTAAAACCGTTTTCAAATGGTTCATTATTATAATTTTTATCCATTTTATTCCCTCTTTCTTAATAGAGATATTTGGTGTTATGAGAATAGTTTACACACAAAATGTGATGATTATATGATGAAATTCAAAAAATCGTTTGATTATCAAACAAAATAGAAGGAATATTTGGTTGTTGTTCTGTAGGTTTCGCCTGCGCGAAGAACTGTGTTTGTGAAGTTTTCGTGGTTGGGAGAATCGGGCCAGCACTGGGTTTCAAGGCAGAACGCATGGTGGGGCTGGGACTTAACGCCTCTCTTATAAAGAATATCACCGCCCATAAATCCGCCTGTGTAGAGCTGAACACCGGGAAGATCGGTATAAACCTTCATACCTCTGCCGGATACGGTGTCAACAACATCAACTATCTGTCTGAAGCCTTCGCCGTTTACGCAGAAGTTATCGTCATAGTATTCGGTAAGCATTGTGGGCTTGCGCAGATCAAACTTTGTGCCTTCAACCGAGGGAAGATTGCCTGTAGGTATAAGCTCGGAATCTGTTTCGGTGTATCTGTCTGCATCTATCATTATCTTATGATTGCAGATATCACCGCCGTTGAAGCCTGCAAGGTTAAAGTATGCATGGTTTGTAAGGTTGCAGAGTGTGTCCTTATCTGTGGTTGCGGTGTAATCGATTGTAAGCTCGTTTTCCTCGTTAAATGTATAAACTACCGTAACATCAAGATTGCCGGGGTAGTTTTCGTCACCGTCGGGAGAATGAAGGGTAAGAGTGAGCTTGTCATAGCCTTCACATTCCTCACATTCGCTTGCCCAAACACGGGTGCCGAAGCCTGTAGGACCGCCGTGAAGGTGGTTATTACCGTCATTTAAGTTAAGCTGAATTTCTTTGCCGTTAAGAGTGAACTTGCCCTTGCCGATACGGTTACCGTAACGGCCGATAAGTGCGCCCTGGTTCTGGTCGCCCTTGATATAATCCTCAAGAGTTTCGTAACCGCAGGTAACATCTGCAAAATCGCCGTTTTTATCGGGAACATAGATATCAATGATGATTCCGCCATATTCCATTATCTTAACGGAAGCACCGCTTGTGTTGGTCATTGTATAAGCAAAAATAGCCTTGCCATCGGGCATTGTGCCAAACTGTTTTCTTGAAATCATTTTAATTACCTCATAGTAAAAATATTATTAGTTAAATTATATATAATAATTACGCTTTTGTCAACTTTATTTGATTCAAAAAAACTAATTCAAAAAATGAATACCGCACAAACTATATCAATGTAGTGATAGTATTTTTGTATACTTAAAATCGCTCCTTTCACGTTGTAGTTTTTATTTCGTCAAATATATCATTATAGTAAATTTTAAATTATTCACTTAAATAATTGACAAAGTGGGTAGAATAGTAGTATAATGTAGAAGATAATGTAAAAATTATAATTATATATATTTCAGGAGGATAAAATGGAACAGGCAAAATTGACAATGCTTAAAGAGCATGCCAACAATATCAGACTCGGCGCTCTTGAAGCAGTACACAGTGCAGCATCCGGTCATCCCGGCGGTTCACTTTCAATAGCTGATATTCTTTCATATCTCTACTTTGCGGAAATGAATGTTGACGCAAAGAACCCCAACTGGGAGGACAGAGACAGATTTGTACTCTCCAAGGGACACACAGCTCCCGCACTTTACGGTGCATTGGCAGAAAAAGGTTTCTTCCCCAAGGAAGATCTCAAAACCTTCCGTCATGTTGACAGCTATCTTCAGGGTCACCCCGATATGAAGGGTACTCCCGGTGTTGATATGTCTTCCGGTTCTCTCGGTCTTGGTATTTCCGCTGCTTGCGGTATGGCACTTGCCGCTAAGATCAAGAATAAGGATTACAGAGTATTTACCGTTCTCGGTGACGGTGAGCTCGGTGAAGGTCAGGTTTGGGAAGCTGCAATGTTTGCAGGCCACTATGACCTTGACAATCTCTGTGCATTTGTAGACTGGAACGGTCTCCAGATCGACGGTCCTATTGCAGAGGTTATGGACTCCACTCCTATTGATAAGAAGTTTGAAGCATTTGGCTGGAACGTTGTTATGATAGACGGTCACAACTTCGACGAAATCGAAGCAGCTGTTGAAAACTTCAAGGCTACAAGCGGCAAGCCCACTTGCGTAGTTTGTAAGACCACAAAGGGCAAGGGCGTTTCCTTTATGGAAAACCAGGTTGGCTGGCACGGCTCCGCTCCCAACAAAGAACAGTATGACCAGGCAGTAGCAGAGCTTACTGCCAATAACTAAGGAGGTACCGGATAATGGCAGATAAGATAGCAACCAGAGAAGCGTACGGTAACGCGCTTGCTGAATTTGGCGATAAATATGATTTTGTAGTTCTTGATGCTGACCTTGCAGCGGCTACAAAGACCGGTGTTTTCAAGAAGAAGTTCCCCGACAGACATTTTGAATGCGGTATCGCAGAAGGTAACATGGCAGTTGTAGCGGCAGGTATTGCTTCTACCGGCATGGTTCCCTTTATTTCCACCTTTGCAATGTTTGCGGCCGGCAGAGCATTTGAACAGGTTAGAAACATGATAGGTTATCCTCACCTCAATGTTAAGATCGGTGCTACACATGCAGGTATCTCTGTTGGTGAAGACGGTGCAACCCATCAGTGTAACGAAGACATTGCTACAATGCGTACCATTCCCGGTATGACAATTATCAACCCTGCTGATGCTGTTGAAGCAAGAGCTTGTGTTGAAGCAGCTATTAACTACTACGGCCCCGTTTATATGCGTTTTGGCCGTCTTGCAATCCCCACCCTTTACGATCCTGCAACCTATAAGTTTGAGCTTGGCAAGGGTGTTATGATGAGCGAAGGTAAGGATGTTACCATAGTTGCTACAGGTCTTATGGTTCATAAGGCACTTGAAGCAAAGGAACTCCTTAAAAACGAAGGTATTGATGCAGAAGTTATCAACATCCACACCATCAAGCCCCTTGACCGCGACATCATCATCAAGTCTGCTCAGAAGACAGGCTGTGTTGTTACTGCTGAAGAACACAACATTATCGGCGGTCTCGGTTCTGCAGTTGCAGAAGCTCTTTGTGAAGCTTACCCCGTTCCTATGCTCCGCGTAGGTGTTGAAGACCAGTTCGGCCGTTCCGGTAAGGTTCCTCCCCTTCTTGAACTCTACGGTCTTACCGCAGAAAATATTGCTGCTAAGGCTAAGGCTTCTATCGCTCTCAAGAAGTAATCAGCGATCACTCTTTCGATGAAATATAAAACCGACAGACTGAAAAATCTGTCGGTTTTTTTGTTGTTTGCTCCACTTTGTGAAATTTAAGAATCACTTAATCACACAAGGTCGGGGCAGAGTTCGGTGTATCCGGCGGCGCTTTTTTATCTTTATAGTATATTTCTGCCAGATCATCATCGCCCCAGTTTTTTAACATCTTGATTTTCAAACATTTTATATACTCTGCATCCGGCTCAACATACACGCAAGCCCTGCACATACCCATAATATCCAACTCCGGTTCATTTACAATACATCTATTATTATGATTGTAAACACAAAATACATTTTCGCAAATCATAATCAACCTCTTCCGGCATTGCTTGTGCAATGCATATTTGTTGCTTTTATTATATTACAATAGTATTACAAATGCAATACATTTGTAATACATTTCTTGAGGTAATTATGAAAAAGTTTAAAATTCCTAAAGTACCGTCTACTACAAATAAAACAATTCGATTTCCTAATGACATTATAGAAAATGTTGAAAATGCCATTCAAGGAAAAGAGTGTACCTTTTCCGCATTTGTAATTGAAGCTGTACGTGTAGCACTTGAAAATCTTGATGAAGAAGAAAAGTAAAAAAAGACTGTTGCAAGCCGTATTTTTCCGACTTACAACAGTCTTTTTTACTTAATAGAAATTCGCCTCATTTCGTGTTATTTGTCCGCACCGAAAAATAGCACGAAATCGGGGGCAGTTTTGTATATCATATTTGCATTATGAAATAATCACTTTTCAAGCTTCCAGCCGTAGTCATTGTGATATATCATCTGTTTTGTCATTCCGCCGTCAATACAGATATTTTCACCGGTAATAAAACCCGCCATATCACTGCAAAGATAGAGTACAGCATTTGCAATATCCAAAGGCTTTCCAACTCTTCCAACAGGCTGCTGCAGTGCATCGGCACCGCCGAATTCGTTATTACAGGTATCTATCCAGCCGGGTGAAACAGAATTCACCCTGACTCTTCCCGCAAAACTGATAGCCAAAGCATGAGTAAGTGCAGAAATTCCGCCCTTTGCGGCAGTATAGCTTTCGGTTCCCGGCTGACTCATACGGTCACGGGAGGAAGAAATATTAACTATAGCACCGCCCTCCCGAAAATAGGTAGAAAAGAGCTTGGAAAGATAAAAGGGGGCGGTAACTCCTATCCTCATTGCATTTTCAAAGTCCTCATAGCCGGCATTTTCAATACCGAAGGAAGGGGGAGGAGCATTATTTATCAAAAAATCTATTTTACCGTACTTTTCTACAACAAATTCCGCAATTTTTTCAAGAGTATCTTTATCCGAAATATCTCCTTTAAAAGTACAGGGTTCATTTATATCAACCGAAACCGTATCTGCTCCGTATTCTTTGAATCTTTCGCAAATACAAAGACCTATACCGTGGGCTCCGCCTGTTACAACGGCAACCTTACCTTTAAAATCAAACATAAATTTCCCCTTATTTAATCTTTTTTCCGTCCGAAAATGCTTTGCCCACCGCTTCTCCTAAGGTCAGGTAATTATGATTGGAGGAATCATAAACTATCGGTTTAAACTTTGTCAGATCTATCCTGCCGTTATTCAAGATCTCCTCATCCACCGCAATATTTACAATTTCACCCACCAAACGGCAGCTTTCCTCATCATAGGAAATAAGCTTACATTCAAGAGTAAAGGGAAGCTCGTCAAAAAGGGGTGCATCAACATTGTTGCTCTTAACTGCATTCCAGCCGCATTTTTCGATCTTATCGGGCATATCGTTTGCCGAAACCAAACCAACAAAATCCGCCTCCACAACATTTTTTGCATCGGCACAGCTAACGGTAAATGCGCTGCGCTTTAAAATATTTTCGGTGGTCTTGTGTTCGGGGGAAACGCAAATAGAAATCTCCTTTTCCTCGCTTATACCTCCCCAAGCCGCGTTCATTGCATCGGGAATATAATTTTCGTCATAGCTGCCGATTATAAGCACCGGCATAGGGTATAGCATAGCTTTTGCACCAATATTCTTTTTCATATAATTACTCCTTAAATATTACTGTGAAAATTATATCATCATTTTAACAAAAAATCAATGCTAAAGAGGTATAGACATTTCATGTAAAATAATATATAATATATGTAATATTCAGCTTTGGAGAAAAATATGGTCAATAAAGCGTTTTTTGAAATAACAAATGCCTGTAATCTGAATTGCAGCTTTTGTCCCGGTACAAAAAGAGATATCCGCTTTGTAACTCCCGATGAATTCTTAACAGGGGCAAAAAAGCTGCGCTCTTTTGCAGATTATCTCTATTTTCACCTTATGGGCGAGCCTCTTTTACACCCGGAACTTGAAAAGCTTTTTGAAATTGCAAACAACCTTGGTTTCAAGGTGATTTTGACCACAAACGGTACTCTTTTGCAAAAGAAAAAGGATATACTTCTCTCGGCAAAAGCTCTTTTCAAGGTAAGCATTTCTCTCCATTGCTACGAGGCAAATAACATAGGAATCCCCCTTGAAAACTATTTGTACAGTTGCTTTGATTTTTGCAAAGAAGCATCGGCTAACGGAATAATTTCGGTTCTGCGGCTTTGGAATCTGGGCGGTGAGGAAAAAATGAATTCTATGATAATTTCCAAAATGCATACTGCCTTTGACGAAAATGAAAATTCCAATTGGAAAGAGATATATTCGGGATATAAGATCAAAGAAAAGCTCTTTTTGGAATGGGGGGAACGCTTTGAGTGGCCGGATGCTGAGGGTGAGTATAAAGGAAATGAGCATTCCTGCTACGGACTTCGTGACCAGATAGGAATTCTTTCAAACGGTACCGTTGTACCCTGCTGCCTCGATGCAGAGGGCAGCATAAATTTGGGAAATATTTTCAAAAGCTCTCTTGAAGAAATCCTTTCTTCAAAAAGAGCAGAAGATCTCAAAAGATCCTTTGAACAAAAAAAGGTTTGCGAGCCTCTTTGCCAAAGGTGCGGATACAGTTTAAGATATAAATAAAATTTTGAAACGGAGATATTATGATTTCGATATTAGCAAGAATTTTTATAAAGGACAGAAATAATGCCGAATCAAATGATGTACGCACAGCATACGGAACACTTTGCGGTATTATGGGAATAATATTCAATGTTATTCTTTTCGGGATCAAGCTTTTTGCCGGAATTATCAGCGGTGCAATATCTGTTATTTCGGATGCATTCAACAACTTAACCGATGCGGCAAGCTCTATTGTAACCCTTTTGGGCTTCAGATTTGCTAATCAAAAGGCGGATGAGGACCATCCCTTTGGCCACGGCAGAATTGAATATATTTCAGGTCTTGTTGTTTCAATGCTTATCATTCTTGTTGGATTTGAATTAGGCAAGGGTTCGGTAGAAAAAATATTAAATCCCGAAAAAATAGAATTCAGAATAGTTACGCTGATCATTCTTTGTATATCCATTCTTGTAAAAACATATATGGCTGTATATAACTTCGGTATAGGAAAAAAGATATCGTCTGCCGCCATGAAGGCAACGGCTACAGACAGTCTTTGCGATTGCATTGCAACCTCAGCCGTTCTTATCTGCCTTATTATATCAAAATTCACAGGATTGAATCTTGATGCATACTGCGGTATTTTAGTTTCAGCATTTATCCTCTTTTCAGGCATCCGTGCCGCAAAAGAAACTATAGATCCCTTGTTGGGAACCCCTCCCGGAAAAGAATATATTGAAAGAATATCCAATATCGTGTATTCCTATGAGGGCGTTGCCGGTATTCATGATCTTATAGTCCATGATTACGGCCCCGGCAGAACAATGATATCACTTCATGCCGAGGTAGCATCGGATGTAGACATACTTGTTGCCCACGATATGATAGATGAAATTGAAATGAAGCTACGCTCAGAACTCAACTGCGATGCGGTTATTCATATGGATCCCATTGTTACAAATGACGAAACAATTTTGGAGGCAAAGGAAAAGATCAGCTCTCTTATCACCGTAATTGATAACAGACTTACTCTCCATGATTTCAGAATGGTTCAAGGCCCAACCCACACAAATGTCATTTTTGATGTGGTTGTCCCTTACAATATGCAAAAAACCGATAAAGAAATAAAAAAAGATATAGAAAAAATCATTAAAACAATTGATAAAACCTATAACGCGGTTATAAATATTGATAAGAGTTATGTATAACTTTGTTTTAAAATATCAACTGTGAAATATACTTAATAATGTTTATAATTCAAGCTAATAATATAAATACTTTCTAATAGCAGAGGTACAAAATGAAAAAATATCTTGGTATTGAGCTTGGTTCAACAAGAATAAAAGCAGTATGTATAGATGAAAATTATGCTCCCGTATCAAGTGGAGACTATACCTGGAAGTCATCCTTTGAAAATGGTATATGGACTTACGATATCTCCGAGACATGGACAGGCTTAAAGGCGGCTCTTTCTGCCGTAGAGGACCGTGAAAATATTGCTTGTGCCGGTGTGTCGGGTATGATGCACGGCTATCTTGCCTTTGACGAGGATTGGAATCTTCTTGTACCCTTCCGTACCTGGCAGAACACCATAACAGCAGAAGCGGCAGCGCAGTTAACAGAGCTTTTTGGTTTTAATATCCCGCAGCGCTGGAGTATTGCTCATCTTTGGCAGGCGATCTTGAACGGCGAGGAGCATCTTTGCCGTCTTGCTCACATCACCACCCTTTCGGGATATATCCACTATATGCTCACCGGAGTAAATGCCGTTGGTATTTGCGAAGCTTCGGGTATTTTCCCCATTGATCCCGAAGAGCTTTGCTATGACAAAGAAATGGTTGAAAAATTCAATGCCCTTCTTACCTCAAAGGGTATTTCAAAACCTCTTACCGACCTTCTTCCCAAGGTTTTATGCGCAGGAGAAAATGCAGGTGCGCTTACAAAAGAGGGCGCTGAGCTTATAAATAATCTTCTCCCCGTTGGCACTCGGTTTGCTCCTCCGGAGGGTGACGGAGGTACAGGTATGGTGGCAACAAACTCTGTTGCTCCCCGAACAGGTAATGTTTCGGCGGGAACATCCATATTCTCCATGGTAGTGCTTGAAAAGAACCTTGAAAATATTTATGAGGAAATAGACGTTATCACCACTCCAACAGGTTCTCCCGTTGCTATGGTTCATTGCAATAACTGTACAAACGACTCCAATGCTTGGGTTTCCCTTTTAGATGAAACACTTTCCCTTTTCGGTACCAAACCCAATCCTGCAGAGCTTTACACAAAGCTTTATGAAAAATCCCTTGAAGGGGATGCAGACTGCGGCGGTGTTCTTGTTTGCAACTATATGGCAGGTGAGGGTGTTACCCACCTTGACGAGGGCAGGCCTATGGTTATCCGCCGTCCCGATTCCCGCTTTACCCTTGCAAACTTCTTCCGTTCCACCCTTTATTCCACCATGGCAACCCTTAATATGGGTATGGAAATATTAGCAAAGGAAAAGGTTAAGATAGACTCTATGACTGCCCACGGCGGACTTTTCAAAACCCCCGTGGTCGGTCAGAAATATATGGCGGCGGCCATTGGCGCTCCCGTAACCTGTATGCAGACCGCAGGGGAAGGCGGCCCCTACGGTATGGCACTTTTGGCGGCTTATGCCGACGAAAAGGCAAAGGATCTCACCCTTGGAAAATTCCTTTCGGATACGGTTTTTGCCAATGTTGACGGCACAACCCTTGCCCCCGCTACCGAAGATATTGCCGGATTTAACTCCTATATGGAAGAATATAAAAAGCTCATCGAAGTTGAGAAAAAAGCAGTTGAAGTGATTATATGAGATTAAAGGAAATCAAAAAGCAGCAAGTGCTGCACACAATTCCGCCCAACCGTTAGTGATTAACCGATTTTTCAATCTCACGAGGCGTAGTAATTTCCTATATAATAAAAAAGATTTTTGCCGCGGCAAAAATCTACCACAATTATTCATTAAATTACGGAGTAATTACAACAATGTTAGAACAGTTAAAAGAAAAAGTATTTAAAGCAAACCTTGAGCTCCCCCGTTACGGTCTTGTAACCTTTACATGGGGAAATGTTTCGGCAATAGACCGCGAAAAGGGGCTTGTTGTAATCAAGCCCAGCGGTGTTGAATATGACACTATGACAGTAGAAGATATGGTTATAGTTGATCTTGAGGGTAACATTATTGAGGGTAACCGGAAGCCTTCCTCGGATACACCCACTCATCTTGTTTTATATAAGGCATTTCCCAATATCGGCGGTATAGTTCATACCCATTCCCGAAATGCCACATCCTGGGCGCAGGCAGGTATGGATATTCCCGCCCTTGGTACCACCCACGGTGACTATTTTTACGGTAACATTCCCTGCACCTGCAAGATGACCGCCGAGGAAATTGCAGGCGAATACGAAGCCGAAACAGGAAATGTTATTGTTGAAACCTTTAAGAATTTAAGTGCCGATGATATTCCTGCCGTTCTTGTAAATTCCCACGGCCCCTTTACATGGGGCAAGGATGCGGAAAATGCAGTACATAATGCTGTTGTTCTTGAGGAACTTGCACTTATGGCTTTTCAGACAAAAATGCTTAATCCCGCAATCGAAATAATGCAAAAAGAGCTTTTGGATAAGCATTATTTAAGAAAACACGGAAAAAATGCCTACTATGGACAAAATTGACAGACTTCGAAAAACGACATATATGTGAACCCCAAAAACTCGGCAAGCTTGTTTCGGGGAACCCCATTCGGTTTTCGGAAAAAATAAAAAGCTCCGCAAAGCGGAGCTTTTGTGACTTTGTCACAGTATTTTTTCAAAAAATAGGTTATAATATAACTACAAAAGAAAAAGAAAGGAGACATAAAGATGTCATTACTTCATATAAACAAAGAATTATTCGAAGAAATAAAGCAAAGTGATAAACCCATACTCCTTGATTTCTATGCAGATTGGTGCGGTCCCTGCCGTATGATAGCTCCCGCAATTGAAGAAATTGCCGAAGAGCATCCCGAATATATCGTTGGAAAGATCAATGTAGATAATGAGCCTGAGCTTGCACAGCAGTTTGGTGTGTTCAGTATTCCCCTTCTTGTTGTTCTTAAAAACGGAGAGATCGTAAACAAGGCACCCGGCGCCCGTCCCAAGGCACAAATACTGAAGCTTTTAGAAGGCTAAATTGCGAAGCTTCTTTTTATCAAGTATTTTGATCCCCTTACGGGATACCTCAACTATACCTTCATTTGAAAAATATTTAAGCATACGGGAAACCACCTCACGGGCAGAACCCATATATTTGGCAATCTGCTCATGGGTAAGAACAACGGTATCGCAAGATGTTCTCAACGCCTCGTCATATAAGAATATGGCGAGGCGTTTATCCATACTCATAAAAAGTATCTGCTGCATTACCCACATAACATCCGAAAAGCGGCTTACAGCTGTTTCAAGAGCAAAGATCTTAACCGCAGGATCGCTTTCGCTGAGTTGCGAAAAAGCCATTCCGTCTATAACACAGCATTCGCTGTCCTCTTCTGCATCTATAAACACATCAAAGGTGATACTCTGAATAACACAGGAGGCAGAGAGCATGCACATTTCCCCCTTATGCAAACGGTAAAGGGTAATATCCTTCCCTTCCTCGCTCATAATATAGATGCGAAGGCATCCGGACAGAACTATAAACACCCCGGAACAACCCTGTGCATCATGAACATTTGTGCCCTTTTTATAGGAAACAGAAAAGGTGTTTTCTGAAATAAAGCGTTGTTTTTCTTCACCTATATCCTTCCAGAAAGGAAAAGTTGTTTTAAAAATATCTTCTCTGTTACTCATATCTCAAGCCTTTCTCCCGCCCTGATATATCGAATATTTTCCGCATATTTTTTCATAAATTCAAATTGTTCAATACCCGTACAATGACAGGTTAAAAACTTGGTTTTCTTTTCACCGAGATGTTTTGCATAACCTTTTAAAATCTCGCCCGGTTCAACATGCATAAAATGAAATCCGCCAACTATAAAATCCACATCAAACCATGAGGCAATGTTTAATATTCCCTTATGGGAACAGCCGCTTATAAGCACTTTTTTATCCTTTTCTTTAATCAAAAGGTATTGTTCGTGCAAAAATCTGTCCGGCAGAATTTCTTCCCCGATTCTTTCGCAAAGACCAAAGGAACCAAACTCATATTCTCTTTTCTTCTCATTGCATGAATAAAGGGTAAGTCCCTTTTCTATTTCAAAAGTATCATTGGTATATATAATGCGCCCATTACTTTTCAATTCAGCATCAATACCTATATAAACACCCTCATGTCCGTATTGGTCACCTTTTGCATTTTGGTTTGCATATACAAAAGCCTTGTTATTCACCTCAAGAAATTTTCCGAGTCCCCCCGTATGATCGCAATGAGCATGGGAAAGAACTGCAAGGTCAACCTTGGATAGATCTATCCCCAAAACTTTTGCATTTTCATAAAAAATATCGGTTTCTCCCATATCAAAAAGAATTTTTTTGTTCTCTGTTTCAATATATAAACAAAGACCGTGCTCACATCCTATATTTTCATTTATTGATGTATTTTCGGTAAGTACAGTAATTTTCATTTTTGCGGTTCCTTTAAGATATTGATGTATGTATCAAGTGAAATGAAATAAATCCCCACGCACCGCAGCGCATTTCACATTGCTAAGCAATATTTCACACGCCAAGCGTATTTCACAAATCCCGCGAGGGATTTATTTCGTTGAAAAGAGCGACTAATAAAAGTAGTGTAAATAGGGGTAAAAACGACCAAAAGTAGTGTAAATTATCGCTAATCACGAAAGAAATCTATAAGAAGATTCATAAAGTCAGGTGTCATTCCTCCAATAGAAGGGATATGTATGAAAACAGTGTTCGGAACCTTATGCAGCATATGCCAATATGCAAAATTACAAAAGTATTTTGTTGGATTATAAGATATATTATGTGTAATCTTTGCTTGACTACCTTTTTGTGCGATAAGTTTAATGTCGTATATTGAGTAGATGGTTTCTCCGTTGTGTTCAGCACAACCTTCAATTCTTATGCAGTTCACCAAGGTTTTATCCACACCAAACATAACCACTGCATCATAATTGGAACAAAGATCTGCTATATCCCTCTCGATTCCTTGAAAAGAATTTGTTAAAAGTAATGATTCTCCGTTTATTGCGGTAACTAATTGGTATGATGTGTTATTCTTACCTTTAAACGCAGTATAAAGAGTTTTCATCTGTTCTCCTTTGCGGTGTTGATGGAGGAGATAAGCATAACGCGAATACTTGTGCAAGCAGTATCGAGCGTTTTATATTCTGCTTCGGTGATGTAATTTGTTTTATAAAGCAATTCCAGCCAATAACCAGTTTCGTTTGCTTCCTTTAGTGCAATTTGCAATTTCAAAATAAAGTCAGCTTTTCCATGGGCATATTGTGCTTCACGGATATTTGCACCGATAGAGGTGCCGCTTCTGCCGATTTGGTTGGAGATGATAGACTCGAGTTTTTCCTTCAGACATTTAACAAGGTTAATGATGGATACTGCGAAATCCATAGGCTGTGTTCTTAATTTACTTTCAGACATAATGACACCTCCAATTCAATCATATTGTATCATAAATGCGGTGAATTAGCAATTATTTAGTAAAGTTTGGCTTTGCCAAGTGAAGCAGCGGCGATGCCGCTGTGAAGTATCGTACTTACGCACGAAGTGAAGTTAAGTGTGCCACCCACGCCTGTAGGCACTTCACGATGCAAAGCATCGCTTCA